>NZ_JBITWC010000002.1:0-192000 GCF_044543515.1 Vreelandella lionensis | reverse complement strand
CAGCACATAGCCAGGAAGAGCTGGACGCCATTGCCTTTGAGCTGAATATGCGACCTCGAAAACGCTTTGGATTTAAATGTCCGATAGAAGTGATGAGCGAGCTGATGGCCAAGTACCATGAAAGCCCATCAACCATCCAATGAGTGTGTTGCACTCAGAGTCTGCATCCGCCTACTTTTTCGTTACGTTGGTCACCTTTTCAAAAAAAATGTTTGCACTATAAATATCCAAGTGACATCTAATGGCATTTTATTTGATGCCTAGGATTAAACGTGCTGGATATGGATTTTGACGAAATCAGATGAAAGTAGATAGGAGAGAAGTCGTGGAAAAAACTGCCAACAAACCTGTGGTTGCGGGTCAGGAGTCAAGCGCATTACCAGCCAGTCGGTCGCTAAATCCGCTTGAAGAATTTGATCGATTAATGGAGGGGTTTTTTGAGCGTAGCTGGCTAAAGCCTTTCTTTAGAGATGATGTGATAAAGGAAAGGCTCGGTTTTTTTGCCCAGAATAACCCTAAGATTGACATTATTGACCGAGAAAAGGAGCTGGTCGTTCGTGCTGAGATGCCTGGTGTTGATCGTAAGGAGATCGATATTGAGATCACCGACCATGCTGTGATGTTAAAAGGGCGGCGATCTGGTGAAACCGAAGAAAAGAAAGATGAATATTATCACTCGGAAATATGGCAAGGCGCTTTTGCTCGGACTATTGCCTTGCCTGTAGATGTAGATACACAGCATGCAGAGGCCAAATTCAAAGATGGCATCCTGACAATCACCATGCCCAAATCCAAACAGGCGTTACGGAGAAAACTTGAGGTCAAGTAAATCGAAAATTATTTAAAAGTCATTTAGTTGACGGAAAGATTAACTGCAAAAAAAGGAGTATTGATGATGTCAAAATCAGATAGCCAACTTCAAAAAGATGTGCTTGCGGAACTTAGCGATGAACCTTCTGTCCGAGCGTCGGATATTGGCGTAGAGGTAAAAGACGGCATTGTAACATTAGCGGGTCATGTTGATAGTTACGCTGAAAAATGGCATGCAGAGAAGGCGGCTCAGCGGGTTGATGGTATTAAAGGAGTAGCCGTGGAAATTGACGTAAAATTGCCAGGAGAGAACCAGCGCACTGATGCTGATATAGCACGTGCGGTTAAGAACACGCTTGAGTGGAATGTATTTATTCCCAACGACCCGATCAAGGTAATGGTTGAAGATGGATGGGTAACGCTAACAGGGGAGGTGCCCTGGGAGTATCAACGTCGCCTAGCTACAAGCTCTATTCGGTATTTAGCAGGTGTTACCGGTGTTAGTAACCAGATTGTTCTCAAGCCTAAGCCGACAACGACGGCGGTTAAGGCTAATATTGAGGCCGCACTTAAACGAAGAGCGCTTCAAGATGCTAATGCCATTAAAGTAGATGTGCATGATCATAATGTCACGCTAAGTGGCAAAGCCCACAATTTTGCAGAGAAAGAGCTCATACACCAGGCTGCATGGAATTCAC
Source organism: Vreelandella lionensis (assembly GCF_044543515.1). Classification (NCBI taxonomy): domain Bacteria; kingdom Pseudomonadati; phylum Pseudomonadota; class Gammaproteobacteria; order Oceanospirillales; family Halomonadaceae; genus Vreelandella; species Vreelandella lionensis. Next base: position 190,492 of record NZ_JBITWC010000002.1, on the reverse strand, counting down.
CTGGTGTCTGGAAGGTGACGGATAATATCAAGATCTGAATACGCTCTATGCTAGAGGCCGATAACATTCGGTTTAGTCATCGAATCACTTAACGTGGTTCGATGACTTTACACTTCGGGTGCCCCGCTAGGGAGAGAGGGCGACTACTTAATCTGCTGTTCGGTGAAGCGCTGCATGATGGTGAGCGTCTTATCGCTGACGTGATGCTCCATCCCTTCGGCATCAATTCTTGCCGTGCTGTCATCTACGCCGAGCGCCCGTAAAAAGTGCAATACAATGTCGTGGCGGGCGCGGGACGTTTCCGCCATTTTCTGACCCTCTTCGGTCAAAAAAAGCGAGCGATAGGGCTTGCTGGTCACTAATCCTAGTTCATTCAAGCGACGAATCATTTTCGATACGGTTGCTTGGCTTACTGCCATACGATTGGCGATATCGGCGGCGCGTGCCTCGCCACGATGCCGAATTAAATCGCCAATTAGCTCGACATAATCTTCGATCAACTCGGTTTCGTGTGCATTGCGCACCGTTTCATACTGCTGTGCGTGCTGTTCCACGGGGGGCAGTGCATCACCGCTTTGACCGCGTGGAGAGAGGGTGCGCTGCTGTTCGTGATCACTCATTGGCAAAGGTTATCAAGGTTAGTGGAAACGTTAATTGGCGATGGTAGCGCATTTTTCACGATAATTGTTAGCCAAGGCTAAATTGTTTGCACAAAGCTTTTTTGTTGAGCTACAGTTGTATTTAACACCAGCCTAGCACGAGGGAGAAACAGGATGCCCAAACAGTATGCGTGGGCCGTACTAAGCGCTTCATTGGCTTGGACCAGCGTTGTGACCACCGCGCAGGCGGAGGAGTTGCAGCAGCCGTCCATCAATATTGCAGTGACTTTTTCTGTGCTCGGTGACTTAGTTAAAAAAGTAGCCGGTGAGGATGCCAACGTAACGGTACTCACGCCTATTAATGCTGAGGTGCACGAATGGGAGCTAACCCCCGACAACTTTGCAGCGCTTGAGGAGGCTGACATCGTTTTCTACAACGGCTACCAGCTTGAGCAGTGGATGCGTCAAGTTGAGTCGGTTGTGCAAGAGGATGTACCAATGGTTGCCGTTGCCGAAGCCTCTGGCTATCCCACTCAGTCGATCGTTACTGGCGATATGGAAGGGGATGTTGATCCACATATGTGGATGGATCCGCGTGCCGCCATTGCCTACGTGCAAGCTATCACAAATGCTTTGAAAGATGGTTTGTCTCACCAAGGCGATGCCCTTCAGCAGCGAGCGACTAACTTGGAGGCACAGCTGCAAGCTCTTCATGTAGAGCTACAGCAATCGCTGGAAGCTATCCCAGATGAGCGCCGCATACTGCTCTCTAGTGAAGCGGCCTTCCTCTATTTTTCCGATGCCTACCGTTTTGAGCATGACGGTATTTGGGGCACAAATGCTGAAACAGAGGGCTCGCCGCGCCAACTGATGCGAGTCATTGACCGTATCAAGGAGCGCCAGCCTGCTGCTCTGTTCTGGGAAAGCACGATATCGGATCGTCACGTGACCAGTATTGCTCGTGATACGGGGCTGCCAGTGGCAGGGCCACTCTATGTCGATTCGCTGAGTGCTCCTGATGGTGAAGCTGCCGACTATTTTGCTATGCAACGCCATAATGTGGCGTTGCTGCGCCGTTACTTGGCTTCTGAGTAATTTTTATGGATACGTCTCTAGCAATGCACACAGCTGCGATTGAAGTAAAGGGACTCTATGCTGCTTATCAACGGCAGCCGGTATTGGAGGATATCCATCTCTCGTTACCGGCAGGCCGCTGGACAGCGATTGTGGGGCCCAATGGCGCAGGTAAATCGACACTGTTTCACGTATTAACCGGTAGTATGAAGCCGCTGCGTGGCCAGGTTGATGCATTTGGCAAAGCGATTGAGCATCATAGAAAGGCGGGTAGTATCGCTTATATGGCCCAGCGAGAAGCAATCGAGTGGGATTTCCCCATCTCGGTTTGGGAAACCGTCATGAGTGCTCGCTATGGGCATATGCGCCAAGATGCTTGGTGGCGGCGGTTACTGCCTGCTCGCTGGCATGAGCAGCGGCATTGCCACGCGGTCGAAAAAGCGCTGGATGATGTCAATATGATGGCATTTGCTGACCGGCCCATTGGAGCACTCTCTGGAGGGCAAAAAAAGCGTGTGCTGCTTGCCAGAGCGCTGGCGCAAGAGGCGAGTATTCTGTTGCTGGACGAGCCGTTGGCAGGCGTTGACCCGCCCAGCGAGCAGCTCATCCTGGATGTTCTAAAGCGGGAGCGCGAAGCGGGAAGAACCATTGTTATGGTCACCCACGATATGCCCGGGGCGCGCCGGTATGTGGATCACGTCGTGCTGATTAACCGATTTATCCGCGGAGAAGGAGCCCCTGACGAGATGCTCAGCGATAGCAAGCTGGCGGAGCTAGCCGTTAGCTCCATAGAGCAATCTGCATACGAAGTCAGTGTGGCTGGCAGCCCAGCGCTGGCAACCAAATAGTAGGCATCAGACATGTTACATACGTTAGACGCTTTTAGTAGTGCCCTAGTGGCCGGGCTGATTGCTGCGCTCATGGTGCCGGTCAACCTGTTGCCTGATAGCATCTCGGATGCTTTTCAATACGCGTTTATGCAGCGGGCGTTGCTCACGTCGATGATGGTCGGCGCTATTTGCGGCATGCTCTCATGCTATGTGGTACTAAAGCGCTGGTCGCTACTTGGGGATGCGATTTCCCATGCCGTACTACCAGGGGTAGCGATTGCCTACTTGCTGGGGCTGCCTTTTTTTATTGGCGCCTTTGTGACCGGGGCTTTAACGTCGCTGGGGATTGGTGCTATTGAGCGCCATACTCGAATTAAATCCGATGCGGCAATGGGTATTATGTTTACCGGGGCTTTTGCGCTTGGCATTGTGCTGATCAGCAAAATTGCCTCTAGCACTCACTTAATGCATATCCTGTTTGGCAATGTGCTGGGGGTGCAGCAGTCAGCACTTCTGCTGACGTTAGCAGCGAGCGTCGTAGCGCTGCTGGTGGTTTGGCTCGCCTTCCGGCCGCTAATGCTCTACGCCTTCGACCCAACTCAAGCCCAGGCCTTGGGATTTAACACAGGCGTCATTCACTACGGTTTGATCCTGCTGCTCACTCTCACAATTGTGGCCAGTTTAGAAACTGTGGGCATTATCTTAGTAGTAGCCATGCTGATTACGCCGGGGGCAACGGCTCACTTACTCACCGACCGCTTCAAAACCATGCTGTTTATCTCTGTCGGGGTAGGGGTGGGCTCTGCGGTACTGGGTTTATGGCTATCGTTTGCATTTGATGTGGCTTCCGGCGGCACCATCGTACTAGTGGCCACCGGCTGCTTCTTTATGGCACTACTGTTTTCACCGAAACACGGTGTGTTGATGCGCCTTTGGCGGCATCGCCAAGTCGGCGCATCTTAATACTACTGCGAGGCTTCCTGCAGTTTCTCCCAGGTTTTTTCAGCAATGCCGATGCCTGCACCGGTCATCAATAGGTAAGTTTGATCGACACCGGCACTATGCAGCGGCTCGGCTTCATCTTGAAAATGAATGCCAGCAATAAGCTGGCCGGTGAAGCCAGCCTTGCGCAGCTCGCGACTTGCTATCAGCTTGCTTTCCAGTTCGGGGGTAGCCAAGGTGACAGCGGAGAGGCCGCGGATATCCAACTGGTGCCAAAACCCCACATCCTCAATATCGCCATAATAAACATGGCGCTGGTTGTCTGACTTGTTGGGGTCAGAATCGATACCTACCACTTCTAGCCCTTTATTGCGGAAGAAATCGTAAGCTGCACTGCCTGTTCGCCCCATACCCAGCACTAGTACAGTGGCCGTTCCTAGGTTGACGGGTTGCTCATCAGGGTGGCGCGCATGGCGTTCAAAGCGAGTTAAATGTTTTTCCCAGCGGTCAAACAGGCTATGCGCCAAGCGGTTAAAGGGTGCCGCTATGACGAATGAGAGCGCCACGGCAATGGCTAACGGAACCAGCCACTCCTCTAAAATGCTTGAGGCGACGATGAGTCCAAACTCACTGTAGGCCGTGAGGCTTAAACTGCCCAGAAAAGCGTTTCTAGCGCGTAACCGGAAGGCTATCAGCAGAGCAAAAAACAGCACTCCCTTTAGCGGCAGTACAACGGCAAGCGCCACGGCAAATAACAGTGCATTGGCATCCGGTAAGCCTGCCATGCCAATTTGCAGGAAAAAGCTGATCAGCAGTACTTCCTTGAGCCCCCATAGCGCTTTGGAAAGCTCCTGGGCGCGAGGGTGATTGGCTAGTAGTAACCCCATCACCAGAGCGCCCACCTCAGAGCTTAATCCAACGGCTTCAAAACCCATGCCGCCGACGGCAATCGCCAGCACCGCACCCATCAATACTAATAGCTCGTCATGCTGAGCAATGCTCATTAGCCAGTACAAAAGCGGGCGAAGTAGAGGGAGTAGGAATACCAACAAAGCCCACAGGCTGGGTGATTGGCCGCTATACATACTTAGCACTGCCAGGGCAGCCAAGTCTTGGATAATCAAAATGCCAATGGCAATACGGCCGTGTAGTGCACGCAGCTCACGTTTGCTTTCCAGCACTTTAGCGGCCAGCACCGTGCTGGAAAACGACAGTGCGATGGCCAGCAGTAGCGCGGTATCCAACGGTAGTGAAAAAAGCACCGAGAACCCAAAGGTAAACACTAGGCAGGTAATGACTAAGTGTATCAACGCGCTGCCTAATACCACCGGCTCGGCCAGGCTTCTAATATTTAGCTTCAAGCCAATAGTGAACAGTAGCAGCAGTACACCAAGGTGGGCGAGATGCTCTAGGAGTGGGCCTGCGTCGTCAGGCAGGCCAATGCTGGGGCCAAACGCATTGAGGGCAAACCCAGCCGCTAAAAAGCCAACTAACGGGGGAAGATTGACTTGACGGGCGGCAATACCGAAAACAAACGCGAACGACAAAATAAGTACTTCAAACATGCGGTGTCCTTAGCAAACGTGTTGGGCTGGCTATTTATTAATACGCCAATGTTTTTGCATTTCGATAAATGTGAAAGAAGCGGACCATGTAATCAGTACGAAGCCCGTCAGTGCCAGCGTGCCGTATAGGAACCGAACGGGTCCGACGGCATAGATATCCCCGTAGCCGACGGTGGTGTACGTCACCGCAGAGAAGAAAATATAATCTAGCAGGTGAAAGCTCTCATAACCTTTCAGTGCGCCAATGCCGTTAATGGCCGATAGCCACCAGCCCGTTAACCCAAATAGCCAAATTTCAGCGATGTGGGTGGCTAGCACGCCGAACGCCATCACGAGAATACGTTGGCGATGGGGGCGGTGCGACTGCTCAATTTGTCGAGAGATTAGCCAAAGTGCTTCGTAATGCAGTAAGACGGCAAGCACAACGGCAATAAACGTCGTGATCACAACAGCTACATGTCCAGGATAGGGAATAGCCACGTTACATTAGTACCCAAAACGTTGATGAAGTGGGCAGTGATTTAGCATAACCGGCTGCCAAACAGTAGCAGTGATGGATCTAGTGTTTGCCATCCCCACCAAGCCAGAAATAAGAACCCGCTGAATAGCAGTAGGCTAAGTGCCGTCCATAACGTAGTGGTTGGCGTCATGATGTCACCTGGGGAGCAGTGGGGCGGGTGAGAGGCTTCTCACTAATAAACCAATGAAGAGCGGCAGCGACTACCGAGAGGATAATCACAATCTGCCACACCGTATTGTAATGGCCGGTGATGTCGTACAGATAGCCACCCAACCATACCCCCATAAACGAGCCTAGCTGATGAAACAGGAATACAATCCCCCCCAGCATGGATAAGTGGCGCACACCAAACACTGAGGCCACGATACCGTTAGTGAGCGGAACAGTGGAGAGCCACAGTAGACCCATAGCAATACCAAACAGATAAGCGCTGGTGGTGGTCAGCGGTAGCACGATAAAAGCGGTAATCACTACACCACGAATTAAGTATAGCCAGCTCAGCAGGTGCGGCTTAGACCAAATGCCGCCCATCCAGCCAGCGGTATAGGTACCTACAATATTGAATAGCCCGACAAGAGCGAGCACCGTGGTGCCTACCTGCACCGCTAAGCCATTATCGAACAAATAGCCTGGCAAATGCACCGCGATAAACACCACCTGAAAGCCACACACAAAAAAGCCCAGGCAAAGCAGCCAAAACCCTTTTTGCCCAGCCGCTTCGTTAAGCGCATCGCGCAGGCTTAAATCGCCCAGCGCATTGGCGCGGGGGCGGTCTTTTACCATCGCGCCCAGCGGTATCATCAGGGCAGCAATCGCCCCCATGGCCAGTAGTGCAGAAGACCAGCCCAACCACTCAATCAAGCCCAGCGTGCCGGGCAGCATGGCGAATTGACCAAACGAGCCCGCCGCACTGACGATGCCCATCGCCATACTGCGTTTTTCAGGCGCGACCGCACGGCCAACGGCACCTAAAATGACCGAGAAAGTGGTTCCCGACAAACCAAAGCCAATCAGTAGGCCAGCGCTTAGGGTCATTCCTAAAGAACTGGTAGAAAGGCTCATCAAGCAAAGCCCTAGTACGTAAAGCGCACCGCCTACCACGATAATCCTGGCCGCCCCAAAACGGTCGGCCAGCGCGCCAGTAAAGGGTTGGGATAAGCCCCAGATCAGGTTTTGAACAGCCAATGCGAAGGCAAAAACGCCACGGCCCCAGCCAAAGTCGCTGCTGATGGGCTCCAGAAACAAGCCAAAACCATGGCGTAGACCCATGGCGGTTGAAATAACCAGGCTGGCGAGCACAATAAGAAGCAGCGTGTGGTGTCTTTGGAGTGCCATGTCACGTCTCTTTTATGTGGTTGATTAACGCGTCTAACTATCGCATGGCTTTGATGGCTTTAGAAGCTTTGCCATAGCAAGCGTTAAGTGTCACCAAAGGCCGGGATACTAAGCAGTATCTTATAAAGCAGCAAGCCTAGTTAATAAAAGTAGCGCTGTGCTCGCTGCCATGATCAAACTGATTTCCACCTGGCGTAGCCTTTGTTTAGCCTGATTATCAGCGCTCTATCTGTTAGAATCCGCCACCTTCGGCGTTAATGACCTTCCAATAGCTCTGGGTATTTCCATGAATGCAGTAATTCTTGCAGTGCTCGTCATGGTGGCACTGTCGCTTCTTCGCGTGTCCGTTGTTTTCGCTCTGGTGGTCGGAGCGTTAGTGGGGGGGCTAGTGGGTGGCCTTTCTCTAGACGATACGCTCAGCGCGTTTAATGAGGGCGTCGGTGGTGGCGCGCAAGTAGCGCTAGCGTATGCAACGTTAGGGGCTTTTGCGGTGGCCATCTCCCGTTCCGGCCTGCCCGATATGCTGGCGAATCGATTGATTACCATGTTGGGTAAAGAGGCAACGGCCGCTCATCAGGCGCGTGTGAAAATGCTCCTACTAGTGGCCGTATTGCTGGTGGCGATTTCTTCGCAGAATGCGATTCCGGTGCATATCGCCTTTATTCCCGTACTGATACCGCCGCTGTTGGCGGTGATGAACCGCCTACAGCTAGACCGCCGTGCCGTAGCCTGCGCACTGACCTTTGGCTTAACCGCTCCCTATATGCTGCTACCAGTGGGGTTCGGGGCGATCTTTCTGAACGATATATTGCTGGCAAACTTGAACAGTGCCGGAGAGTCGTTAGGGCTGGAAATTACCCGCGGCATGGTGCCCATGGCGATGGCGATTCCGGTAGGTGGTATGGCCATTGGTTTACTGGTGGCGCTTTTGTTTAGCTACCGTGGCCAGCGCCAGTACGCCAGTCAAGACTTAGCCGCGCCAAACGCGCAACAAACACGGAAACCCGCTGAACCTCATATGCTGGGGCTGGTAATGTCGGGTGTGGCGATTGTGGCTGCATTAGGTTTGCAGCTGTATACCGGCTCTATGATCGTAGGCGGTTTGGTCGGTATAGGTTTGCTCTCCTTAGGCGGCATTTTCAAATGGCGCGAGGCGGACGACCTGTTCACCAGCGGCATGCGCATGATGGCGCTGATTGGTTTTATCATGATCTCGGCGGCAGGCTTTGCTGAGGTGATGAAAGCCACCGGTGATATCGAATCGCTCGTCGCTGGCGCCTTCGATCTGTTCGGCGATAACCGTGGCTTAGCCGCGTTGGTGATGCTGCTGGTCGGCCTGTTTATTACGCTGGGCATTGGCTCTTCTTTCTCTACCATTCCCATTATCGCGGCGATTTTCGTGCCGCTGGCCGTGCAGTTTGGCTTCTCGCCCATGGCGACCGTGGTGCTGGTTGGCACCGCAGCGGCGCTAGGAGATGCGGGTTCTCCTGCATCGGATTCCACTTTAGGGCCAACCTCAGGTTTGAACGTGGATGGTCAGCACGACCACATGTGGGACAGCGTGGTACCGACCTTCCTGCACTACAACATTCCACTGATTGCGTTTGGCTGGCTGGCGGCCATGTCGCTTTAATCAGCGATATCTGCCGCGTCAGTCGTGGTGAGTAATGCAAAGGGCAGCGATAAGCTGCCCTTTTTAATGCAATCTAGCGAGTAGTGTTGCTACTGTTTGGGCAAGTGAGTTTCAAAAGCGCTCAGCAGGCCGCGCAGTAACGAGAGCTCTTTTCGGCTGGGTTGGGCACGAGCGAACAGCGCTTGCAACTGCTCTTCAGTGCGGGCATGAGGCTGGGTTAAGAACCCGCTCCGTTGCATGAGTTTTCCAAGGTGCTCCTGGAAATAGCCAAACTGTTCCCGGCTAGGCGGTGTGGCTTCTAATGGGCGCTGATACTCAAAGCCGCTGGTATCGCGCTTCCGCCAAGCACGGTGCACTTCATAAGCGAGAATTTGTACCGCTTGGGAGAGGTTCAGAATACCGTACTCAGGGTTGGCGGGAATGCTGACCTGATGGCTGCAGCAGCGAATCTCATCGTTGGTTAAGCCCGAACGTTCCCGACCAAACACCAGTGCAACAGGGGCCTGCGCGGCGTTCGCAATGACCTGTCGCGCCATGTCGTCTGGTTCATCAAAATGCGGGAGCGGCATGCTGCGTAATCGGGCGCTGGCACCGACGACTTGAACGCAGTCGCTAACGGCTTCTTCTAACGTGCTTACACAGCGAGCGTTTTCCAACACATCCGTTGCGCCAGCGGCTAAGCGAGTAGCTTCGTCATCGGGAAATGTGCGCGGATTTACCAGCACAAGTTCCGTTAACCCCATGGTTTTCATGGCGCGGGCAGTAGCGCCAATATTGCCCGGATGAAATGTTTGCACCAGTACGATACGAATATTGGAAAGCACGGGAAATTAAACCTAAAAGCTGCCAAATAAAGGCGATGATGGTAGCACGCTTTGTTGCGCCATAAAGGTGATGCAAAAGAAAGAACCCCGCCGAAGCGGGGTTCTTAATGACGTTAACCGTCAGAGCGATAGGCTCATGGGTGCATTACATCATGCCGCCCATGCCACCCATTCCGCCCATGCCACCCATATCAGGGGCAGCTTCTTTCTCTTCCGGGTCGTCAGCGATCATGCACTCAGTGGTGATCATCAGACCAGCAACAGAACCAGCGGACTGCAGGGCAGTACGGGTTACTTTCGCCGGGTCCAGAACGCCCATTTCGAACAGGTCGCCGTATTCGCTGGTTTGCGCGTTGTAGCCGAAGTTGCCGGTCTCATCTTTAACACGGTTGATGACGACGGCGGGCTCTTCGCCAGCGTTGGCTACGATTTGACGCAGCGGTGCCTGCATAGCGCGTAGCGCCATGTTGATACCGTGGTTCTGGTCTTCGTTGTCGCCGGTCAGGCCTTGTACTTTGGCCATGACGCGTACCAGGGCAGTACCGCCACCAGGCACAACGCCTTCTTCTACGGCAGCGCGAGTTGAGTGCAGCGCATCTTCGACACGGGCTTTCTTCTCTTTCATTTCGACTTCGGTAGCCGCGCCGACGCGAATCACCGCAACACCGCCTGCCAGTTTGGCAACGCGCTCTTGCAGCTTCTCTTTGTCGTAGTCAGAAGAAGTGTCTTCGATTTGCGCGCGGATTTGGTTAACGCGTGCTTCGATGTCGCCTTCTGCACCAGCACCGTCGATGATGGTGGAGTTTTCTTTCGACATGGTCATGCGCTTAGCGGTACCCAGGTGATCCAGGTTCGCTTGCTCAAGCGTCAGACCGACTTCTTCAGAAATCACGGTGCCGTTGGTCAGGATAGCGATATCCTGCAGCATGGCTTTACGACGGTCGCCGAAACCAGGTGCTTTGGCAGCGGCTACTTTAACGATGCCGCGCATGTTGTTAACGACCAGCGTGGCCAGCGCTTCGCCTTCGATATCTTCAGCGATAATCGCTAGCGGCTTGCCTTGCTTAGCAACAGCTTCCAGCACCGGCAGCAGTTCGCGGATGTTGGAGATCTTCTTGTCGACGAGCAGGATGTAAGGGTCTTCCAGCTCAACGGTCATGGTGTCTTGATTGGTGACGAAGTAGGGCGAGAGGTAGCCGCGATCAAACTGCATACCCTCAACGACTTCCAGCTCGTCTTCAAAGCCGCGACCTTCATCAACGGTGATGACGCCTTCTTTACCGACTTTTTCCATCGCTTCAGCGATGATTTCGCCAATACGCTTGTCGCCGTTGGCAGAGATAGTACCTACCTGGGCAATGGATTTGGTGTCGGTGCAGGGTACAGACATTGCCTGGATCTCTTTCACTGCCGCAGCGACCGCTTGGTCGATACCGCGCTTAAGATCCATCGGGTTCATACCGGCAGTAACACCTTTCAGGCCTTCCGCAACAATCGCTTGAGCCAGAACGGTGGCGGTGGTGGTGCCGTCACCCGCAGCGTCAGAAGTTTTTGAAGCAACTTCTTTTACCATCTGGGCGCCCATGTTTTCGAACTTGTCTTTCAGTTCGATCTCTTTGGCAACCGATACACCGTCTTTGGTCACGGTCGGTGCGCCAAACGACTTGTCCAGTACTACGTTGCGGCCTTTCGGGCCCAGCGTAACTTTTACGGCGTTTGCCAGAATGTCGACGCCACGCGCCATGCGTTTACGAGCATCATCAGAAAACTTAACTTGCTTAGCTGCCATGTTCGTTACTTCCTAAATATTGAAATAGAAAAGTGAAAGTAAGTAGCCGAGGCGGATTAGCCTTCAACGACGGCCAGGATATCGGCTTCGCTCATGATCAGAACTTCTTCGCCGTTGATTTTTTGCTTTTCAACGCCGTAGCCGTCTTTGAAAATCACCGTATCGCCAACTTTTACATCCAGCGGGCGTACGTCGCCGTTGTCGAGAATGCGGCCATTACCAACAGCCAGGATTTCGCCACGCGTGGGTTTTTCCTGTGCATTACCCGGTAGCACGATGCCGCCAGCGGTTTTCTGCTCTTCTTCCACGCGACGGATCACAACGCGATCGTGCAAAGGACGGATATTCATGCTCACGTTCTCCTGAGTATCGTCAAAGCCCCTAGGGGCAGTTAGCTTAAAGTGATTTCCGTGGGCTAAGCCCTCGGAAAGTGAAGGCACGTTGCCTTCATGTTTATGGCGAAAGCGTAGCTTTCACCGAACCTGTGTGCTGACTCAAAAGTGGGGGCTAGCCAACACCTTTCAAGGGGTGGATAAGAAAAAAATTACACAATAGCGGTTTTCAAAGGCGATAAGCACTTAGCGCCGACGAGGTGTATCGTCGCCGCTAATAAACTCTCCCTCAATTGGGCCGTTTTGCGTGTTGGAATAGTCGCGCTGAGTGTTCTGCTCCCAGCCTGAAGAGCCGCTCTGGTAAGTGTGTTGCTTGGCCGTTGCAGTTTTGAGCCCCGCCCAGGTCAGCGCTTTCATCAGCAACTGGCGCGCATTGGGTATGAGGCAGGCAATGCCCAGTGCATCCGATAGAAACCCCGGGGCGAGCAGAAGGGCGCCGCCAAAAATTAATGCCGCCCCAGTGAGCAGCTCTTGCGAAGGAATTTCACCCATCTGCATGCGCTGGCGTGCGCGGGCAAAAGTAGAAACGCCTTCCTTGCGAATGAGGTGAAGCCCGATAAAGCCTGTGCCTAGCACTAATAAAAGCGTGGTTAGCAGGCCTATTTGGCTGCCGATGGTAAAAAGCAGCACAAAGTCCAGTAGAGTGAACAGCGAAATAAAGAGAAGAATAGGCATGGACGACTCCAAAACAGGCGTAATCGTTGAATATGGTGACAGAAATATAAAAAACAAGCAGCAAGTGTGGTTTGGCAAGCCAAAGGCCGCTCGATATTTTAAACTGGCTCTTATATGCTGCAATGCACAAATATTGGTGAAAGAGTGCGTGTTGTTGGTACTAGCTAGCTGCCAGCACGCTTGCTTAAGGAGAAAGAGATGCAATTAGATAAAAAAGTGGTGGCGATTACCGGTGGTGCCCGTGGATTAGGGTTTGCCATTGCCAAGCGGTTAGGCAAGCAGGGTGCTCAGATTGCCCTCATTGATATGAGTGCAGAGGCTTTAGATAGCGCGGTCTCTGCGCTTGGTTCTGAGGGCGTATCAGCCCATGCATTTGTTGCTAATGTGGCAGACGAGCAATCGGTTCAGCATGCCTTCGCTGATATCGCCCAGCGCTTGGGGCCTGTCAGTGGCTGTGTGAATAATGCAGGCATTACTGACGATGGGATGTTGATTAAAGCGAAAGGTGGCGTTGTAGAAAAGCGCATGTCGCTCGCTTCATGGCAGTGTGTGCTGGACGTTAACCTAACGGGTGTATTCCTATGTGGGCGTGAAGCGGCGACGCACATGGTTGAGGCTGGGCACGAAGGCGTTATCGTCAATATTTCTAGTATTTCCCGTGCGGGTAATATGGGGCAAAGTAACTACGCAGCGGCAAAAGCGGGGGTACATGCGCTAACAGTGACGTGGGGGAAAGAGCTGGCGCGCTATGGAATTCGCACCGGCACTGTGGCGCCAGGGTTTATCGAGACTGAGATGACTGCCTCAATGCGCCCAGACATGCTGGAAAGAATTGCCGCAAGCGTTCCATTAAAGCATTTAGGTGAGCCTGACCATATTGCTCAAAGCGTGGCGTTTGTGTTTGATAACGACTACTTCACTGCACGTATTATTGAATGCGACGGTGGTTTGCGGCTTTAACCAAAAAGCGATGAGCATTGGCCATATAGTGCGCTGATGCTCATCGGCTAGGGGTTTGTGTTAAGTAGCGCTAAAACTCAAAGTAGTCCCGCTGAATTGCCCGCTGAAAGTACATTTCTAGGCGTACGGTCATTGCCCAGCGCGGGTCGTAGCTATCTTCACGCTGGAAATGCAGTTCAGGAATCACATCGCCAAACAGAATCCCTTTATGAAGATCGCGACGGTAGCGCGTCTGTAGGTAGTAATTGGTCATGCGCGGGTTAGAAGCGCTTTCACCAATCGCAATGGCAGAGTAGCGCATGGCGCTGCGGTCATTTAGTCGCTGATTCAGCTCAGCCACTTCGCTATATTCTAAGGTGTCTTCTTCTTCGCGCCATTGAACCGTGGTAATGAAGCGTAGATGGCGATTTTCCGATAGCGGTCGGCCCATATCCCAAGTAGTACGCGCTGAGTAACCATCATTATTAAACCAGGATACTCGGTTGAAAGACTCTAACTGCCAGGGGCCGTCGCCAATATCCCAAAGCCGCTCACTGGTAAAGCGTACGTAAGGGTCCAGAGGCATGCGAAGGCGAATACCCGCGCCAATTCGGTTGCTCCAGTTTTCGCGCTTATCACGACTCTCTAGCCAATCCAGGCCAAAGGTGGAGGTGCTGCGGTCACGCTGGTCGTTATAGAGGCGGCCGGAGCCTTGATCTGCCAGCGTGCCTTGTGATTCTTCGGGGTCGCTTTCAATGACTAGGCGTAGACGCTCTTCTGTCGTAGGCAAGTCGATCCGGTAGCGGACACTAATATCGCCGCTGGTGCCATCACTTTCCATCCAGTCAATTTCCTGGCCAAGGCGCAGATAGGATTCATTATTGACGGTTGCGGACTCTCCGCCCCCAAAAAATGCATCAATGTTGCGAGAGGTGTTGTCGACCCAGTTGCCAACGCTGGCTCGAAATGGCTCAACGCGCTCCTCTGCCCAGTCAGGTAAATCACTATCTTCCTCAGCAGCATGACTTTGAAACGAGAGGGTGGTAAGTGTGCCAAGGCAAATAAACGCAATGACGGGTTTCATAGGTCTGTCCCCAAAATTTTAATTATGCGCACTGCATTATTGTGCTTTATGCATTTCGATATCTTTAGCCCATTTCAAAACGCGTTTGCGATCTCTTCGGCTATTCATGCGCTCTGTATCGACTTTTAGTGGCGTTAGCTGATGAAGCGGGTCCGTCGTTAGGTCAAGAGCAAAGCGACGTGACGCTCCAACGGGCATATCTTCAGAGCCATAAATGGCAATGACGCGTATTTCCAGCTCTGGCTTCTGTTGTTGCAGTGTTTGCTCATCAAGCTGCCAGTGGCGCGTTAATTGCTGAACAATCGCACCAAACGATTGAATATGTAAGTAATCGCCTGACGCCAGCGGCCCTTGATGGGTGCGATAGCAGGCCTCATCGTCATCGCCGCTCTGCTGCTGATACTCCACCACGTCTAGTTCATAAATACCGTCATGGGTATGGAGCACTGCCACCAAATGCTGGATGTAGATCGCTTCACTGCTCATATTGCTAATTAAACACAGCGCGTCAGTGCCAACACCTTTGCCGCGATTCACAATAATACGAGGGCGGCGTTGACGAACGTAGCCGTTATAGAGCAATTGTGCGTAGAAAACCCACACAAATAGCGTGCAGATGCTAGTAATCGCTGAAATTGCCTGAGCGTTGTCATTAAGCCATTGCATAAGTTGAGATCCTTCTCAAATTAAACGGCGATCATAGGTCGCTAACGTAGCGTAAAAATAGGCGCGCGTCAGCTAGTTAGAGCAGTTTGAGGGAATTTAGAAACAAAAAAATTCGGTTAGCATTGAGCTACCGAATTATTTGAAATGATACGCTTTAAATTGGTGCGGATGGGGAGACTCGAACTCCCACACCTTACGGCACTAGAACCTAAATCTAGCGTGTCTACCAATTCCACCACATCCGCAGAAGACGAGGCGTATATTATCAACATTTGCGCTAATGTCAAATCTTACAGCGCTATTTTTTAACATGAGGGCAAAGGAGGACGTGAAGCGGTGAAGAAATGGATCGTGACCATTAACCAGTGGCTCAAGCAGGGGCTGCCCGGCTACTGTGCATTTTGCCTTACTGGGCGCTCATTAAGTGCAGGGTGGTGCGATGAATGCTTTGCATTGCTCCCCTGGAATCTTCATAGCTGCGAGCAGTGTGCCGAGCCGCTGGCGGGGGTGGCTGGTAAACGGTGTAGTCACTGTCTGACGGAGCCACCTAGCTTTACCACCACGACAGCGCCGCTTTGCTACCAAGATACGATAACTTCCTTGGTGCACGACTTTAAATTTCATGGCTCCCCACGTGCGGGAATGCTGCTAGTTGAGTTGATGTTATCCCGGTGCCCCAGCCAGATGGCCAGCGCATTGCTCCCTGTGCCTATGTATCCCGGGCGTGCCAAAGAGCGCGGATTCAATCAGGCGCAGTGGCTGGCTGAACGGCTAGGCGACCGGTTGGATCTACCGGTGATGCAGGCGCATTGTATTAAGCATTTGCCTTCTCAGCGCTCTTTAAACCGCCGGGAGCGACAGCAAAACTTAGCAGGTGCATTTATGATGGACACTGAGATGCCCGCGCATGTGACTATTATCGACGATGTAGTAACAACCGGTGCCACCGGCCATGCGTTAGCGACCGTACTGCTGGAACAGGGTGCCAAGCGCGTTGATATTTGGGCTGCTGCCCGTACACCGCTGCAGAAGAGTTGATAAACTAGGCAGCCCATCCAAGGAGTCATCTATGTCGCATCCGTTTAGCGCGCTTTCGCCTGATCTGGTTATGTCAGCCGTTGAGTCGATAGGTGTTTGGCCTGCTGGCGAACCGTTTGCTCTCAATAGCTATGAGAATCGTGTGCTGATGTTTCGTGATGACGACGGTGGTCGCTGGGTCGTGAAATTCTATCGGCCAAACCGCTGGTCAAATGAGGCTATTCAGGAAGAGCATGATTTTTTAACCGAGTTAACGCAGGCGGGCGTTTCGGTGGTGGCACCGTGGCGCAATGGCCAAGATGTATCGTTGCATGAGTATCAGCAGTTTCGCTTTGCCTTATTCCCACAGTGCATAGGGCAAGCGCCCGAGTTAGATAACCCTGCCCATCTATTTGCCTTAGGTGAGGTGCTGGGTCAACTTCATGAAGTGGCTGCTAAAAAGCCGTTTCAGCATCGAGGCACGCTATTGCTCAGTGAAGGGGTGACCGAGGCCGAGCAGCGCGTAGTGACAAGCTCTTGGCTCAATAATCATCAAACCCGCGCCTATCAAA
Source organism: Vreelandella lionensis (assembly GCF_044543515.1). NCBI lineage: Bacteria > Pseudomonadati > Pseudomonadota > Gammaproteobacteria > Oceanospirillales > Halomonadaceae > Vreelandella > Vreelandella lionensis. The sequence goes on along the minus strand of NZ_JBITWC010000002.1, from coordinate 174,036 downwards.
ACGCAGTCGATAAGATTCGCCGCCAACTTGAGACAGTACATATCCCTTCTGCAAGCATGATACGTACCCATGGAGACTGCCATTTAGGCAATATTCTTGGCCGCGATGAGACGTTTACGCTTGTCGATTTTGATGATTGCCTGATGGCGCCCGCCATCCAAGATATATGGATGCTGCTGCCCATGGAAAATCCGCAGCTATGGCGGGCGCAACTCAGTGAGATGATAGAAGGCTATGAAGAGACAAGTCCGTTTCCCCATCAGCAAATGTCGCTTATTGAGCCATTGCGTGCTTACCGCTTAATACGTCACGCGGCGTGGCTGGTAACTCGGTGGGATGATCCTGCCTTTCCTCGGGCATTTCCCTGGCTGGCAGAAAGTGGCTATTGGGATCAGCATATTCGCCAGCTTGAGCAGCAACTACTGCACCTGGGTAAGCCATTATGGTTGGCCTAATGCATCGGATGGATTAGTTTTATCTTATACCTTTAAAGGCGACCCTTAGTGAGATGCTCGCGAAGGGCCGCCTGGGTCTTGCGGGTTGACTACTCAGGCTGCTCTGTCGGGGCTGGGTTTTCTACGCTTTGGTCAGGGTCTGGACGCTCACCAGGAATAGGGTTGCCGACACCTTCCCCATTGGCTTGGCGACGGGTGGCATTAATGTCAGCCGAGGGATTGTCTTGAGCCTCAATACGGACGCTTTGATCTAATGCCAAGACGAAGGGTTGTCCAGGAGTTAATGAGCAGGAGCCGTCGTCGCAGGCAAGACCATACTGGCCATCTTCTGCATAGGCGCTGGCTGAAAAAGTGCCTGAGTAGATGGCGCTTTCTGAATCGTGGGTTTCAATGCAGGTTGCGTCTTGGGTAGTAATACGGACGCGATCACCGTTTAATTGCGCATTGGCTACTAACAAGCAGTATTCAGGCAGTGAATGGGTGGTGCCGCTTGCTTGTTTTGGATGCAGCAGAATATCGCTGTAACGTGTTTGGCTGCTATCAAAATTCAAAGCTTCAACGACTTCAACGCCTACTTTCGCGCCGCTGGGAAGTTCCAGCGCCGACTCTTCTGCGTGCAAAGGTGATACAAAGAAAGTACCCAGCAGGGCAGTTAGCCAAAAGGGCGATGATTTAAATGACATAGCATACTCTCAACAGTGGCCCCTGCACTCTTAGCAGGAAAATTGTGCTTTTATCATAGCACAGCTCAATTAGTGCCGAAGGGGGGTGCGTGTCACTCTGCCACAGCCTGCATAGGTGGGTTAAAATAGATTAATCTACTGTTAGTATTGTACATAAATTGATTAAGATATATTTTTTGTACAGGATAGGCGTTCAGCTAGCACTCGCAGGGTAAGGCAGCTAAACGGAAGAGACCGTAAGCTACTCAGTAGCTTGCCGATAATGGAAGCTCGCTGGCGCGATAACATTGCTGCAAGGCGATTAAGTGATAGCGAATAAGCACAGTTTTGATGAGGCCTACAATGACCGACGATCTCGCCCAACACTACCGTCAAATTATTTCCGCGCTCGGTGAAAACCCTGACCGTGAAGGGCTGCGAGATACACCAAAGCGCGCAGCTAAAGCCATGCAGTTTTTAAATGCTGGTTATCATCAATCATTAGAAGAAATAGTGAATGGGGCCGTTTTTGAGTCACAGACCGATGAGATGGTGCTGGTCAAAGATATCGAGCTCTACTCCATGTGTGAGCACCATTTACTGCCTTTTATCGGCAAATGCCATATCGCCTATCTGCCGAGTGGCAGGGTGCTGGGCCTTTCCAAATTTGCTCGTATCGTCGATATGTATGCACGTCGAATGCAAATCCAAGAGAATTTAACGCGTGAAATCGCCGAGGCGGTTCAGCAGGTTACTCAGGCAAGAGGGGTGGCTGTTGTGATTGAGGCCCGCCACCTCTGCATGATGATGCGCGGTGTGGAAAAGCAAAATTCCAGTATGACCTCATCGGTTATGTTGGGAGGTTTTCGCAGTAGCCAGGCAACGCGCCAAGAATTTTTAACGCTGATCAACTGATCTGAGTGAAACTCAGCAGGTTTCATGTCAAAGACTTGGTTAAATGCCTCGTTTCGTCTTAGCATGAACAAGTAAATGAGCCTGCAAGGCCGTCATTTGGTCAGGAGTCTGTCATGGAAGCGCTGAAAGAAACACAGCTGTATTGCCCGTTTGCCTATATTGACGGCAGTTGGGTAGCCGCCGACAGCGGTGAGCAAATCAACGTTTTGAACCCAGCCACTGGTGAGTCGGTTGGTGAGATGCCACGCCTAGGTAAGGCGGAAACCGAACGTGCCATTGATGCTGCCGATGCGGCGCTGCCGTCATGGCGGGCGTTAACCGCTCAGGAACGGGCAGACTTATTGCTCAAGTGGCATGACCTAATGCTTGAACACAAGCATGACCTTGCTCTGCTGATGACCCATGAGCAGGGCAAGCCAGTGAAAGAAGCAGAAGGTGAAATTGCCTACGCCGCGAGCTTCTTACGCTGGTTTGCTGAAGAAGCTCGCCGTGTTTACGGTGAAACCATTCCAGCCGCCAATGCTAATCAGCGTATTGTGGTGACGAAACAGCCGGTAGGCGTTGTTGGCGCGATTACGCCGTGGAATTTCCCTGCTGCGATGATTACTCGTAAAGCAGGGGCGGCACTGGCTGCTGGCTGTACCATCGTGGTGAAGCCCGCCAGTCAAACGCCTTTTTCCGCCACTGCGCTGGCGTTACTCGCCGAACGTGCTGGCATTCCCCGTGGGGTTTTCAATGTGGTGCCAGGCAGTGCGTCTGACATCGCGAAAGCGCTTACAGAATCTCCCAAAGTCCGTAAGATCACCTTCACGGGCTCGACTGAGGTGGGGCGCACTCTGATGGCTCAGGCCGCTGAGCATATCCAGAAAATTTCTTTGGAACTGGGGGGCAATGCGCCGTTTATCGTTTTTGAAGATGCAGATTTAGACGCGGCTGTTGAAGGTGCCATGGCGGCTAAATTCCGTAACGCCGGGCAAACCTGTGTATGTACTAACCGCTTTCTGGTGCAATCCAGCGTCATTAACGCGTTTTGTGAAAAACTTGCCGTTGCAATGAACAGCGAGCTAAAGGTGGGGGATGGAACAGAGCCAAATATTAATATTGGCCCGCTCATTGACGAGAATGCTGTTAAGAAAGTCAGTGAGCACGTTCAAGATGCCATTGATAACGGTGCGGAGCTGCTTCTGGGTGGACACCCGCACCCCTTGGGTGGCAACTATTTCACACCAACGCTGATCAGCTTTGCTACCGATGCAATGAAAGTGGCCCACGAAGAGACGTTTGGCCCGCTGGCAGCCGTTTTCCCCTTCGATGACGAAGAGACCGCCATTGAGATGGCCAACGACACCCAGTATGGCTTGGCTTCTTACTTCTACTCTCGCGATTTGGCTCGCGTGTGGCGCGTAGCGGAGGCGTTGGAGTATGGCATGGTGGGCATTAACACCGGGCTTATTTCCAATGCGGCGGCACCCTTTGGCGGGGTGAAAGCGTCGGGTCTTGGCCGTGAAGGTGGCCATCAAGGCTTAGAAGAGTATCTGGAAACGAAATACCTGTGCATTGATCTTGGCAAGTAACACGTCCTAGACCGAAAAAGCCCTCACTTGAAGCAAGTGAGGGCTTTTTTTAATGCAGGAGGCTATCCTCTGATTAGTGGCGGAAGTGGCGCATGCCGGTAAATACCATGGCAATGCCCGCTTCGTTAGCGGCATCAATCACTTCCTGGTCGCGCATGGAGCCGCCAGGCTGGATAACCGCCGTAATGCCCGCTGCTGCGGCGGCATCGATGCCGTCTCGGAAGGGGAAGAAGGCGTCAGAAGCCATCACTGAACCAGGAACGGAAAGCCCTTCATCTGCCGCTTTAATGCCGGCAATTTTAGCCGAGTAAACCCGGCTCATTTGGCCTGCGCCTACGCCAATCGTTTGGCCTGCTTTGGCGTAAACAATCGCATTGGATTTCACGAACTTTGCTACTCGCCATGCAAAGGCAAGGTCGCGCAGTTCTTCTTCAGACGGAGCGCGTTCGCTTACCACGGTAAGCTCATCTTCAGTGACCATGCCTTGATCACGATCCTGTACCAGCAGGCCGCCATTCACGCGTTTGAAGTCAAACGCAGGCTGCGCCGTACCGGGCCAATGAGCGCTTACGTCTAGTAGGCGCACGTTCTGTTTCTCGGCCACAATGGCGGCTGCGTCGTCGCTGACCCCTGGAGCGATAATAACTTCGACAAACTGGCGGTCAATAATCGCGCGTGCGGTTTTGGCATCCAGCGGTACATTGAAGGCGATAATGCCGCCAAAGGCGCTGGTCGGGTCGGTCGCGAAAGCTTTCTCGTAAGCTTCCAGAGCCGTTGCGCCCACGGCAACGCCGCAAGGGTTGGCGTGCTTGACGATGACACAGGCGGTATTCTCAAAGGCTTTTACGCACTCAAACGCCGCGTCAGTGTCAGCCACGTTATTGAAAGAGAGCGGTTTGCCTTGAAGCGTTTTGGCCGTAGCAACGCTTGGCTCGCTGGCGGCGGGGTCCACATAGAAAGCCGCTTTCTGATGCGGGTTTTCACCGTAACGCATGTCCTGCTTTTTATGCAGCTGCAGGTTGAAGGTGCGGGCAAAGGTGGCGTCTTCGCTGGCTACCTGACGGCCAAGATAGTCGGCGATGGCACCGTCGTAACCAGCGGTATGCTCAAACGCTTTAACGGCTAGATCAAAACGGGTGGCGGCGCTCACTTGACCAGAGTGGTCGTTAAGTTCGCCCAGCACCCGGTCGTAGTCGCTGGCGTTAACCACAATCGTGGTATACGCGTGGTTTTTGGCGCAGGCACGTACCATGGTGGGGCCGCCGATATCGATATTCTCGATGGCGTCTTCCAGCGTGCAGTCTGGCTTGGCGACCGTGGCGGCAAAGGGGTAAAGATTCACCACTACCATGTCGATTGGTGAGATGTCATTCTCCGCCATGACAGCGTCGTCCTGGCCGCGGCGTGCCAAAATGCCGCCGTGAATTTTTGGATGCAGCGTTTTAACGCGTCCATCCATAATCTCTGGAAAACCGGTGTGCTCAGATACTTCCTTAACCGCAATACTGTTCTCTTGCAGTAAACGGAAGGTGCCGCCAGTGGATAGCAGCTCGACGCCATGTTCGGCGAGGCCGCGGGCAAACTCTACGATGCCAGTTTTATCGGATACGCTCAGCAGGGCGCGGCGAACGGGGGTAGCGGTACTATCGGCCATAAGGGTGCTCGTCGTGTGCAGGTCGGAGTTTAAAACAACAACGCCCCTTTAAGGGGCGTCACTTTCAATTAATCCATACAGCTTAAGCTTTTTGCGCAGCGTGCCACGGTTTAAACCAAGCACATCCGCCGCGCGCGTTTGGTTGCCATCGGTGTGTTCCATTACACATGCCAACAGAGGAGCTTCCACCTCTGCCATCACCATGGCATACAAATCGGTAGTTTGGCTGCCATCGAGATGTTCGAAGTAGCGGCGCATTGCCATCTCAACCGCTTCTCTTAGCGGCTGTGGCTGGGCACTGTCGGAAGGGTCTGCTAGCGTGCCAGAGAGATGGGAGGAGCGTTCGCTGGAGAACAGGTTGCGTTCATTCATGCAGCATGGCTTCCTTTGGCTAGCAGACGCTTAGCGGCGTCGTGGGTCATGGCGTTATTAATCCAGTCAAACTGCGCTTCAGTCGAGGCAAGGGCATTAAACTGCTGCTTGAGCGCTCGCTGTTCAGCGTCTGAAAAGCGGTGGTCGTCATTGAGATACCAGCCGACATGTTTGCGTGCGATGCGTACGCCCATGGTGTCGCCATAGAACGCATGCAGTGCCTGCAGATGCTCAAGTAGTATCTGGCAGCGCTCTGTCAAACTGGGTGGTGCTAACCGTTCACCATGAGTTAAGTAGTGGGTGATCTGTTGAAAAATCCACGGATTTCCCTGAGCGCCTCGGCCTACCATTACGGCATCTGCGCCTGTATAGCGCAGCACGTGGGCAGCCTTTTCGGGCGACGTGATATCGCCGTTGGCAATCACCGGGATAGCAAGGTGTGACTTAATCTCAGCAATCGTGTCGTATTCAGCCTCACCAGTATAGCGCTGTTCCCGGTGACGGCCATGGACAGCCAGAGCCTGAATGCCTGCAGACTCTGCCAGTTTGGCAATGCGCAGTGCATTGTTCGACGCGGCGCACCAGCCGGTGCGTATCTTGAGCGTGACGGGAATATCCACTGCGCTCACTACGGCATCTAAAATCTCAGCAACTAGCTCTTCATCGCGCATTAGGGCAGAGCCCGCCGCCTTGTTGCAGACCTTTTTCGCTGGGCAGCCCATGTTGATGTCGATGATTTGCGCGCCAAGCTCAGCATTAAGCCGGGCGGCCTGGGCCAGCATCTCGGCATCGCCACCGGCAATTTGCACTACCCGGGGGGCGGGCTCGCCTTGATGATCCATGCGTAGCTGAGATTTACGGGTATGCCATAGCGAAGGGTCAGCGGTGACCATTTCACCTACTACCCAGCCAGCGCCTAGCCGACGGCAGAGCTGGCGAAACGGGCGGTCGGTGACGCCCGCCATGGGGGCCAGCATTACCGGGTTAGGCAGTTGGTAAGGCCCAATCGCAGGTGGCGAAGTAATCATCAAGGTCATTGCGGTGCACTTTGGTAGGCATGAAATCGACGAGTAGGACGTTTCAAGGGGGCGTATGATACGCCTACTCCGCAAGGGATTGAAGGCCAATTCCGATTTTATGCGGGGCGGCGGCCTGTCAACCGCACCCAGCCTTCGCGCACGGTGGGTTCATCCATATAAAGCCCTTGGGCTTCGTAGGCTTCCAGTACGTCGGAGGCTTGGTTGGCCAGTATGCCTGATAGCGCAATGTGACCACCGGGCGCTACGTGGCTAGCAATCATGCTAGAAAGCTCGACCAGCGGTCCCGCTAGAATATTGGCCGTGACGATAGGGTAGGGGCCGCCCTCAAGTTGCTCAGGGTAGTAGAGCGCCAGCTGCTCCGCACCAATAGCATTGCGCTCGGCGTTGTCGCGGCTGGCTTGTAGCGCTTGTGGGTCAATATCCGTGCCGTCTGCATGGGTGGCGCCCAATTTCAAGGCGGCAATGGCGAGAATGCCCGACCCGCAGCCGACATCCAGCACGGCTTTGCCCTGTAGTTCATTGCGCACAGCTAATCCGTCGAGCCACTCAAGGCAGAGCGCCGTTGTGGGGTGCGTGCCAGTTCCAAACGCCAAGCCTGGGTCAAGAATCAAGTTCACTGCGCCTGCTTCGGGGGGTTCGTGCCAGCTGGGCACTATCCATAGCCGTTCACCCATGCGCAGTGGGGTGAAGTCATCCATCCACTCGCGTTCCCAATCACGGTCGGCCAGCAGCTCGTACTCAATGGTTGGGCACGGTTCACCGGGCACTTGTTCGGCCCAGGCGGCTTCGATGCGGCTGAGCATCTCATCAATGCCGTCAAGGTCATCGTAGAGACCCGTTAAAATGGTGTCTTGCCATAGTGGGGTCGTGCCGCGCTCGGGCTCAAAGACAGGGTCGTCGTGGGCGTCCTGTAGGCCAATGGCCGTCGCGCCTTCCTCAAGCAGCAGTTCTTCAAGAAGATCGGCTTGCTCGGGGGCGACGTGTGCTTTTAATTGCAGCCAGGGCATATGGGTCTCTCCACGGCGTTTAGGGGGTAAAGGAACAAGCGACATATAAGACAAAACAGTCGTGGGGTGGCTTAGACCACCCCACGAAAATGCCCGCCAGAAGGCGGGCATTGTAGCCACCAAACGGTTAGCTGCTTAGCTTCTTTTCCAGGTAGTGAATGTTGACACCGCCCTGGCGGAAGTAGCTATCGCGCACCAGATCTTTTTGAAGGTCGATGTTGGTCTTGATGCCTTCGACCAGCAGTTCGTCGAGCGCGTTGCGCATGCGCGTTAAAGCGATCTCTCGGTCAGCGCCCCAGGTGATGAGCTTGCCAATCAGAGAGTCGTAGTGCGGCGGAACGGTATAGCCAGTGTAAAGGTGGGAGTCCATCCGAACACCCAAGCCACCGGGCGCATGAAACAGCGTCACTTTGCCTGGAGAGGGCATAAAGGTACGCGAATCTTCCGCGTTGATACGGCACTCAAAAGCGTGGCCGTTGAGCTTAACGTCTTCCTGGCGAATTGACAGCGGCATGCCCGACGCAATACGCAACTGCTCTTTAACGATATCTACGCCCGTGACCATCTCTGTCACCGGGTGCTCTACTTGTACGCGGGTGTTCATTTCGATGAAGAAGAACTCGCCATCTTCGTATAGAAACTCGAACGTGCCCGCGCCGCGGTAGTTAATCTCGATGCACGCCTGACGACATGCTTCGAGCACTTTCGCGCGGGCTTCCGGATCAATGCCGGGGGCCGGTGCTTCTTCAAGTACTTTCTGATGACGGCGCTGCAACGAGCAGTCGCGGTCATACAGGTGAATAGCATTGCCCTGACCATCAGCCAGCACCTGAACTTCCACATGGCGAGGTTTCTCGAGAAACTTCTCCATATAGACAGTACCATCGCCAAAAGCGGCATGGGCTTCGGTGCGGGTAACGGTAATGGCGGAGAGTAGGTGGCCTTCGGTATGCACAACACGCATGCCGCGTCCACCACCACCGGCAGCCGCCTTAATGATGACTGGGTAGCCAATGCGACGTGCAGTTGCCAGGTTAGTGGCGTCATCATCACCTAGCGGGCCGTCGGAACCGGGTACTGTCGGTACGCCAGCGGCCTTCATGGCTTCAATCGCGCTGACTTTATCGCCCATCAGGCGAATGGTTTCAGCGCGTGGGCCAATAAAAGTGAAGCCCGAACGCTCCACCTGCTCGGCAAAGTTGGCGTTCTCAGATAGGAAGCCATAGCCGGGATGAATGGCGCTTGAGTCAGTCACTTCAGCCGCGCTGATCAGCGCAGGGATGTTTAAGTACGATTGCGCCGAAGAGGCAGGGCCAATGCAGACGGCTTCATCGGCAAGACGAACGTGCATCAGTTCGCGGTCTGCTTTGGAGTGAACCGCAACAGTTTTAATCCCTAGCTCTTTACATGCGCGTAAGATACGAAGGGCTATCTCGCCGCGGTTCGCGATAAGTACCTTGTCCAGCATGGGAGAATCCACCCGTGTTGATATGAAAGATTAAGCGAGGACGATCATCGGTTGATCAAATTCCACCGGCTCGCCATCTTCCACTAGGATGGCCTCAACCACGCCGTCGCGGTCGGCTTCAATCTGGTTCATCATTTTCATCGCTTCAACGATACACACAGTGTCGCCTTGCTTCACTGTGTCGCCTACTTCAACGAATGCTTTCGCACCTGGTGCCGGGCTGCGATAGAAGGTGCCTACCATCGGCGAGTTAACTGCTTCACCGCGATAGCTAGCGCCTTGAGGTTCGGCATCGGCGGGGGGGGTGGCCACCGGCGCTTGAGGAGCAGCAGGCGCGGGCTGCGCGTACTGAGGCATCGGTTGCGGCTGCCACGCAGCGCCGTTGGGGTGACGGCTGATACGAACCGATTCTTCACCTTCCTGAATTTCGATTTCACTGATGTTGGACTCTTCCAGCAGCTCAATCAGTTTTTTAACTTTGCGAATATCCATTCGTATAGCCCCAAAAGTTGATCAAAGTAACACGTCGTCACAGGAGAGATATGCCTGCTAGGCGCGGCGCTTTTAAGCGCAGTAAACCAAATTTAAAAATGAAGAGAACGCAGCACGATGGCGAACGTTAACCCAGACTCAGCGCTAAAAGATGGGTTTTTTAGCAAATATGGCTGTGGAGTTTGCCGAAAAAGTCATCCACTGTCCAGTGGCCGCGGTAATGTGTGTGATATTTGCGACTTAAACAACTGTTTGACGACGATCGCGACACGGTAGCTTAAAAATGTGTTCAAAGCCGGTTGCACTGTCGCAACCGACCATGAGTTCATCTTTTATCCCTGCTGCCAGCGCTTGAACGAGTCGAGATGCTGAACGAGGTCTTGAGCAGTCACTTCACCCTGAATGCGAGCCTCGCGCACTTCCTTACCCTGGCTAAAGAGTAGCAGGCTGGGCGGGCCAAAAAGATTGAAATGATTGAGCAGTTCGCGACTTTGTGCATTGGTCTCTGTCACATCGACCGCGATTAGTTGAAAATCGTTCAATGCAGCGGCGACTTGAGGATCAGGATAGACATCTCGCTCCATCAGTTTGCAGGAGATACACCACTCTGCAGTGAAGTGGGCAAACACGGGCTGCCCCGCTTGAGAGGCTTGCTCCAACTCAGACTGTAGTGCGCTGAGACTATCGACTTCTTCAAAGATCGGAGTGGTAGCGGCTTCCCCTGTACCAGAAGTGGTCACCGATAGCGGTCGTAATGGATTGCTGCTTCCTTGGGCGGCGCCCAACACTAGTGCTACCCCCCAGGCCAACAGCATTAACCCCGCCGTTTGCCGGGCTTTTGCCCAGCCGTGAGAGGGCGATGTATTCAGTGCGCCAAGGGTGAGGGCACTGCCGATTGCTAGGGCCGCCCACAGCAGAAGAGAGATTGATGGCGCAATTAAACGCTCAATCATCCAAATCGCTACACCTAATAACAACAGCCCGAAAGCAATTTTAACGCCATTCATCCAGCCGCCAGAGCGGGGTAGCAGCGTCGCGCCGAAGGTGCCCACGAGCAATAAAGGGAGCCCCATGCCGAGTCCAAGCGCAAACAGCACTACGCCACCCATAATGGCGTCCCCAGTGGAAGAGATAAATACCAAGGCGCCCGCTAGCGGAGCCGTTACGCAGGGAGACACTACTAGCACTGACAGCGCACCCGCCACCGCCAAGCCCAGTGGGCCACTGCGCTGGGCGCGGGCTTGCCAAGTGTCTACTTTACTAGCGATTCGCGGTGACATGCGAAGGTCAAAGGCGCCAAACATTGCCAAAGCGAACAGGGTAAACAGAATGGCAAAAGTAATTAAAACGGGGGCGGACTGTAAATGTGCCTGGAGGTTTAGCCCGGCTCCAAACAGTCCCATTAATACGCCCACTAGGGCATAGGTAACGGACATGCCAAGCACATAGCTGGCGGAGAGTACAAAAGCGCGGGGCTTGGTGGGGTTCTGGCCAACCACGATGGACGACAGAATGGGAATCATCGGCAGCACACAGGGCGTAAAGGTTAGCCCGATGCCAGCGAGGAAAAAGAGCCCTAAGGCGAGCGGTAGGCTGGTATCACTAATCAGCGCGCTGAATTTGCTATCTTCACTTTGCGGGGCGGAGAAGCCAGCGTTCTCGCCCGATTGAGTCGCTGCGCTGCTTGGGGCAGGTTCACCCGTGCTTGTTTGATTTGGAGAGCTTTGTTCGCTCTCATCCTGCCAGTTGGCAAACGTGCTGGGCGGTGACGTTTCTGCGGCTTCAAGGGTGATGCGCTCAGGTGGGTAGCATAACCCCGCATCGGCGCACCCCTGAAAGGTCAGCTCGATACTGATTGGCCCGCTATAAGGGGCGCTCAGCGGAACATCAAAAACGAGCTGATCGCGAAAAACGTACACATCCCCCACAAATTCATCGGTGGTGAATGTGCCCTGTGAGATCACAGGCTCTTCTAAGTCGACCGATGCCTGCTGGCTCGTGACGGCAAGCTGGTGGCGGTACAAATAGTACTCATCGGCAATGTCGATCCCAATGCTGAGCGTATCACCATCGTGCCACGCGCTGGGTTGGAAGGCTTCCATCACTGGCAGGAAGTCGCTTTGATTGCTTGAGGAGAACCACTGTCCATGGGCCAATAAAGGTAGCCAGCACAGCATAAAAAACAAGCTAAAACGTCGCATGAGTAACACGGAGTATCCTTGCGCATTGGTAACAGGTTGGGGGTACAAAGAGGCAGGATAGCGCACCTGCTGAGATTAGCGTATTTACTGCGGTGTCGTGACGCGGTGCTTCATGCTCCGTTAATGTAAACGCAAAAGGCCGCCTCTAAAGGCGGCCTTTGCAAGCAGTGTCGTGACGCTAATTACGCTTTTTTGTAAGCCGCGGCCGACTTTTCGATGGCCTTGCGAGCGGCTTCAACGCCTTCCCAAGACTCAACTTTGACCCACTTGCCTTTCTCGAGGTCTTTGTAGTTCTCGAAGAAGTGAGCAATTTGCTGGCGCAGCAGTTCGGGCAGGTCAGTCACTTCCTGCACGTCATCATACAGTGTAGAGAGTTTCGGGTGCGGCACGCATACCAGCTTGGCGTCTTCGCCAGCTTCGTCGGTCATGTTCAGAATGCCCACCGGACGCGCGCGAATGATGCTGCCAGGCGCTACCGGATGAGGGGTCACTACCAGCGCGTCTAGCGGGTCACCGTCGTCGGCCAGCGTGTGCGGGATAAAGCCGTAGTTGGCCGGATAGAACATGGGCGTGGCCATGAAACGGTCAACGAGGAGGGCACCCATATCTTTGTCGATTTCATACTTAATCGGCGCGTGGTTAGCAGGAATTTCGATCGCCACGTAGATATCGTTGGGCAGATCCTTTCCAGCGGGGATGTTATCAAAGTTCATCGTTGGTTCCTTGGCTTGGCTTTTCTTACCTATTGCAGAGCGCAGTAGCTAAGCAGTTGATGCATTGCATTAATGGTGAAGAATTATACGAACAAGGTCGATAGATTACCAATGCGACATAGGTGTTTAGCGGCGTGGATGTTGAAGATCACCGCGATTTAAGGGGATGCCTCATATTAGGCAGCTTAGTGAGCTTCAAAGTAGTAATGGGGTACGGGCTGGGTTTTTGTAACGGTCGCGACGTTTGGTGGGCATCGTTTCGCTGTGCCAGCGTGTATGATAGCGCTCTGTGGTTGTGATAGTAGTGGATATGGTGGTTGCGATGGTGAGCCGTAAGCCCAGGAGGATGAGTTGGCGCACGCCCAGTTGCTAATTAGTTATGGTCAAGCGTTTGTTGCCCCAGAGCGGCGGCAGCACCGCAGCTCAATGTCGGTGCGCCTGCCGGAAGCGCCGCTGTTAAAAGTGAAGGGCGGCTGTGCGGTAATTAGTGACTCTATTTCGCGCAATACCATGGCCAAGCAGGCTGGGGATTTGAGTGTTCGTGGGTTTCTCTCTGATTACTACTCGACCCCCGAGCACTGGGATACCAAAACCTCGGCCACCCGCGTGCTGCGCGCCCTCAACAGTTGGTGCTATAGCCAAAGCCAGCATGTTAAAGAGGGTAGCTTTGTTTCCTCGCTCTCCGCGATGGTGTTTTTGGGCCGCGAAGGGCATCTGTTCCATATGGGCGATACGCTGGTATTTCGCTTACGTGGCGCCGAGTTTGAGCAGCTCACTCGCGACCACGTGACCGATGTGGGCGGCTATCGTTATCCTTCCCGCGCGTTGGGCATGGACGATAGCGTGGATATTGATTACACCCATCTAGCGCTCAAGCAGGGCGACCTGTTTGTGTTCACCACCCAAGCGGTTCGGGGCACGCTAATGCCGTCGGACTATGTGCGCCTCATTCGGCAAGATGCCAGCGACTTGGATGCCGCCTGCGAGCGTTTGGCCAACGAGGCAAAGCAGCGCGCTCAGGAGCGCGGTTACGGCGGTGATCAGTTCTGCTTTCAACTCCTGCGTATTGATGAGCTGCCGGAAGAAGCAACCGACCACCCGGGCATGCTCTACGGCGATCTGCCGATTCCCCCAGAATTAGCTCCTGGCGAGCGCCTTGATGGGTTAGAAATTCAGGCCGTGCTGTCACGCAACGCCCAGTCTCGCGTTTACCGAGTTCGTGATGTGCATAGCGATCGCGTGATGGTGATGAAAGCACCCAGCCCGGAGCTTTCACTGCGTAACGCCTATTTAGAGCACTTTTTACTGCAGCAGTGGGTGGTGGAACGGGTGAATTCGCCCTTTGTGGTAAAAGTCATGGAACCCTCGCGCCCACGTCGCTACCTCTACTACCTCATGCAGAACGTAGAAGGTGAGACCCTGCGCCAATGGGCCGAGCGCCACCCGCAAGCGAGCCTCGTCCAACGTCTCGATATTGCCAATCAGTTAGGCAAGGCGGTTCAAGCGCTGCATCACCGCGATATTATCCATCAGCAAGTCACTCCGGATAACGTGCTGATTGATCAGCATGGAAAGGTAGTGCTGGCGGATTTTAGCGCCTGCCACATGCGTGAAGTGGATGGCCATCGCCACTCAGGCGAACTGCTTCGCCAAATCGGCTTTAATGAGCACACGGCTCCAGAGTACGCCCTGGGCGACAGTGTGGGGCGACGCAGCGATCAGTACTCGCTGGCATCCACGGTTTATTGGCTGTTAACCGGAGAACTGCCCTATACCTTGACGCCGAATAAGCTGCGCTGTCATACCGATTTAGAAGAGCTCAGCTACCGTAGCGCCCGTACCACCAACCCGGAGATTACCCCCGCGTTGGATGAAGCGCTGCGCCGAGCGCTGGACCCACAGCGGCCGCTGCGCTTTAGGCGCATGTCGGAGTTTCTTCACGCGCTACGTATCCCGTTAGGACGGATGCCTCAGCGAGAAGAGCCACGGACGGAGTCTCGACGCTTTTGGCAAGGCGTGGCGGGCATTTTGCTTTTGCTATTGGTGCTTTCCTGGCTGCTGCGTTAGGAATGCGTCCAGTAGTCCACTCTATTCAGGACGGGACAATCAATTAAGAAGGGGCGATGACTGGTCATCGCCCCTTTTTCTAGGCCAGCGTTTCAGCCAGCCGAGAAGTTACAGTGTGAATTTAGGCAGCTTCTGCTCCACTTTCGCCAGCTTGAGCTTGGCGACTTTGGGCAGGCCATTCTCGAACGGAGGGAAGTCTTCGCCTTGGATCAGCGGCGAGAGGTAGTCTCGGCATGCTTGAGTAATGCCAAAGCCGTTCTCGCTGATGAAATCGCGAGGCATGAATTTCTCTTGGTTGGCAATTTGCGACAGCGGCGCAGAAATCACATCCCACTGGTAGGGGGTTTGTGAAATACGGCGGATCGCCGGCATCATGGAGTTCTTGCCTGCCAGTGCCAGCGTCACCGCTTCACGGCCCACTGCATATGCTTGCTCAACGTCGGTTTTTGACGCTAAGTGGCGAGCCGCACGCTGTAGGTAGTCGGCCACGGCCCAGTGGTATTTGTAGCCTAAATCTTGCTTGATCATACCGGCCAGAGTGGGCGCAACGCCGCCTAGCTGGCGGTGACCGAAAGCATCGGTGTTACCTGCATCCGCCAGGAAGGTGCCATCTTCGTAGCGCGCGCCTTCCGATACTACGATGACGCAGTAGCCGTACTTCTTAACGCTCTCATCCACCCGTGCCATGACCGCTTTACGGTTAAAAGCCACTTCCGGGAAGATAATCAGGTGTGGCGGCTCGCCTTCACCTTCGCCTGCCAGTCCGCCTGCGGCGGCAATCCAGCCCGCATGGCGGCCCATTACTTCCAGCACGAACACTTTGGTGGACGTGGCGCACATGGAGGCGATATCCAGCGATGCTTCACGGGTAGACGTGGCAATGTACTTTGCGACGCTGCCAAAACCGGGGCTGTTGTCGGTAATGGGCAGGTCATTGTCGACGGTTTTAGGAACATGAATCGCGGTCAGCGGGTAACCAAGCTTTTCTGAAAGCTGTGAGACCTTTAGGCAGGTGTCGGCGCTGTCACCGCCACCGTTATAGAAGAAATAGCGGATATCGTGCGCTTTGAAGACTTCGATCAGGCGCTCGTACTGGGCGCGGTGGGTATCGATATCCTTCAACTTGTAGCGGCACGAACCGAACGCACCGCCAGGCGTATGACGAAGCGCCGCAATGGCATCATCACTCTCCTGGGTGACATCGATCAGGTCTTCCGTCAGCGCACCAATAATGCCGTTATGGCCGGCATACACCTTGCCGATTTGGTCGGGGGCTTGCCGGCAAGCTTCGATAACGCCGCAGGCGCTGGCATTTATGACGGCGGTAACGCCACCGGACTGGGCGTAAAAGGCATTATGCTGGGCCATGGAAACGTCTCATCTCCTGAAAACGGGTGGTTTCATCGTTATTGACGGCAAGCGTTCGCTCCCTTGCTTGCCGATGCTTCACAGGCGCACTGAAAGTCGCCCTGTGAACCAAGCGCTCTTAATTGACGCAAAGTTTAGCGTAAAGCTATTTCTGCTGCATTACATGCTGTTTCAAACCCGCCGCTGCGGGGATTTTTAGCTGCCTGCGCGGATTACTCATCGCCACCGTCCAGCGCTTGTTCACGCTGGGCTAGTCGCCAGCCGCCCAAATCTTTATAGCGGTTAACCATTGCGCAAAACAGCTCAGCCGTGCGCTCGGTATCGTAACGCGCGGAGTGGGCCGCTTTGTTATCAAACTCAATGCCTGCCGCACGGCACGCTCTGGCCAGCACAGTTTGACCATACACAAACCCTGCGAGCGTCGCCGTATCAAAGCTTGAGAAGGGGTGAAACGGATTGCGTTTGATGTTGCAGCGGTTGGCCGCGGCATTCAGAAAGCCGTGGTCGAAGGCGGCATTGTGGCCGACGAGAATCGCTCGTGAGCAGCCGTGGGCTTTCAACGATTTGCGAATGGGCCGAAAGATCTCACCCAGCGCCTCAGACTCACTGAGTGCCACTTGGCGACGCAGCGGGTCATCCAGATTGATCCCTGTGAAGTCTAATGCCGACTGCTCCACGTTGGCCCCCTCAAAGGGGTGGATGTGGTACGCATAGGTCGCGTCAGGCAGTAAATTACCGTCCGGGTCCATGGTGAGGGTGACAGCTGCAATTTCCAATACGGCGTCCGTTTGAGCATTAAACCCACCCGTCTCCAAATCAATGACAACCGGTAAATAACTGCGAAAACGCTGGGCCATCAATTCGCGGGCAATTGCCTCGCTCATGCAGCTCTCCTTAGTAAAGCGAGTAGTCGGTCAGAATCAGCGGCGAGTGTTTGCCGCTATGGTTGGGTGATTCTAGCAGCTTTACCCCTAAGGCGTCGTTGACGGTATTCGCTGAGCATTGAGAACGCTATACTGATGGTTTGAATAAACAGGTAGCGCTGGCTTAAGGGCGCTACCCTTTCTGGTGAACTGCTTTTTACAAGGAGCAAAGAATGTCCGATGTCAAAAAGGTTGTGCTGGCATATTCAGGCGGCCTGGACACATCCGTAATCGTTAAGTGGTTGCAAGAGACCTACAACTGCGAGGTAGTGACCTTTACTGCCGACATCGGTCAAGGTGAAGAAGTCGAGCCTGCTCGTGCCAAAGCGCAAGCGCTAGGCGTAAAAGAGATTTACATCGAAGACCTGCGCGAAGAGTTCGTGCGTGACTACGTCTTCCCGATGTTCCGCGCGAACACTATTTATGAAGGTGAGTACCTGTTGGGCACCTCTATTGCTCGTCCGCTGATCGCCAAGCGCCTGATCGAAATTGCCAACGAGACCGGCGCAGACGCCATTTCTCACGGCGCGACCGGTAAAGGTAACGACCAGGTGCGTTTTGAGTTGGGCGGCTACGCGCTTAAGCCGGGCGTTAAAGTCATCGCGCCATGGCGCGAGTGGGATCTTACTTCCCGCGAAAAGCTGATGGCTTACTGTGAAGAGCACAATATTCCGGTGGATTTCTCTAACAAGAAGAAGAAATCTCCCTACTCCATGGATGCCAACCTGCTGCACATCTCCTACGAAGGCGGCATTTTGGAAGATCCGTGGGCCGAAGCCGAAGAGGACATGTGGCGTTGGAGCGTTTCTCCTGAAGCCGCACCAGAGCAGCCGACTTACGTTGAGCTGACGTACGAGAAAGGCGACATCGTTGCGATTGACGGCGAAGCGCTGAAGGCACATGAAGTGCTGGAGAAACTCAACAAGCTGGGTGGCGATAACGGCATTGGCCGCCTGGATATCGTTGAGAACCGCTATGTGGGCATGAAGTCGCGTGGCTGCTATGAAACGCCAGGAGGCACGATCATGCTGCGCGCTCACCGCGCGATCGAGTCACTGACGTTAGACCGTGAAGAGGCTCACCTGAAAGATCAGCTGATGCCCAAGTATGCTGAAGTGATCTACAACGGCTACTGGTGGAGCCCTGAGCGCCGCATGCTGCAAGCTGCTATTGACGAGACGCAGAAAAATGTCTCGGGTGTTGTACGCATGAAGCTCTATAAAGGTAACGCTACAGTAGTCGGCCGTAAGTCTGAGCAGTCACTGTTTGATGAGTCTATCGCCACGTTTGAAGACGATGCGGGCGCTTACAATCAGAAAGATGCCGAAGGCTTTATCAAGCTGAATGCGCTGCGTCTTCGTATTGCCGCGGGCAAAGGTCGTCAGCAGAGCTAACGTTCAACAGTGGCCAGCCTCAGGGCTGGCCACTGCGTAACAGGAGCCGTTATGTTTAAGAAGTTGCTTTCAGGCTTATTTGGTTCGCAGGGCGGTGGTAACACGAGTACTGGCACCAAAGCGGCTGAATCGGTGGAGTATAAAGAGTATTTAATTATCTCCCAGCCCGATAACCAAAGCGGCCAATACCGCGTGAGCGGCTGGATACGTAAACCCGATAGCCAAGGTGGCGCGCAAGAGCACCGGTTTGAGCGTTCTGATATGGTGCCGGGGCGTGAGGCTTGTGATGCACTGATGGTGTCTAAAGCGCAGCGTTACATCGACGAGGTGGGCGATGCGATGTTCGAACCCGACCCTCGTCGAGATAGCCAGCCCCCTAGCTGATGTGAGTATCCAACAAGGCGCGTGCCTCTGCGGCGGCCTGCAGCATCAACTCTGCAGGCACATTTCGGTTCGCGGTACCTTGTTCGCAATCTTCAATATCGGTTAATAGCCTGCCTATCGAGCCCAGTCGAAGGGTCAGCGCTTGGCTAATCGTTGGGCTGAGCGGCAGCTCTTGCAGCATAGTTTCCAGTTCGACCCCTAGAATGATCGGCATATGGGAAAAAAGCCCGGTAATAAATCCCTCTTCTCCATCCAAGCCCCGCTGTTCAGCCAATGCTTCACAGGCAAACGCCCGCGTTAAGCCATTTATCAAATTGACTTTACTGGCGGGGTGATTGCCAGCCAGCATGACAATAGAGACCAGCGTGCGCAGCTCTTTTAAACCGATAATGAGAATACAATCTAATAGTTTGTAAACTGGACGCTGAGACGCTTTTTCGGCTGAGTTAGCGCGTTTGAATACCGCGTTTAACAAATATGGGTCACGGGCAATCAGTGTGCTTAAGGCGGGTAAGCGCACTTTATCGCTATAGAACTGAGCGAG
The DNA here is from genome assembly GCF_044543515.1 of Vreelandella lionensis. NCBI lineage: Bacteria > Pseudomonadati > Pseudomonadota > Gammaproteobacteria > Oceanospirillales > Halomonadaceae > Vreelandella > Vreelandella lionensis. The sequence continues at coordinate 154,803 of NZ_JBITWC010000002.1, read as the reverse complement.
TAATTGCATCTGGTTAGAGCGAGAGGTGCTCTGACGCTGATTCTGTGTAGTTTGCACCTGGGGGCGTTGATAAAAATAACCCTGAAATAAGCTAAACCCTAGCGCTTTACACTGTTCAAATTCGGCATACGTTTCCACTCGCTCTGCTAGCGGTGTATAACCCGCTTGGTAAAGGCGCTGAATAAGTGCGGTGGGAAGCCCCGTTGAGATGTCAAATTTAATGATATCGGCCATGTTTAATAGCGGGCTATTGGAAGTGTGGGGCTCAAAATCATCTAACGCAAGCGTATAGCCTTGAGCTTTAAGCTGGCGCAAGGCTTCTAACAGAGGGCCACTTGCTTGAGTGTCTTCTAATACTTCAATGACAATTTGATCAGTCGGTAAACCGCTTAAATCAGGGTTGAGCAACCAGTCCCCTGATGCATTGATAAAGAGCTTGCGTTGGCCGCATAGCTTATCTAATCCAATCTCATAAATCGCCACGGCACAGGCTCGAGCGGTGGCCTGAACATCGTCAGATACAGCGGCGCTATTGGCTGTCATATCACCGCGATAAAGCAGTTCATCTGCCACATGCTGTAGCTGAACGTTAACAATTGGCTGTATAGCGATAGTGTAATGGCCGGTACTGATCTCTTCTTGCGCTGACCCTTGCATAGTGCCGCTGCTCCGACTGTCAGGGGTAAAGACGTGCGAGGCCGCGAAGAATAGCGTAAAAGATCTAACGTATGCTAGTTACATTGGATCACAATGCGTTAAATGGCACAATTCTTCACATGGCAGAGACGGCTGGGAGTTCTAATGTCATTTTAGTGCCGCCTAGTTGTGATTCTGCAGCCCAGAGTTTTCCGCCTAAATGATGAATAATGGCGCGGCTAATGGGCAAGCCTAAACCGCTTCCTTTAGGCCGACCTTGCATTGAAGTGTGCTCTTTAAGCTGCAGCTGATAGAATTTCTCAAAGACATTTTCGCGCTCTGTAGGCGGAATGCCTGGGCCATTATCCTCAACGCTAAGCTGAAAGGCATTGTCGATAGGATAAACAGACAGCTTTATCTTTGGGTGTTGAGGGTTAGCAAATTTTCGTGCATTTTCCAGTAGGTTAATAATGACCTGCTCAAGGCGGTCTGGGTCCGCAATGACAATGGCGGGAGCATCCGCTGCATAAAACTCAAACCCAATACCGTTCTCCTCATGTAAGCGGAAGATGGCATCGCTACTTTGTTTTGCAAGTTTTGTTAAGTTTACCGCCACTGGCTTCATGGTTAATCGGCCGCTTTCAAGCCGCGCTAAATCCAAAATCTCCTCAATAAGCCGGGAAAGGCGCTGGCTTTCCAGTACCATAATGCTGAGAAATTGATGACGTTTATCGGCCGCGATATCGGGTGTGTCGCGTAAAATTTCTGCAAATGATCGTATAGATGTTAGTGGCGTGCGAAGTTCATGACTGACCATAGCGACAAACTCATCTTTCATGCGATCAAGCTCACGTAACCGTTCGTTAGCGCTGCGTAGCTCTTCACCGACACGAGCTAGTTCCTGGGACTTTTGCTCTAATTGGCGGTTGTATTCTAAGGCCTGGGAGGTGGTGTCTAAAATAGTGAGCACTGACTCTACATCTAATGCTTCACCACGTAAGACCGAGTTGATTAATACGCTGGCGGATGCGCTACCCAGGGAGCCAGCCAATGCTTGTTCAGCACGAGTGATTAGTGCTTTAGACGCTGGCCGCTGATAAGCATCGGTCTCGGTAACAGGTTGTGCCGTTTGGGATGCAAAGACACGCTGAGTTGCCATACTTCCCAAATACCGAATTAACAGTGCATGGAGTGCGCCTTCGGTGGTTTCACCTTGCCAGAGTGAAGTGGTTTGCAGATTGGGGTGCATTGCCTCGGTAAATAGTGCGGCCTGAGTCTGCTCTAGTGGTGTAGGACGAGTGAATAATGATACGCCAATCAGTAAGCTAACATTAACTAGCATGCTCCAAAACAGTGAATGCGTATAAATATCCCATCCGCTTAGCCCCAGCAGCGCGTAAGGTGATAGCCAACTGATTTCCCAAGGGCCCTGGGTGATTAACGTCTCTTTCAGCCAGCCCGACTGTGCAAACCCCGGCAGCAGCAGCGTATAGAACCAGATAAAAAATCCAGCGAGCAGCCCTAACGTTGCCCCCTGGCGCGTTGCCCCGCGCCAGTAAAGCCCGATAAGCAGTGCAGGGGCAAACTGGGCCACTCCCGCAAAAGAGACCAGCCCGATGGTTACCAGGCTGTAGCTATCGCCGATCAGCGCATGGTAGAGATAGCCCATGAGTAGAATCAGCAAAATGGCGATGCGCCGAATATTGAGTAGCCAGTCGGCAAGCCGGCCATGGCGCCCAATATAAAGGCGCTTTACTTTCAGCAGCAGAGGCATAATGAGCTGATTGCTGACCATGGTAGAGAGGGCAATCGTCTCAACAATGACCATGCCGGTGGCGGCTGAAAGACCACCGATAAAGACTAACAGCGGCAAACCTTCTAGCCCCGCAGAGAGGGGCAGCGTGAGCACGAAGCTATCGGGATCGCCCTCGCCAAGTAGCAGCCCGGCTAAGGCAATCGGGATGACAAACAGGTTAATCAACAGCAAATAGAGCGGGAATAGCCAGCTGGCGCGATGGAGGTGCTGCTCGTCAACATTCTCCACCACGAGAACCTGGAACTGCCGGGGTAGTGTAAAGAAGGCCAGAAATGCCAGCAGCAGCATACCCACCCAGCCCGTTGCGCCGCCAGGTACGTTTTCTAGGCGCATGCTATTGATTAATGCTGGTGTAGCAGCGACTTCGGCTAAGAGGGCGCCTGGCCCTGCAAACATGATGAACGTGACAAATACGCCCACTGCCAGAAAGGCGATCAGTTTCACCAGGGACTCTACGGCAATGGCAGCCACCATCCCTTCGTGGCGCTCGCTGGCATCTAAGTGACGGGTGCCAAAAAGAATAATAAACACCGCCAACACCATCGCTATCCAAAAAGAGCGGTCCATCCAGAAGCGTTCGTTCTCTAGCGTGATATCGGCACCCAGCGGGTAGTTCATCAGTACCGCATGACTCACCGTGATGGCTTTTAGCTGAAGTGCGATATAAGGGGTGATGGTGATGAGCGCCATGATGGCCACGAGTGCCCCTAAACGGGAGCTTTTGCCGTAGCGGGCGCTGATAAAGTCGGCAATCGAGGTGATGCGCTGCTGTGCGGCAATGCGCACCATTTTGCGTAGTGTAAAAGGGGCTAGCAGCATCGCCAGTGTTGGCCCCAAGTAAATCAGTAGGAAGCTAGGGCCATACTGTGCTGCGCGGCCAACGCTGCCGTAAAACGTCCAGGCAGTACAGTAAACCGCGATAGAGAGGGCATAGACCGTAGGCGAGCCAATCAGCGAGCGGCCCTGTTCGGCGCGCCGGTCTCCCCAGGCGGCGACCATAAAGAGCAAGGCCAAATAGCAAAAGGCGGTACCAATCACTACCCAATCGCCGCGCATGGTCATGGTTCCTTGGGGGGCTCAACCAGCCAAGCGGTGAATCCAATGAGCGCTCCCCAAACGACAAATAGGTAGAGCGGTAGCCAACCCAGCAGGCCTGGTAAACGATCAACAATAAGCAGCATCGGCGGGCAAAACATAAACAGTGCCAGCAGGGCCAGCGCGATGAGCCGTTCGCGCCTGCGGGAGGGAGCGCTGAAGGGGTTCATGGCGCGCTGGCATCCTCTTTATCAAAGGCATTTGCCTGCAGGGCAAGCAGCTCTTCCAACGTATCAATGCCTCGGGCCTCAAGCCGTGGCAGCAGTGCTAGCCATAGCTCTGCGGTAACGCGGGCATCACCTAACGCCGTGTGGCGAGTGCCTGGTGGAAAGTGGAGGTCATAGCGCTTGGCTAGCGTGTCTAAATCGTGACCATCCAATGCTTCATCGAGCGCTTTTGAAATAAGCAGTGTGTCTAAAACAGGCATCGTAAAGTCAACGCCACGGTTGCTAATGGCCAGCATATCGAAAGCCGCATTATGGGCGAGCAGTACGGCCTCACCAATGTAGTCTTGAAACAGGTCAAGCACTGTTTCAAGGGGGGCAGCGCCCGCGACATCCGCATCGGTAATGCCGTGAATCACCGTACTGGCAGCAGGAATGGCGCGCTTCGGGTCCACGAAATGATCAAACGCATCATTCGCCAGTAAACGACCATTGACGATCCGGCAGGCGCCTAGGCTAATCACCGTGTCTCCTCGGCGCAGCTCAAGGCCAGTAGTCTCCGTATCAAACGCCACGATATCCAGGCAGCGTAGAGCTCTGCTGGCCAGAGCCTCGTCAGGCGCAGGGAGCTGGGCGATGCCAAAGTCATGGAATTCCGGGCGCGGAGGGGCGAGCTCACGAGGCGCTTGGGCTTGTGCAATCGTTGGTAGCGGCAGTCTTAGTCGTGCGTGGCGTTTATCCGCATCGGCAACACTCCAGATATCGGTCGCGTGCTGGCGCAGAATATCCGCGACTGAGGGGCTAAGCGGTAGCGTGGTCAGCGGGTGCTCGCGCCAAATGGTGAGCTCGCCTTCGGGGACGGGGGAGCCTTGCCAAATCAAGTCAACGTAAGCGCGTTTTGGGTTGAGCGTGACTTCACCTTCAAAACCGCTGCTGGGCAAGTGGCAGCGCAGGTGATCCACCAGAGAGTGGAATAGCTCAATCAGCGCTGGGGCGTCGCCTTTAAACCAAGCGGGCACGCCGATAGGGGTGATTAAGCGATGGGCAGGGTCAAGGCGCTCATCCAGCGATTGCCAAAAATCGTTGGACCAAATGGGTCTTAACCGTTCGCCGTGGTACTGAAGATCGTCCAGCAGCGAGCCAATCTCCGCGACGTGCTTGTTTAATGCTTGGCTCTCATCGTGCACTACTTGCTCTAAACGTGCTCGTAGCTCAAGCGACTTTTCTGAGGGGGGAATTTGACGCAGCGCATCAGCGGCGCTGCTTAAGCTGGCGGAGTGCTGTCGAAGTGGCGGCAATAGATGATTAAGTTCGGCCCGCACGCCCATTTCATTATTCCAGGTGGTGGTCGCATCGCTACAAGTTACCAGCGTTTCGCGTTCACTGCCGGGCACCCGGCGAATGACAACCTTTAACCAGCGCTGGTCACAGGGGGCGAGCATTTCCCGAGGCGAGCCGTCGTTGGGTAGTTGTGCCATGGCGTTGGCAAGGGTAGCTGTCGGCAGCAGGGCATCCAGACGTTTGCCAAGTCCCAGGCCGGTATTACCCGCAAAGAAGTTTTCGGCAGCCTGATTAAACAACATCACCCGCCGGTGCCGGTCGCAGAGTAGCAGCGGTGTTTCAAGCACCTGTAGCAGCGTTTCAAGCTCTTGGCGTATACGCGATGCGCTACGCGCACCTTCTGCATGGGCGGTGGCGAGTCGAGAGCGGTCGGCGCGCCAGCTGTGGCTGACGCGGCGAAGGTCTGGGCCAAGCCCTTTTAACCAGCCCTCTGCGGTGTGTTCGTCTTGGGCATCTGGGTTGGCTACCCAGCGCGCCAGCTGCGCTTGAAGGTGGCGAAGGGGTGTAAATAGCATGCGCTCCAGCAGTAGGCCCATTAAAAAAAGCGTGATGCCGCCTGAAAAACTGCCCAGCCATAGAGCCGCACGCGCCATGCCTGAAAGCGCCAGCTGGCTATCTAACCAAGCGGCAAAGAGCGCTCCCCCCACTAAGCTAACGCCGCTTAGCAGCAGCCACACGCCGACCAAGCGTTGGCGTTTAGGAAGGCCCTTGCGTGTCATGGTGCACGCTCGGCTAACAGGGCTTTGACCTTCTCTACAAGCTGCTGGGTAGAGAAAGGCTTGGTGACGTAGTCATCTGCGCCCAGCGCAAAGCCTTTTTCCCGCTCTACTTCACGGCCATGAGCCGTTAACATAATCACCGGCAAATGCCGTTCGGACTCTGAGCGGCGCAGCTGCTCCAGCACTTCAAAGCCACTGATGCCCGGCAAGCTGATGTCCAGTAACAACAGGTCAGGGGATGCATCGGCAATTCTCTGCAGCGCGGTTTCGCCGTCGGGTGCTGTCGTTACCGTCAGCCCGGCATGGGACATGAGGAACTCAAGGGAGAGTAGGATATTGGGTTCATCATCGACCACTAATACGTTGGCCATTACGGTCTCCTCAGCGGCGTTAGATGAGCAGTGCGACTGCTAGCGATGGTTTAAGTGTATGTAGCGTACAGCATTCGGCCAAGACGACCTTGGCCGAATGCTGTGTATGAAGAGAACCTTTCACCGGTAGACAGGATGATGCGCGTTTTATTGTTATCGGCTTATGAAGCGGTTAGCCACCGTTATTGGGCTAACAGCTTAATGTCTGAAGTGAACGAGGTAGCCTGGACGTTGCTAAGCTTGCCTCCTCGCCACTTCTCCTGGCGTATCCGCGGCAATCCGTTGAGCTGGTGGTTAAAAGAGTACGAGCGGTTAAGTCAGCCCTACGATGTAGTGCTGGCAACGTCTATGGTAGATATCGCCACCTTAGTGGGGCTGTTTCCCCATCTGGGGCGAGCAAGAAAGATCGTCTATTTTCACGAAAATCAGTTCGCCTACCCCGAATCCAGCGAGCAGATGCCCCAGGTAGAAGCCAAAATGGTCAACTTGTATGCGGCACTGGCGGCAGATGTGCTGGTGTTCAACACGGCCTATAACCGGGACTCTTTTTTTGATGGTGCGCGGCGTTTTTTAAAGAAAATGCCGGAAAATCTACCGGCGGCTAAACCGCTAGAACGGCTACGCCAAAGCGCTCGCGTGGTGCCCGTGCCCATCGCGCCTGCTAACTGTGCCGCCGCTGGTAACTCAAACCCGCAGCGGCTGATTTGGAATCACCGTTGGGAGTATGACAAAAACCCGGAGGACTTCTTCGCGGTGCTGTTCAAGCTAAGCGAGCAGCAGGTGCCCTTTGAGTTGGCGGTGCTTGGCCAGCAGTTTCGCGACGTGCCACCGATATTTGCCGAGGCGCAGGTGCGCCTGGCTGAGCATATTATCTGCTGGGGGCCGCAGCCGGAGGCGGAGTACCGCGCGCTGCTCAATGGTGGAGGTATTGTGGTGTCAACCACTTGGCATGAGTTTCAGGGGCTGGCGATCATGGAGGCTGCCCAGCGAGGAGCCACGCCGCTGGTACCGGATAGGCTCTGCTTTCCTGAACTTTATCCCGCCCAATATCGCTACGATGGTACACAAGAGGGGCTCTATCAGCGCTTGAAAGCGTGGCTGTTAGACCCCGGTAGCCAGCCCGCGCAGTTGGATACTCAGCCATGGCAGTGGCCGCGCTGGCGAGAAACGTATCGTCAGCTGCTGGTGGAGGGGGCAACTAATGACCTGCTCGGCATAGAGTGATCCTGGCGTTGGCGTGCCGTTAGGCAAGCTCGGTCTTTTCTTTATAGTCGCATAGATCTTCGATGATGCAGCTACCGCAGCGGGGTTTACGCGCAAGGCAGGTGTAGCGCCCGTGTAAAATCAGCCAGTGGTGGGCATCTTGTTTAAAGGCGCTGGGAACGTGGCGCAACAGCTTCTGCTCGACTTCCAACACGTCTTTACCTTTGGCGATACCGGTACGGTTCGAAACGCGAAAAATATGCGTATCCACCGCGATAGTGGGCTGGCCAAAGGCGGTGTTTAAAATCACATTGGCGGTTTTACGCCCCACACCGGGCAGCGCTTCCAAGGCTTGACGGGTGTTGGGAACCTCGCCGCCGTGCTGATTGACCAGCAGATGGCAGGTCTTCATTAAATTCTCTGCCTTGGTGTTAAACAGGCCAATGGTTTTAATGTGCTGCTTTAGGCCATCAATACCCAGCTCAATGATCGCCTCAGGAGTATTCGCGACCGGATAAAGCTTGGCCGTGGCTTTATTCACGCCTACATCCGTTGCTTGGGCGGAGAGCAGGACCGCTGCCAACAGCTCAAACGGCGTGCTCCAGTTGAGCTCGGTGGTGGGGTGTGGGTTTTCCGCCTGGAGGCGCGCAAATATCTCATGACGCTTTTGAGCATTCATGGCGTGTTCTCTTGGTTATTGAATGGTGCTTATTTAATAGTGCCGGTGACCCGCACACGGCGCTCGGCTCGCGGTGCGACGTTGACGGGCTGAGCGCGGGCGGCGCGCCGTTGATCCAGCACGTTTTTCAGCGCGATCAAAAGCCCTGCAACGAAGAACGCGCCGGGGGGCAGGATGAAAAAGAGAAACTGGTAATCCGCCACCAGGGTGATCTGCCAGTGAGCGGCAACCGGCCCAAACAGCAGCGCCATGTCGCTAAACAGCGTCCCTTGGCCCACCAGCTCGCGGATCGCGCCCATCAGCACTAATACCGCACCAAAGCCCAGCCCCATCATCACCCCATCGATTGCTGCAGGCAGCACGGGTTGGCGGGAGGCAAACGCATCCGCCCGGCCCAAAATGGCGCAGTTAGTTACGATGAGCGGGATGAAAATGCCCAAAATTTGATAGAGCGAGTAAGCAAACGCGGCCATGAGCAGCTCAGCGCAGGTCACAAAGGCGGCAATCACCATCACAAACGCGGGGAGCCGCACGGCGCTAGGCACCTGATGGCGAATCAGCGAGATTGTTGTGCTGGCGCCTACCAAGACCAGCAGTGTGGCCAGCGCCAAGCCTAGCGCATTCACCACCGTGGCGCTGACGGCCAGCAGCGGGCAAAGCCCCAATAGCTGCACCAGCGCCGGGTTATTCGTCCAAAGCCCTTCTCGGGCAAGCTGTGTCCACTGGCTCATGGTGTGGGCTCCTGCTGAACGAGTTCGCGCTGATAGTAGCGCAGCGCCTCATGAACGGCGTTAATGACGGCCCGTGGGGTAATCGTCGCACCGGTGAAACTGTCGAATTCGCCGCCCTCTTTGCTCACGGCCCAGCCGCTTGGGGGCAGGCTTTCGAGGCTAAGGCCGTTGAATGACGTGATCCAGTCGCTGCGCGACCGATCGATATCATCGCCAAGTCCTGGCGTCTCTTGGTGGTGAGTCACCCGCACCCCGGTGAGTTGCCCACTTTGGTCGATGGCGACCAGCAAGCGAATGTCACCGTTATACCCTTGACGTGTCACGACCGGCAGAATGGTGGCGGCTTCGCTACCTTGCTGCACCCGCCAACCCTCTTGAGGCGTGCGGTGCCCCAATGGCGCTGAGTCGGGTAGCGAAAACGCGCTCTCTAATACGGCCTGAACCGGCACCGAGGCCAGTGAAGCGGGCAGCACTTCCTGCAACTGACGATGTTGATAGGCAAGCTGGTGTTCGGCAATGCGCTCGGCGGTCACAGCGCGGGTGAGGGCGACGCTGCCGGCAGTGACCAGGGCAAACAGGCCAAGGGCCAGCGCGCCACGCAGCATGGCATGTTGAGTGGTCATGGCGCGCTCTTCCTCTCATCAGGCCGAGCGGTAGCTTGACCGACCGGGCGTGGCACGCTGACCATGTCCAGCAACGGCACGCAGAGATTCATCAGCAGCACGGCAAAGGCGACGGCATCCGGGTAGCCGCCTAAATTACGAATCAGGATGACCAGCACGCCAATCCCCGCACCGTATAACAGCTTCCCCTGACGACTGGTGGCCGCTGAGACCGGGTCGGTGGCAATGAAGAAGGCACCAAAAAGCGTCGCCCCGGTAAGCAGATGAAACAGCGGTGAGGCAAAGTGGCTGGTGTCGCTGGCGTAGAACAACGCGGAGAGCAGCATCATACTTCCCAGCATAGAGACTGGAATATGCCAACTTATCAGCCGCTTGACGATCAACACCACGCCCCCTGCCAGCCATGCCAGCGCGATATTACGCCAAGCATTCAGCGTTCCTTCAGGGAGCGGCGACGATGCCCAGAACTCGCTGGCGAGCACGGCGTCGCCTTTGTGTTTGAAGGCATCTAAGGGTGTGGCACCGCTCAAGGCATCCAGCGCTGACACGGGGACGGTACCCAAGATTTGTGGCCATAGTGAATCGGGCCAAAGCGGTTGGGGCGGTGTCCAGAGCGTCATATGGGTGGGAAACGACACCAGCAGCAGCGCATAGCCCACCATCGCAGGGTTGAACGGATTGTGGCCCAAGCCGCCATAGAGCTGCTTCGCGACGACGACGGCGGCGATCACCCCAACGCCTATCAGCCACCAGGGGCTCGCAGGTGGCAACGAGGCGCCTAGCAACACGCCAGTGAGCAGGGCGCTGGAGTCGTTGAGCGTCGGCCAAACGGGGCGGTGGCGCAGGCGCAGAATGAGCGCTTCAGCAGCGACGGCCCAAAGCGCCGCGATCAGTACATTGCTGATCACACCTAGCCCAAAATAGAGCGTCATCACCGCAAGGCCCGGAAGCGTGGCGGCGATGACCCAGCGCATCACATGGGCTGTTGATGGTGCTTTTCCCAGCTGGGGGGCGTGCATCATGCTCATGGCGCTTCCTTCTGTTCACTGGCGGCGCGAGCTTCGGCCAATCGTGCCTCTGCTGCTTTGAGATTCTCTTGGGCAGTGGCGAGCTGAGTCTCCAAATCGTCGTGGTGCTGCTGCGGGTCTTGAGCGGCGGCCCGTGCCAGCACTTTCTCCGCTTTTCGCACGGCGGCTTTGGCGGCCGTTTGAGCGATGCGCAGGCTGCGTAGGTCTCCCGCGGGAGCCGCTTGAGTGCCCGTAGCGTCGCTGGAAGCGGACTGCTGCTGGGCGAGCCGTGCCTGACGGCGCGCCTTCTTCTCCGCTTCTTCCCTGGCCAGCCGCGCTTGGCGGAACTCAAAGCGGTGCTTGGCGTGTTCCGCCTTGGCGGTTTCGATGCGTTTATGCCGAATACGCTGTTTGGAGGAGCGGTAGTCCTGCACTAAAGGGATCGCGCTGGGGCAAACGTAGCTGCAGGCACCGCACTCAATACAGTCGAACAGATGATGGGCTTCAAGGGCGGCATCGTTTTCGGCACGGGCGTACCAGTGCAACTGCTGGGGAAGCAGTTGAGCAGGGCACACACTTTCACAAGCGCCGCAGCGAATGCAGGGGGCTTCTGCGGGTGCTGGCGGCAGCTCCTCTTTTGTCGCGGCAATCAGGCAGTTGGTCGTTTTGGTGACGGGAGTGTCTAATGACGTAAGCGGCGTGCCCATCATCGGCCCGCCGACCACCACTTGATGCAACTGCTCGTCGTCCACGCCAACCTGCGCCAGCAGCGCGTCTACCGAGGTGCCTACACGAACCCAGTAGTTGCCGGGCTGGGTAATGGCATCACCAGTTAGGGTAACGACCCTTGCGACCAGCGGTAGTCCGTCGCGTACCGCTTGCAGCGCCGCGAGCAGCGTGCCGGGGTTGTGGCATAGCACGCCAATATCCGCCGGTAGCCCACCGCTAGGCACCTCGCGGTTCAGCAGCTTTTTAATCAACTGGCGCTCTCCGCCGCTGGGGTAGCGGGTTTCGATTATCTTCAGCGTCACGCTCGCGAGCGGTTCGCTGTCAGCAATGACCGTAAGAAGGGCTTGTAGGGCCTGAATAGCCTCAAGCTTGTTATCTTCGACACCGACGATGATGTGCGCGGCTCCACATAGGCGGGCCAGCAATTGAGCCCCCTCAAGCACATCCGCCGCATAGTGGCGAAGCGTGAGGTCATCAGCGGTAATGTAAGGCTCACATTCGGCGGCATTGACCACCAGCGTATCAATGGCGTGGTGCTCGTTGACTTGAGCTTTGATGTAGGCCGGAAAGCCAGCCCCCCCTAGCCCAATAAGCCCGCTGTCATCTAGCCGTTCCAGCAGTGCGGCGCGCTCTGCGGTTCGCCAATCCAGCGGCGGTAGCGTGGCCCAGCGATCTTCGCCATCGCCTTGAATGATGATCACGCTGTAAGTTATCTCGATCACGGTGCCGCTGATACTGGCGTGCACATTAGCTGAGACCATGCCATCTCGGCGGGCGACTAGTGTGCCTGTTTTGACCGCATCGCCCACGTTGACGCAGGGCAGTGCCGCTTTACCGGTATGTTGCGACAGCGGTAGCGTGACCACCTTTGGCAGCGGCGCGGTGCGCAGCGGCGCTTGATTAGAGCGCTCTTTACGTTCGGGCGGGTAGATGCCACCGGGGAATTCATAGGCCGGCATGCGCGCTCCTTAATGGCTGGCGGTCGCTCACGATGGGCTCCCACTGTGTCAGCGGTTTGCGTCTGGGCAGCATGTCGATGCAGTCCACCGGGCAGGGGGCCACGCAGAGGTCGCAGCCGGTGCACTCGTCTTCGATCACGGTATGCATCTGTTTGGCCGCGCCAATAATGGCATCTACCGGGCACGCCTGAATGCACTTGGTGCAGCCGATACACTCGGCTTCACGGATATACGCCACGGTATCTTCACTGGCTGCTTCCCCATCTAGCGGGGCAGGGTCACGGCCGAGCATATCCGCTAGGGCGAGAATAGTTGCCTCACCGCCGGGAGGGCACTTATTGATGGCGTCGCCCTGATTGATCGCTTCAGCGTAGGGGCGACAGCCGGGATAGCCGCACTGGCCACATTGGGTTTGTGGCAGCAGCGCATCAATTTTCTCAACCAGCGGGTTCTCTTCACCTTTAAAGCGCGCGCTCGCCATGCCGAGTAGCGCGCCAAAGGTGATGCCCAGGCCGGTGAGTACGCCGACGGCGCTAAGCACGCCCCACCATGAAAATGAATCGCTCATGGCCGTTACCCCTGTACCAGTCCGGAAAATCCGAGAAATGCCAACGACATGAGGCTGGCGGTAATCATGGCGATAGCGGCACCACGAAAGGGCTTGGGTACATCTGCGCTAGCCAAGCGTTCGCGCATGGCGGCAAACAGTACAAGCACCAGCGAAAAGCCTAACGCAGCGCCCAGGCCATACAGCGTGGTATGGAAAAAGCTCAGCTCTCGGTTCAGCGACAGCAGCGCCACGCCGAGGACGGCGCAGTTGGTGGTAATCAGTGGCAGAAAAATACCCAGCACCTGATGCAGTAACGGACTGAGCTGGCGCACCATGATTTCCGTGAACTGCACCACGGCGGCAATCACGACGATAAAGCTAATGGTACGCAGATAGGTAATATCAAAGGGCACCAGCAAGCCGTGATAAACCACATAGCTAGCGGCAGAGGCTAGCGTCAACACGAACGTGGTGGCCAACGACATGCCCATTGCCGATTCGAGCTTGTTCGAGACACCCATAAACGGGCATAGCCCAAGAAATTGGACCAACACAAAATTGTTGACCAGCGCGGTGCTGACCAAAATAACGAAGAGTTCATTCATGACGGCGTATTTTGCTTAGAAATAGGGTGGCTGGCTAGAGGGGGCTTGTAGAGAGACATGCAGCGCAGTCGCCACTTGCTGTAAGCACTCGTCTCCTTTCTGATGGCCATAATAGTCGTTGTAGAGTTTGAAGTGATCGATATCCAGCATCATGACGGCCAGTAGTTCACTGTCTGCACTGGCTTGGCTCACCGCTAAGGTTAAGCGTTGATCGAATAACCGCCGGTTGGGAAGCTCCGACAGTGAGTCATGGGTCTAAATGGAAGTAGCCTAAAAACAAAAGGGGCAGGCTGTTCGCCTTGCCCCTTTCATCCGTGAATGGCGGCGTTACGTTACACGCTGACCCGGCTCGGCGCCAGCATCCGGTGAGAGCAGATAAATACCCTCTTTATTCGCTGAAGCAAGCACCATGCCTTCGGATACACCAAAGCGCATCTTGCGGGGCGCCAAGTTGGCGACCATCACCGTCAGGCGGCCTTCCAGGGCCTCTGGAGAGTACGCAGAACGAATGCCAGAGAAGACGTTGCGGGTTTCGCCACCCAAATCCAGAGTAAGCTGTAATAGCTTGTCAGCACCCTCGACATATTGTGCTTTGGCAATCCGAGCAATGCGCAGGTCAACCTTGGCAAATTCATCAAAGCTAATTTCATCCGCGATTGGCTCGTCTGCTAGCGGGCCTTTCGGGGTGTTTTTTAGCTTCTGCTCTTCTACCAGATCCTCTTTTGATGCGTCGATCATGGCATCGATTTTGTCCCGCTCAACTCGGGTCATCAGCGGTTTGAATTTGTTGATCGGGTGGTTGACCAGCACATTACCACGGCTTTCCCAATCAAGAGTGTCAATATTTATAAACTCACGGGCTTGCTCTGCCATGCTCGGCACCACCGGCGCCAGATAGACCATCAGCTGGCGGAATAGGTTGATACCCACCGAGCAGATTTCCAGTACTTCTTGATCGCGACCATCCTGCTTGGCAAGTGCCCAGGGCTCTTTTTCAGCGATATAGGTATTGGCTTCATCGGCCAATTCCATAATTTTGCGCATGGCGCGGCTAAACTCACGCGCTTCAAAGTCGGCGGCAATGTCGTCACCGGCAGCGATAAAGCGGGCAACCATCTGCGGCTCGGCACAGTGCTCAGAGAGGGTGCCGCCCCCGAGTTTTTTGACAAAACCGGCACAGCGACTGGCAATGTTCACGACCTTACCGACGAGATCTGAATTCACTCGGGCAGCGAAGTCTTCAAGATTTAGGTCAAGATCATCCACCTTGGAGGTGAGCTTGGCGGCAAAGTAGTAACGCAGGTACTCGGGATTGAGATGTTCGGCGTAAGTGGCAGCCTTGATGAAGGTGCCGCGCGATTTCGACATCTTCGCACCATCGACGGTCAAAAAGCCGTGGCAGTTGACCGCCGTGGGGGTGCGCAAATCAGCACCGTGGAGCATGGCAGGCCAGAACAGCGCGTGGAAGTAGACGATGTCTTTACCAATGAAGTGGTAGACCTCAGCGTCTGAGTCTTTTTCCCAGAAGCGATCGAAATCAATACCTTCGCGCTCGCAGAGGTTTTTAAAGCTGGCGAGATAGCCGATGGGGGCGTCTAGCCATACATAGAAGTATTTGCCGGGCGCATCGGGAATCTCAAAACCAAAGTAGGGCGCATCGCGGGAAATATCCCACTCGTTAAAGCCAGACTCAAACCACTCCATCAGCTTGTTGCGGATCTGTGGCTGTACGTGACCATCGTTGATCCACTGCTGCAGGAAGTCGGCGAAGTCCGGCAGTTTGAAGAAGTAGTGCGTGGAGCTGCGTACTTCGGGCGTGGCACCGGAGATGGCGGAAACTGGATTGATCAGGTCCGCAGGTGTGTAGGTTGCGCCGCACTTTTCGCAGTTATCGCCGTACTGATCGACCGCGTGGCACTTCGGGCAGGTGCCTTTGATGAAGCGATCGGCTAGAAACAGACCTTTCTGCGGGTCGAACATCTGCTCGATATCGCGAGTGGCAATATGGCCTTTATCGCGTAGGCGGGTGTAGATCAGCTCGCTGAAGTAGCGGTTCTCATCCGAGTGGGTGGAGTGGTAGTTATCGAACCCCACGCCAAAGCGGGCGAAATCTTCCTGGTGGTCTTGGGAAACGCGTTCAATCAGTGCTTCAGGGGAAATGCCTTCCTGCTCGGCACGCAGCATAATCGCGGTGCCGTGAGCATCGTCAGCACAAACGTAGTAACACTGCTGGCCACGGCTCTTTTGGAAGCGTACCCAGATATCCGTTTGGATGTACTCAAGCAGGTGGCCTAAGTGAATAGCGCCATTGGCATAGGGAAGGGCGCTCGTCACCAGAATGTTGCGCGGGGCAGTATTGGACATGGTGAGTGATAATTCCGGTTAGGCAGTACAAATAAAGACGGCGAAGGGGAGGTGCTTCGCCGGTAATGTCATGTTAATGCATACAAATAGCCAGAGGCTCAGCCTGACAGACTAGTAGAGCGCTTGCTCTTCTTGAACTACTTCACGCAGCAATTCTAAAAATAGCTTGTCTGCTTCCGAGTGCTCTGCCGGGTCTTCAGGAATATGCACGCTGGTGGTATCTGAAATCTCATTGGCAATACGTGCCATCACGGCGGGACTACTGCCTTCAATCAGTTGCTGGCGTGCAATAGCCAGCGACTGCTCTAGAATTTTAGGGTCTTGCAGAAGCTTGCGAATAAAGCCGCGTAGCTCGTTGATAATACGTGTTTTTTGAATTTCTGATGCGGACATAGAGAGTCTCCTTAAGACCGCGCCTGATGAAGCTACCAAGCGAGACCAATGAATGCCTTGACCATAGCACTTTTTCGAGCTGCGAGCATGCGTTGATCATTACGCTTAACTAAGTAAGCCGCTGCATGTAAGCCTTTATAAGCTGAGTCGTCCCGCCTTATGTTTCACCGGGTTGGCATACTGCTCTAACCAATAGGGTTGCAGTGCTTCTGGAACGCTTGCTAGCCGTGCTTTAAACCGCTCCCGATCTTGACGGGTAATGGATTTACGAGCGACCAGCTCCGGCGATTCGCCCAATGCTTCCAGCGCCAGATAGTGGCTGGGAAATAGGCGGTAACCACCAATCACCTGGCGGTCAATTTCAGCGGCCACTTCGTCAGGTGTCGCCATATCAGCACCCACCGGCGTACCGAATTTAAGCTGGACACGGCCTTTAGAGCCGGTGATGCCTGCTACAATTGAGCGGATGTCTTCAAATTCACTTTTAGCGTAGCTGCCTTGGGTAGCGATATCGTGCAGTTCCTGGGCTTTTTGCAAGTCGCAGGGATCGTACTCGTAGCTAATCGATACAGGAACGAGCTTCAGCTCGGCAATGGCATCGCCGAAGACCATATCTCGCTCTGCATGGCGTTTTGCCATCGTGAGCATTTTGATAATAGCGGGGTCGGTACGGTCAATGCCGTTTTTAGCACGACCTTCGCGCTGGGCCATCCAGATAGAGTGATTGTCTTCGGTAATCGAGTGGCGAATGTAAGACGACAGCTGCTGATAAGCGGCCAACATGGCCCGCTTTCCGCGTGCGCTCCGCGGCACAATAAAGCTTTTGTTCAGCCGCATCAGGTCGGTTACATAGGGCTTTTTCAGCAAGTTGTCGCCAATCGCAATACGTACCGTATCTCGGCCTGCCTGGTAAAGCGCGTAATTAACAAAGGCGGGGTCCAGCGAGATATCGCGATGATTGCCGATAAATAGATAAGCGCTGTTGTCGTCGAGTTTGTCTAATCCCGAGACCTCAAAGGCATCCGTGGTGGTGCGGATCATGCGCTCCATATAGCTGGCAATGCGCATTTGAAATTCGCGAACGCTGGTAACACCCTTTACTTCACGGCGAATGGCGTGGCCTGCCAGGGCGCGCGCTACGGGCGGCGCCCATTTGGCCATGCGCGGCAGCCTAAAGCGGGTAAGCGCGTCAAGCAGTTCACTATCGTGAGAGAGCCGTTCAAGAACATCGGCCACCTCATGATCCATATAGGGGCGAATGTCTGCCCATGGGTCGTTGGTGGTGTCAGTGTTGGGTGCGTTATTGTGATGAGTCATGCGATCCGTTGGATATAAGCAAAAATAATCGGGTTGCTGCGGCTTAAAATATAGAGCGTTAGGTATCTTGCTGAGCCGTCGGTTCCCGCTGAGTTTCGCCACCAAGCCATTCCAGCAGGCGGGTAACATCGTCAGAAAGCGCTTGGGCCATCAGAATAAAGTCGGTTTCCAGGCGGGCTAGCGCATCATCGCCGTCGTCGGCATGGTCGGCTTCTTCAATCAGTGCGTCGCCAAAGCGCAGCGACTTCAGCGCTAAATCGTCATGCAGCACAAAGCTTAGGCGGCCTTCCAAGCTGATCGCCAGTTTGCTGGCCTGGCGTCCGCTCTCAAGTAGCTGCTGAATTTCATCGCTGTCTAGGTCAACTTGCCGTGCGCGTAGCACGCCATCGTCGCCTTTTGCCTTGAGTTCCACTTGGTCGCCGAGCTGTAGGTCGCTTGGGCGGCTAGATGGGTCGCCTAACCAGGTAGTCATGGCGCGTATCGGCAATGTTTGGCTGCTCAGTGGCGTAGCTTTTAAGCTGCCGAGTGTCTCACGCAGCAGGTCCAATACATCTTCTGCTCGGGTGCGCGAGCTAGCATTAACGCCAATGAGCTGGCGCTTAGTGTCCCACCATAAGTCAATTTTCTGGCTGCGGACAAAGGCGCGGGGCATGAGTTCTTCGGTGACCTGCTCTTTCAGCGCGGTCTTTTCCTTGCGCGTGATTTTGCGTCCCTCACTGGCCTCGATGTCGGCGACTTTTTCGTCGACTTCTTCTTTGACAACCGACGCGGGAAGCAGGCGCTCTTGGCGTAGGGCAGAGAGTAAGCGGTGCCCCTGAATTTCATGCAGACGCTGGTCGCCACCTAGCCGCCCCGCAGGCGCTGTCCAGCCTAAGCGGCGTGCATCCGCATTGCCTAGCGGCTGGGCCGCGTGCTCATCCAATGCGTTGGCCAGAGTTTGGCTATCTAGCTCGGGAGCGCCGTGTAGGCGATATAAATGCAGGTGCTTAAACCACATGTCACCGATCCTATGAAAAAGGTGGCACATTATGTCGAAACGCGGCCTTTCCTACCAGCACCTTGGTGCAGCGACTTGCTGTTGCACGAGTTTAAAACTTGTGTTTGATTTGCAGAGTATTAATGATTCCTTGCCCATTTTGTAAAGAGTGAATAGAGAGGTTGCTATGTCTGAGTCGATTTCCCACGTCAGTATGCGGGTCCGTGGTTACCACCTAGATGGCTATGGTCATGTCAACAACGCGCGTTATCTGGAGTTTATGGAGGAGGGGCGCTGGGCATTCTTCGATGAGCACCCTCGGCTTATCCAGCAGCTTCACAGCGCTGGGCGGGCATTCGTGGTGGTTAATTTAAACATCAACTATCGCGCGGCGGCCGTCCAGGGTGATGATTTGCAGGTGTTGACGGGCATCGTCGACGTTGGTGAGCGTAGTGCTCTTTGCCACCACCGTATCGTGCGTGCAGATGGCACCTTGGTTGCCAAGGCAGACCTCACCTTCGTGCTGCTGGATGTGAAGGCCAACAAAGCCGCCGCCATCGAAGGTGAGGTACGCGACGTGCTGCGGGGACTGATCGTGCCCAAAGAGGCGTTTACGGCCTAAATGGCAATGGCGGTGTCACCGACTGCCCTTGATGCGCATGCAGTGGTATGATGTCACGGTATCTGCGCGCCGCCTTCATGTACTCAGTCTCGTACGACGAAAGGCGGCATTTTCAAGCGCTTTCAACTCTCGCAGTGCCAATGCAGTGCAAAGGATCTGACTTTCATGGGTGACATCGCCAGAGAAATCTTGCCCGTCAATATTGAAGACGAGCTCAAACAGTCGTACCTCGACTATGCGATGAGTGTCATTATCGGCCGCGCGCTACCTGATGTGCGCGACGGCCTGAAGCCCGTTCACCGGCGTGTGCTGTTTGCCATGCATGAACTGGGCAATGACTGGAATAAACCGTACAAGAAGTCGGCGCGTGTCGTCGGCGATGTCATCGGTAAATACCACCCGCACGGCGACAGTGCGGTGTATGACACCATCGTACGGATGGCTCAGCACTTTTCCATGCGCCATGTGCTGGTCGATGGTCAAGGTAACTTTGGCTCCATCGACGGTGATAACGCGGCGGCCATGCGTTACACCGAGGTGCGTATGTCGCGCCTAGCCCACGAGCTGCTGGCTGACCTAGAAAAAGACACGGTCGATTGGGTCGATAACTACGACGGCACCGAGCGTATTCCTGAAGTGCTGCCGACCAAGGTTCCTAACCTGTTAATTAACGGGTCATCAGGTATCGCCGTTGGTATGGCCACCAATATTCCGCCTCATAACATGCGGGAAGTGATTGACGGCTGCTTGGCACTGATCGACGACTACACCTTAACCGTCGATGATCTAATGCAGTACATTCCTGGACCGGATTTTCCTACCGGCGGCATTATCAATGGACGTGCAGGTATCTTGGATGCTTACCGCACAGGGCGAGGCCGCATTTACGTTCGCGCTTGCCACACCATTGAGCACGACGATAAAACCGGCCGCGATCACATTATCATCACTGAGCTGCCTTATCAGGTGAACAAAGCCCGGTTGATTGAGAAGATCGCCGAGCTGGTCAAAGAGAAGAAGATCGAAGGCATTGCTGAACTACGCGATGAGTCGGATAAAGATGGCCTGCGCGTGGTGATTGAGATCAAGCGCGGTGAGTCCGGCGAAGTGGTCGTCAATAATCTGTTCGCCCAGACGCAGCTGCAGAACGTGTTCGGCATCAACATGGTGGCGCTGGAGAACGGCCAGCCCCGCACGTTGAACCTCAAAGAGATGCTCGAAGCGTTTATTCGTCACCGCCGTGAAGTGGTGACGCGGCGCACGCTATATGAACTGAAGAAAGCGCGTGAGCGTGGCCATCTGCTTGAAGGTCTGGCCGTCGCTATTTCTAATATCGATGAAGTGATTGAGCTGATTAAGGCCTCGCCTAACGCCGCGGAAGCACGTGAAAAGCTGCTGGCGAGGGTGTGGAAGCCTGGTCAGGTAACCGCCATGCTCGAGCGTGCTGGCGCGACATCCTGCAAGCCGGAAGATTTGGAAGAGGGCTTTGGCCTGAATCCATCGGCGACCGAATATCGGCTTTCCCCCGCTCAGGCGCAGGCCATTCTGGAGTTGCGCCTGCATCGCCTTACTGGGCTTGAAACCGAGAAGCTGCTGGATGAGTACCTCTCGATTCTTGAGAAAATCGCCGAGTTTACCGAAATTCTGGCCTCCGCTGACCGCCTGATGGAAGTCATTCGTGAAGAGCTGCACGCGGTGCGTGACCAGTTCGGCGATGACCGCCGCACGGAAATCCAAGCCAGCCATCTGGATCTTTCCATTGAAGACCTAATCGCGGAAGAGGATATGGTGGTTACCGTGTCCCGCTCTGGTTACGCGAAGACTCAGCCGCTGTCTGATTATCAGGCTCAGCGTCGTGGCGGTCGCGGCAAGTCGGCGACGTCCATGAAAGACGAAGACGTCATCGAGCACCTGCTCGTGGCTTCGACCCACGACACCGTGCTGCTCTTCTCTAACCGTGGCAAGGTGTATTGGCTGAAAGTGTACGAAATGCCCAATGCAAGCCGCGGCTCTCGTGGCAAGCCTTTGGTGAACATGCTGCCGCTGGAAGAGGGCGAATCGGTGAATGCCATTCTCCCGGTCCGGGATTATGACCCTGAGCATTACATTTTCTTCGCCACCGCAAATGGTACGGTCAAACGTACCAGCCTTGAGCAGTTCTCTCGCCCGCGTAGCGTTGGCCTGATTGCGATTGACCTGGAAGAGGGTGACCGCTTGGTCGGTGCTGCGATTACATCGGGTTCCGATCACGCCATGCTGCTCTCCTCGAATGGCAAAGCGATTCGCTTTGAAGAGGGCAATGTGCGCGCGATGGGCCGTACCGCTCGCGGCGTACGTGGTATGCGCTTGGCAGGCGATGCGGAAGTTATCAGTCTGATTATTCCGAAGAGCCAGCAGATTGATGCCGAAGCCGATACCGACGCTGAGGTAGCTGCGCAGGCAGAGGCGGTGGAGCAAGCCCAGGGCGAAGGCCAGATTTATATTCTGACGGCCAGTGAGAATGGCTACGGCAAGCGCACCCGACTGGAGGAGTTTCCGCTGCGCGGCCGTGGCGGCCAGGGCGTCATTGCGATGCAGACCAGCGAGCGTAACGGCTCATTGGTTGCCGCTATGCAGGTGTATGACAGCGACGAAATGATGCTGATTACCGATCGCGGCACGCTGGTGCGTACTCGCGTGGAAGAGGTGTCAACGACTTCGCGTAATACTCAGGGTGTGATGCTGATTCGCTTGGGTAAAGAAGAGAAGCTGGTGAAAACCGTACGCGTTGATGAGCCTGAAGAGTCCGATGTTTTAGAGGCAGGCGAGCCAGCAGACGCAGACAATGGCGCACAGGAACCGGGAACCGATGACACGTCATTATAACTTTTGTGCAGGGCCTGCGGCCCTGCCAACCGCCGTTTTAGAGCGAGCGCGTAACGAATTGCTTGACTATCAGGGTCGTGGTTTGTCTGTGATGGAGATGAGCCATCGTAGTGATGAGTTTATTGCCATTGCAGAACGTGCCGAGGCAGATCTTCGTGAACTGCTAGCAATTCCCAGCAATTACCAAGTGCTCTTCTTGCAGGGCGGCGCAAGCATGCAGTTCTCGATGCTGCCGATGAATTTACTGGGCCAGGGCGGTAGCGCTAACTTTATCCAAACAGGCATTTGGGGAAAGAAAGCGTTAAGTGAAGCCAAGCGGCTTGGCTTCAACTGCCATGTGGCTGCCAGTAGCGAGGCTAATGGTCACACTGCCGTGCCTGATGAGGCATCGTTATCAATCACCAATGACGCGGCCTATCTGCACTACACGTCGAATGAAACCATTGGCGGTTTAGAGTTTGATTACACGCCCCAGATAACCCGCGCTGACGGTGCAGCCGTGCCGCTGGTGTGCGATATGTCGTCGAATATTCTCTCTGGCCCGATTGATATCAGCGATTTTGGCGTGGTGTACGCTGGCGCGCAGAAAAATATCGGCCCGGCGGGGTTAACCATCGTGGTCGTACGTGACGATCTGCTAGGTAAAGCTCCTAGCACGATTCCATCACTTTTTGATTATCAAATGCTGGCGGAAGCGGGCTCTATGGTGAACACCCCGCCCACTTATGCCTGGTATCTATCGGGCTTGGTTTTCCAATGGCTTAAAAATGACATCGGTGGCTTAGATGCAATGGATGCGCTGAATCAGCGCAAAGCGCAAAAGCTTTACGCTGCCATTGATGCCAGCGCCTTCTACAGTAACCCTATCGCCGTACCTAACCGTTCGCGTATGAACGTGCCGTTTGTGTTGGCGGATGCGCGTTTGGATAAAGCGTTTTTACAAGAAGCCGATGAGGCAGGCCTGCTAAACCTTAAAGGCCACCGCAGCGTAGGTGGTATGCGCGCCAGTTTATATAACGCCGTACCAGAAGAGGCGGTCGATGCCTTAATCGCCTTTATGGCGGATTTTGAACAACGAAGAGGCTAACCATCATGTCCGATACGCCGATCAATTTAGATGACTTGCGTCAACGTATCGACCAGTTGGATGGCGATATTCTGCGCTTGATCAGTGAGCGTGCCAGCTGCGCCCAGCAGGTGGCGCACGTTAAGCTCGCCCAAGATAAAGATGCCGTGTTTTACCGCCCAGAGCGCGAAGCCCAGGTGTTACGGCGCATTATGGCGCTTAATAAAGGCCCGCTGGACGCTGAAGAGATGGCCCGCCTGTTCCGCGAGATTATGTCGGCCTGCCTCGCGCTGGAGCAGCCGGTAAAAGTGGCCTACCTAGGGCCGGAAGGCACTTTCACCCAGCAAGCGGCGCTCAAGCATTTTGGCGAAAGTGCGGTAAGCCTGCCTATGGCCGCTATCGATGAAGTGTTCCGCGAAGTGGAAGCAGGCGCGGTGAACTATGGCGTGGTGCCGGTGGAAAACTCCACTGAAGGGGTGGTGAACCACACGCTCGATACCTTTATGGACTCTTCCATCAAGATTTGTGGTGAGGTAGTACTACGCATTCACCATCATCTCTTAATTAGCGAAACAACGCGCAAAGACAAAGTCTCGCGTATCTACTCGCACCCCCAGTCGTTTGGCCAGTGCCGTAAATGGCTAGATGCTCACTATCCTCATGCGGAGCGTGTGCCAGTCTCTTCCAACGCTGAAGCGGCTAAATTGGTGAAAACCGAATGGCACAGCGCGGCGATTGCGGGCGACATGGCTGCCAAGCTGTACGGCTTAGAGCGCATTGCCGATAAAATCGAAGACCGCCCGGATAACTCCACGCGCTTTTTGATTATTGGTAATCAAGATGTGCCTATGTCAGGCGAAGACAAAACCTCCATTGTGGTGGCCATGCGTAACCAGCCAGGCGCGCTGCACGATTTGTTGGAGCCGTTTCATCGCCACAAAATCGATTTAACACGCATCGAGACTCGCCCTTCGCGTACAGGCGTATGGAATTACGTGTTCTTTATTGATTTTAAAGGCCATCGTGATGAGCCGGGTGTGGCCGCTGTGCTTGAAGAGGTGCGCCTGCGCGCTTCTGAATTGCGCGTGTTGGGTTCTTACCCTCAGGGCGTGCTGTGACGGTGTTAGCACAAAGTGCTGGGCGTGTGGCGTGTCATGAATCGCGTATCTTAATTGTTGGGCTGGGCCTCATTGGCGGTTCGTTAGCGGCAGCTCTACGTGCCTCCGGCTATCAAGGGCGTATCGTCGCCTGTGATCCCAATAAAGATGAGGTAGCGCTAGGCATAGAGCTTGGGCTGGTAGACGCTGGCGGCACTCAACTAAGCGAGTTGCTTGATGATGTTTCCATGGTCGTATTGGCGGTGCCGGTGCTGGCCATGGAGAGCGTGATGACCACGTTGGCCCAGGCGCTTCCTAACGCGGCTGATGATGTAGTGATCACCGATGTGGGTAGTACCAAAGCCACCATTCGTGAGTGTGCCGAACGCGTGTTTGGTTACGTATTACCTAATATCGTCTTAGGGCATCCTATCGCGGGCTCAGAAAAGAGTGGTGTGGCAGCGGCCAACCCGACGCTTTATGTTAATCACAAAGTGATTCTGACGCCCGAACCTAACGTCGATGCTGATGCACTAGCACGCGTGGAAAAGCTCTGGCAGGCGTGTGGTGCAGAAGTCTTGCAAATGAGCGTCGAGCGCCACGATCAGGTGCTGGCACGTACGAGTCACCTGCCGCACCTTTTGGCGTTCTCTCTAGTGGATACGCTGGCGCGTCAGGATGAGCGGCTGGATATTTTTCGTTACGCTGCGGGCGGATTTCGTGATTTTACCCGTATTGCAGGCAGCGACCCGGTCATGTGGCGGGATATTTTTATCGCTAACCGAGAAGCGGTGCTGTCGTCACTAGACGACTTTGAAGCAGGGTTAAAGCGTCTTCGTTACGCCGTTGAAAGCGGTGATAGCGATGCGCTAATTGCAACGTTTGATCGTGCCAGCCACGCGCGACACTATTTTGATACGTTATTGAATAAAACCAGTTATCAGGCGGAATATCATATGCAACCACACGGTAAAGTGACTTATCGCGTGCAGCCAGGCGGAGAGGCGCAGGGTCGTCTTCGCGTGCCGGGCGATAAATCCATGTCCCATCGCTCTATTATGCTGGGTGCTCTGGCGGAAGGTGTGACGGAAGTAAAAGGCTTCCTGGAAGGTGAGGATAGCCTAGCGACTCTACAAGCTTTTCGCGAGATGGGCGTGGCCATTGAGGGGCCTCACCAGGGGCGAGTCACTATCCACGGTGTGGGCATGCAGGGTTTGAAAGCGCCCGCAGGGCCGCTCTATGTAGGCAACTCCGGTACGGCTATGCGGCTCTTTGCCGGTTTGCTGGCGGGCCAATCTTTCGATAGCGAGCTGACCGGCGATGAGTCGCTCACTAAGCGGCCGATGGGGCGTGTGGCAGATCCGCTGCGTCTGATGGGCGCTACCATCGATACCGCCGAAGGCGGCCGTCCGCCGCTAAAGATCCACGGCGGTGCGCCGCTGAAAGGTATTCACTACGACATGCCGATGGCCAGTGCTCAGGTGAAATCTTGCCTGCTGCTCGCCGGGTTGTATGCCGACGGTGAAACCCGCGTGCGCGAGCCAGCTCCTACCCGTGACCATACCGAGCGTATGCTTAACGGCTTTGGATACGCCGTTTCACGCGAAGGGGATACCTGTTGGCTGCAAGGTGGCGGACAATTAACGGCCGGGCCGATTGACGTGCCCTCCGATATTTCGTCAGCGACGTTCTTCCTCGTCGCGGCTGCCATTACGCCGGACTCGGATATCACGTTAGAGCATGTAGGTATCAATCCAACCCGCATTGGCGTGATCAATATTTTGAACTTGATGGGTGCCGACTTAACGCTTGAAAACGAGCGTGAAGTGGGTGGCGAGCCAGTGGCGGATATTCGTATCCGTTATGCGCCGCTGAAGGGGATTGATATTCCGGTGGATCAAGTACCTCTGGCCATTGATGAGTTCCCGGCGCTATTTATCGCGGCTGCCAACGCCCAGGGTACGACCCGCCTGCGCGGTGCCGAAGAGCTGCGGGTGAAAGAGTCCGACCGTATCCAGGCCATGGCCGATGGCCTTGCTGTGCTTGGCGTTGAGCATACGGTGGTGGAAGACGGTATTGATATTATCGGTAACGGCAACGACAGCGTGCCGAGCTATGGCGGCGGCCGTATCGATAGCCTGGGCGACCACCGTATTGCTATGGCGTTTGCCATTGCGTCGCTACGCGCAGGTGATGAAATCATTATTGACGACTGTGCGAATGTCGCTACCTCGTTCCCGGATTTTGTTGCGCTGGCGCAGCGCATTGGTATGAGTGTTAGCGTGGAGGGTACTAATGACCGCTAAGGTGCCTGTGCTGACAATCGATGGCCCCGGCGGTGCTGGTAAAGGCACGATTAGCAGCCTCGTGGCCGAGCGTTTAGGTTGGCACCTATTAGACAGTGGGGCACTTTATCGTCTAACGGCTCAGGCGGCCGTCAAGCATCATATCGCCCTAGATGATGAGGCTGCACTGGCAGCGATTGCTACTGAGTTAGATGTTGCCTTTCCTGTGGTAGATGGTCAGCCTTGCACCCTGTTAGAGGGCGAAGACGTTGGGCAGGTGATTCGTACCGAGCAAGCAGGTGAACTTGCTTCTCTGGTCGCAGCACTGCCTAGTGTGCGCGCAGCACTACTTCAGCGCCAGCGAGATTTTTGCCAATTACCTGGGCTGGTGGCAGACGGCCGCGATATGGGAACTGTCGTATTTCCCGAGGCGCCGTTGAAGGTTTTTCTCACCGCCAGCGCCGAAGAACGGGCTCGCAGAAGGCATCTACAGTTGCAGGAAGCGGGGGTGGATGCTAGTCTGTCGAGTCTTTTAAAGGAGATTCAGGCACGCGATGCACGCGATACGCAGCGCAGTGTGGCTCCTCTCAAGCCGGCAGATGATGCCATTACGCTTGATACCACGCGCCTGAGCATACCGGAAGTGGTTGATCGGCTGACCGAACTGCTTGCCCAACGCGGCATGTCTAACGGCATTTGATTCTCCCTTGCGGCGTTTTTGGAAAGGTGTCACGACGTGGCAGGGCGATAACTCCATATCAGTGAGCCCGGTCAGGTCTAACCAGCGCTAACGCCTCCAAAAGCAGAGTGACATTAGGCCCGTACTCGCTGGTGGTACGGAGAAGGCAGTTATGCCTCAACAACGTTGATCACGTAGGAAAACCATGAGCGAAAGCTTTGCTGAACTGTTTGAACAGTCTCTTAACGACATCAACATGGAGCCAGGCGCTATCGTCGCGGCTCAGGTTGTCGACATTGACGGTGACTGGGTTACCGTTAACGCTGGTCTGAAATCCGAAGGTCAGATCCCTGCGGCACAATTCCGCGATGAGAATGGTGAACTGACCATCGCTATCGGTGACGACGTTCACGTTGCACTGGAAGCCGTTGAAGATGGCTTCGGTGAAACGCGTCTGTCCCGTGAAAAAGCCAAGCGCGCAGAAGCTTGGAAGATTCTGGAAGCAGCCTTCGAGAAAGACGAAATCGTCAAGGGCGTGATCAACGGTAAAGTCAAAGGCGGCTTCACTGTCGACGTCGACTCTATCCGTGCCTTCTTGCCGGGCTCTCTGGTTGACGTTCGTCCGGTTCGCGACACTGCGCATCTGGAAAACAAAGAGCTGGACTTTAAAGTCATCAAGCTTGATCCGAAGCGCAACAACGTCGTTGTATCGCGTCGTGCCGTGCTGGAAGCAGAAAACAGTGCTGAGCGTGAAGCGCTGCTGGCCACTCTGCAAGAAGGTCAGCAAATTAAGGGTATCGTTAAGAACCTGACTGATTACGGCGCCTTCGTTGATCTGGGCGGCGTTGACGGCCTGCTGCACATCACTGATATGGCTTGGAAGCGTATCAAGCATCCGTCTGAAATCGTTGCCGTTGGCGACGAGATCAACGTCAAAGTGCTGAAGTTTGACCGTGAGCGCAACCGCGTTTCACTGGGTCTGAAGCAGCTGGGCGAAGATCCGTGGGTCAACATCAAAGAGCGTTACCCGGAAGGCATGAAAGTGCACGCTGTGGTCACTAATCTGACCGATTACGGCTGCTTTGCTGAGCTGGAAGAAGGCGTTGAAGGTCTGGTTCACGTGTCTGAAATGGACTGGACCAACAAGAACATTCATCCGTCTAAAGTCGTTCAAGTGGGCGATGATGTTGACGTGATGGTTCTTGATATTGATGAAGAGCGTCGTCGTATTTCTCTGGGTATCAAGCAGTGCACTGCTAATCCGTGGGAAACGTTCAACGCTGAATACAACAAGGGCGACCGTGTTTCCGGTACCATCAAGTCAATCACTGACTTCGGTATCTTCATCGGCCTTGAAGGCGGTATCGACGGTCTGGTTCACCTGTCCGACATCTCCTGGACAGAAACAGGCGAAGAAGCCGTTCGCAACTTCAAGAAAGGCGACGAAGCAGAAGCGGTTATTCTGTCTATCGACCCGGAGCGTGAGCGCATCTCCCTGGGTATCAAGCAAATGGATTCCGATCCGGTTGCTGAGTACCTGTCAGTGAATGATAAAGGCAGCATCGTTACTGGACGCGTCGTAGAAGTTGACGCTAAAGAAGCACACGTTGAGCTGGCAACTGACGTTATTGCCATTCTTAAAGCGTCTGAAATTAGCGCAGACCGCGTTGAAGATGCACGCAATGTGCTGAACGAAGGCGACAGCGTTGAAGCGCGTATTGTCAGCGTCGATCGTAAGAGCCGTCAGATCAATCTGTCGGTGAAAGCGAAAGAGCAAGACGACACTCGTCAGAACCTGAAGAAACTGCGTGACCAAGAGCCGGAAGCAGCAGGTGGCCCGACCACTATCGGTGATCTGATCAAGCAGCAGATGGGTCAAGACTAAATTATTAGTTTTTTCCTACTAAAACGCCGCCCAAAAGGGCGGCGTTTTTTTTGCAAAATTTTACACACTTTTCTTTGTTGGCTTAGTCAGAAGTAAGTGGATGATTGGGTTAATAAGCAAAGGCTTTAAAGCGCTATTGTGGATTGTAAAATTGGTTAGTAAATGGACCAAAATGAACTAGACTGTTGTCAATTACAAAATTTAAGGCAATAATGTGTCCGCATCCTGAACTAATCGGTATTGAGTTGCCCAGCTGAATGCCATCGCAGTTAAAACCAAGCTAAAAGGATTTCCTATGTCACTGTTAAACGACTACATTCAAAAAGAGCAGCAGCTTAAACAGCTTCAAGAAGAGCTGCAGCGTCTTGAAGGCGACCAGCGCCTGAAAAGCGAGCTTGAGTTTAAAGCTAAACTTGAAGCACTGATGAACGAGTTTGGTAAGCGTCCTGCAGATGTAATTGCGCTTTTGGATCCGACTACTGATCAGCGCAGTGCCAAAGCAGCTCCAGCCGCCTCTACTCGCCGTAAGCGTCGTTTAAAGATCTATAAGAACCCGCATACTGGTGAAGTGATTGAAACCCGTGGTGGGAACCATAAAGGTCTGCGTAGCTGGAAAGATGAGCATGGTGATGAAGCTGTCGAGTCCTGGCTCGTACGCATGGAAGACTAAGTAGTTTAACCGGCATTTCTAATAGAAATGCCGGTTTTGTTTTTAGAGGGTTAGTTTCCAGCAGCGACCTAGAAGACTGGCTTGGAAGTCAGCAGGGTTTGGCACTGCGGACTAGTCGGCCACTAGTTCAGCATCAACCAGTTCAATAGATGTGCGTTGCTTCTCTCAGTAGTGGCACCCGCAGCTCTAAGTGATCGGGGTGCCATAAAATCCGTGGGGATTCTCCACTAATGTGAAAGCGATGCTGTTGATTGAGCAGCTGCAGTAGCGTTGATGTCAATGCATCTGATAGCTCATCAAAATCATCAAAGCAGGTTTTTGCATAGTGTTGTGCAGGAATTTCAATGCGCCGGTAAGCAACTGGTAGGGCTAAATTTTCTGTATTTGCTGTGTGGGCTAAATAGAGACCAATGTCAGTTCTTGACTTGCGTACCTTAGCGCCTGCCTCAAGGGCGTCAATTTTGTCTGCGAGCAGGTCAGGTAGCGCTACTGTAGGTGTCGCATGCCCCAGTTGAGCCACAAAGCAGGGGAGGTGGTTAGCATGGTGCGACATATTGCCTAGGCCAGAGATAGCATTTGGAGCTTTATAGACACGCGTAAAAACAGCCTGGCGTGGACGGCTCTTTTCGATAGTAGTGGTAAACTGTTTTACAGGTAACGCTAGGTGGCGCATGCTGCTAAAAGATTGGCGATAATGCCTAGGCGTCAGCTGATAGCGCCGCTGAAATGCGCGCGAAAACGATGAATGGTTTGCATACCCGCAGCGAATGGCAATATGCGCTATATTTTGTGGGGTAAGCGATAGCAAGACCGCTGCTCGCTCTAAGCGCCTCTGCTCACGATAAGCGCTAGGAGAGGTGTTGAAGCAGTGACGAAATTGCCGCCGTATCTGTGACGCTGAATATCCCAAGTGATTAGCAAGGTCTTCTATACTTAGCGATTGATCAAGCGTGTCCTGTAGCCAGATCTCAGCTCGCGACATTGCATTGAACATTATCTGGCCTCCCATGCGTGAGTCATACAGGTCAGTTGATAGCTTGCCTGTAATGCACCCTCCCGGTGCTTGTTGTTGCTGGTAAACTGGTGGTCCATGACTTTTATCGTTGCCACCAGTGTTTGAGTGTTATCTACAGAGCGGCCATCCATGGCTCGTGATGGAACGTGATGCGTTTGACGTTCGATAGATAGCCGGATAATCATTATTACCGATTAGTGGCTTCATCACGATGGTGTCTTTATGCTGCTAAGCTGAAGCAAAGGCAAGTTTGCTATGGGAGTTTACGCGTTTGTGCACAGTTTTTTTGTAAATAAAGTCTGTTTTGCAGACATATCGACCATCCCAAGTAAGGTGTAAATGAAACATCGATGAAATATCAAAAGGTTCAAAAACAACTGGATGAGCGTGAAAAGCTGCGTAAGTTTCGTGAGCTGGATGACGCCTTTGCGCAAGCATTGCGTCAGTTGGAAGATCCTGATAGTGACTTTGATATTCCAACAGGGCCCCCTGTACGCTCTTTAGCGGCGCTCGAGGCTGATGATCAGGCTGAGCGGCAGAAGGAACAGGATCTGCTGTTCAGCCAGCGCTTAAAGACCTTGCTGAAGGAGTATGATTTATCAGAGGGTGGGGTAAGCGAACTGATACAGACGCTATTGGCCTACGGCCTATGGGAGATGGATCGCATGCCCGCCCAAAGTGACAGTGGGCACTAACGGTAGCGATATACCCGCAAGCTGGGTAGAAATACGTCACTCTCCAGCTTTTCATCCCGACGCTTTGCCCGCGTACGCTGCGCGGGCGGCTCTAGAGGCGGCATTTTAATATGTGGCAAGCGATTTTCAGGGGCGGGAACAATAAGCGGCATGGCAATATTTAATGCGCGCCGGGTATGGCCGTCTTCTAGTGGTTCTGTAAAAAACAGGTTGCCGCGCATGAGCGGGGCTTGGTTTTGTACCTGTGCTAGCGGTTCGCTGCTTGGTATTCCCGCTAGTCTACGTAGCTGAATGCGGATATGTGGCGAGTCGGTATCTAACTGCAGTAGTTTCTGCTCAGCCTCCTGAACTGTGATGCGCTTGATAGAGCGCCCGCTGCTGTACCAAGCGAACCGAACTCTTGCGACAGGTGCTTCTGCAATAGGTAGCTGTCGCCAGCACTGTTTTAAATGCAGCCTAGCAAGGCCGCCCTGGCGAAGTACTGTTTCTACTTCAGGGTGGCGCTGTGGAAGGCGGTGTTTGGCTTCGCTGAGTGTGTTAGGGTGGCTTTGTTTGATTCGTTGGAGCAGCTCGCTTATCGCCTTTTTGGCAGCATTGACCTCTTGGAATGCTGATATAAGCGTATCGTCAGCGGCAATAAGAGCGATGTAGTTGCGAGTCTCACGGCCGTCTTGATTCTGCTGATGCCACATATCCAGCAACGCGGCCCGTAGCCACCCCGCATTGCTTAACCCATCAAAACGCCAGGTGGCGGGCGTTTTCGCTTCATATAACGTAGCGGCATGATGAATAGTGCTAATGAGTTGATCAAAATGATCATCTAACTCATGGAGTAAGCGATAAAGCGGACGTGAGGTGTCGGTCATTAGCGGTACGCTGTGTTAAGAGAGCGGAGCATCTTTGTCGGCCTGAGCTAGCAGGGTTTCAATATCTGCTTCGTCCATAGCGGATTCACCTGAAATACGGTGGGACTCTTCTGCCCAAGCACCTAAATCTAGCAGTTGGCAGCGCTTACTGCAGAAAGGGCGGTAATGGCTTTCGGGGGCCCAGGGCACCCGTTTGCCGCACTGTGGGCAGTCTACTTCCAGCGGTGCATCATTAGCGGGAATGGGCATGGTGGGCTCCTTTATGTTTTGCTGTTTCGGTAACGCTGATCTAGCGTACTTACTTGTTGCCGAGTGAAGTCGAGGCCCTGACTGTTATCAATGACATCGTCTGCACGTGAGAGACGTTCGTATCGAGGCAATTGGGCGGCGAGGATAGCACGCACTTGCGTTTCGCTCACCTTATCCCGCGCCAGTGTCCGGGAGATTTGCTCGTGTTCTGGAACATCAACCACCAATGTACGGTTCACCAAGGCATCCTGTCCTGATTCAAACAGTAGCGGCGATACCAATAGCACATAGGGCGATGTTGCGCTCAAGCGCTCAAGGTGTGCAAGTAAACGCTCACGAATGCGAGGATGAGTAACGGATTCAAGCCACGCGCGCTGAGTAGGGTCATCAAACACAATTTGGCGTAACGCAGCCCGATTAAGGCTCCCATCTTCATTAATAACCTGCTCACCGAAGCGCTCGGTAATTGCCGCTAGAGCAGGCTCACCTGGTGCTACGACTTCACGAGCAACGTCATCGGCATCCACCCAGCCCGCTCCAAGGTCTCCAAAAGCGCGGGCAACGGTGGATTTTCCCGACCCGATACCGCCAGTGACACCAATAATCATGTGATTCCTTTAAAGGTTATCAAAAACAAAGGTAGCAGACTGATTAATAGATGAGCGCCAGATAAAGTGCCATCAGCTCATCGCCCACCAGTAGCCCTATCCATCCAGCCAGCGCTAAAAATGGCCCAAAGGGGAGAGGCTGCCCGCGTAAGCGGGGTGATAGTGCTTGGGCTACTAGCCCACAGATAGCGCCTATGCCTGCCGAAACAATCAATAGTAGCGGTAGCATGCTCCAACCAAGCCAAGCGCCTAAGGCGGCTAGGAGTTTGAAGTCGCCAAAGCCCATTCCCTCTTTGCCTGTTAATAGCTTAAATAGCCAGTAAAAGCTCCAGAGGATTAAGTAGCCGGCCATGGCGCCAATCACCGCGCTCGGCAACATAATAGGCTGAAAGAGCAGTTGGTAGAGCAAACCCGCCCAGAGCAAGGGCAGGGTTAAAACATCCGGCAGCAAATACGTACGAAAGTCGATAACCGCCAGCGCCAAAAGCGTTAAGCAAGCCGCGTAAATAAACAGGGCGCTTGCCGTTGTGCCATAAAGCGCCACAACGGCCACCGCTAATAGCCCGCCCATCAGTTCAACCAGTGGGTACTGCGCACTAATCGGGGATTGGCAGTTTGCGCATTTGCCGCGCCGTTTTAACCAGCCAAGCAGCGGTAAGTTGTCATGCCACGCAATCGGATGCTCGCAGCGCGGGCACATCGAACCAGGCGTTGCGAGATTAAAGCGGGGCGCTGTTTCTGCCGGAAACTCCAGCGAAGCTAGGGCTTCATTGCGCCATTGCCTCATCAGCATGACCGGTAAACGAGTAATCACTACATTTAAAAAGCTGCCAAAACAAAGCCCGAGTAGAAGAACAGGCGCCCACTCGAGCGGTGAAGGGAGATGCATAAATGTCCTTTTTAACTGCCTGAAAATAGGAGAGGCCACCGTGGGCAGCGCATATAGAAAACAGCTATAACGCGGAGCCTAAATTGAAAATTGGCAAGTACATGGACACGACCACGCCACCGACTAATACACCCAGCACAACAATAATAACGGGTTCCATTAATGATGTGAGCGCATCCACTTTGTTATCAACTTCCTCTTCGTAATAATCTGCCACACGATTCAGCATGGCATCTAAAGAGCCTGCCTCTTCACCGATACTGACCATTTGAACCGCTAGGGCAGGGAATCTGTTGGTCATACGCATTGCAAAATGTAATTGCTGCCCCGTCGCCACGTCTTGACGGGTTTGCACCACCGCGCGTTCGTAAACCTTATTGCCAGTTGCTCCGGCAGCTGTGTCTAACCCTTCCACCAGAGGGACGCCGGAAGAAAATGTGGTGGCCAATGTGCGAGAAAAACGCGCAACCGCAGATTTATGCATGATGTCGCCGATAATCGGTAATCGAAGTAGTAATGCATGCATGCGGTAAGCGATATTAGGTGAGCGCTCAATGCCTTGTTTAAGCAAGAATATGGCCGCTACCAGCGCACCAAATGCTGCCAACCAATACTGCTGCGCTAGCTCCGATAGATTTACCGTCATTTGCGTAAGCGCAGGTAGTTCCGCCCCGAAGCTTTGAAACATACTTTCAAATTCAGGTACCACTTTCACCAGAAGCAGCATGGTAACCGCAATACCAATCGCCATGACCGCGGTGGGATACCACAGTGCCTTTTTAACACGTGCTTTTAGAGATTCTACTTTCTCTTTATAGGTTGCAACGCGATCCAGCATTTGATCTAGGGCGCCTGCTTGTTCACCAGCATCTACCAAGTTAACAAACAGGCGATCAAAATGTTTTGGGTGTTGGCGAAGCGCATCCGAGAAACTAGAGCCAGAAGACACATCGCTCATCATTTGCTGTATCAGGGCCACCATGGCCGGTTTTTTTAGGCTTTCAGCCACCACTTGCAGCGCTTGTAAAAGGGGGATGCCTGCTCGAATCATGGTGGCCATTTGACGCGCAAACACCATGATGTCGTTAGGGTTGATGCGGCCGTTGCCGCCAATGCCGCCTTTTTTACTGATACGCCGAATATCGATATTTTGTTTGGCGAGTTCGGCGGTGACTTCCGCTTTGCTGCGGCCAATCATTTCGCCGCTTAACGTTCTGTTTTGGGGGCCTTTGCCTATCCACTTCCAGCGCGATAATTTGATGGCGGGAGTTTGGCGCCTACGAGCACGTTTAGCCATGCCTTACTCCTTACTTACGCGGTTAATCTCTTCAAGGGTGGTGATGCCTTGCATGACTTTTAATAGGCCGCTGCGATGGAGGCTGGGATAGCCCTCCCTGCGGGCCTGCTGGTCAATTTCTAGCGAATTAGCATCGCGCATGATGAGCTGACGCATCGATTCTGTAATGGGAACAACTTCATAGATACCAATCCGCCCTTTGTAACCTTGGGTGCAGTGTTTACAACCCACGGCTTTATATAAGGTGGCTTGGTTAATCTCCTCATTGTTTAGCCCCTCTTTTTGAAGCGCCTTACGCGGTATTTCAATGGGCTCTTTGCAATGGTGGCAAAGTTTACGCGCTAAGCGCTGTGCAATAATTAAACTAACGGCACTTGCAATGTTGAAGGACGAAACGCCCATATTCGCCAATCGTGTGAGTGTTTCGGCTGCCGAGTTAGTATGCACCGTAGAGAGCACCAAGTGGCCGGTTTGGGCAGCTTTTACCGCAATGTCCGCTGTTTCCAGGTCGCGTATTTCCCCCACCATAACCACATCTGGGTCCTGGCGAAGAAAGGCGCGTAGGGCGCTGGCGAAGTCGAGGCCGATTTTGGGCAGAACGTTTACCTGGTTAATGCCATCTACTTTAATTTCTACGGGGTCTTCAGCCGTACAAATATTGCGCTCTACTTTATTAAGGATATTAATCCCCGTATAAAGCGAAACAGTTTTACCGCTGCCGGTCGGCCCCGTCACCAAAATCATGCCCTGGGGCTGTTTAAGCGTATGTTCATACAGAGCGCGCTGCTCATCGGTGAAACCTAACTGCTCAATGCCTAGCTGAGCCGCCGTAGGGTCTAAAATCCGCAGCACCAGCTTTTCACCGTATACCGTAGGTAGCGAGTTAACCCGAAAATCGAGAGAGCGCGTTCGCGAGAGCTTGAGTTTTATCGCGCCATCCTGGGGTAGACGGCGCTCCGAAATATCCAGCCGGGCCATAATTTTAAGGCGAGCCGCAATACGGTGGCGCATGGCAAAGGGCGGTCTAGCAACTTCAATCAGCATGCCATCAACGCGAAAACGGACGCGGTAGAGCGTTTCATAAGGCTCAAAATGAATATCAGAAGCGCCTTGGCGAATGGCATCTAATAAAATCTTATTAACAAATTTAACAATAGGCGCATCTTCGCTACTCTGCGACGCTTCCTCAAGAGGAACTTCGTTGCCGTCACTGTTCTGTACAATGTTTAACGAACTCACCGCGTCGTCAATGCCATCCAGCTCATCCAGCATGCCGCGTTCGTTCTGAGCGAGATAGTTATTGAGTGCAACGGTGATTTGATCCACCGGGGCAAGCACACCTTCTATGCTTAATCCTGTGGCAAACTGGAGCTCATCTAACTGGGTAAGCGTTGCCGGATAAGGCACCGCGACGGTTAGGCGGTGGCCATGGCGGGCCAGGGGCAGTACGTTAAGGCTTTGCAATACTTTAACGGGGTAATCGGCGGCGGGTGGCAGCGTATTAAGGCGCAGCGCCTCAAGATCAATAACAGGAAGACCATACTCCCATCCCGCTGCTACGGTAGCTGCAACAGGGTCGGCCAGCCCGCTTTCAATAACGTGTTGAAGCAGCGAAATTTCGAGATCAGAAGCCGTCGACTGTGCGGTGGCCGCTTGTGCATCGCTTAACACACCGTGTTTAACCAACCGCTGGGCAATGCCGCGCAGGCCGCCGTGAGCTGCCGCGTGGCTAAGTGTCGATTCAAAAGAGGGTTGAGACATGCACGACCTGTGGTAGCAAAGTAGTCAGAATGCGCTTACTTGTACCATACTAAGGGTACTGGCGGCACCACGCTTTTCTAAGCGCACGCGTTCGTACAAACGAACGAAGTAGTGGGCCAAATGTAGTTGAAAAAACACTGTGCGTAAGCTAGTGTAACTAATATACATTAATTTTGCTTGATAATACCTACCAAGCAATATCTCCAAGGAGATTTTTAGATGCAGACAACTGCAAAAAACGCGCTTCGCAACCTCAAGCAGGGCGGTTTCACGCTGATTGAGCTAATGATCGTCGTCGCGATCATCGGTGTACTGGCATCCATCGCCGTGCCGCAGTACCAGAACTACACTGCTCGTGCCCAAGCGAGCGAAGGACTTTCGGTAACGGCAGGAATGCGTGCGGATATTGCTGAGCAATATTCTTTAAATGGATCAATGCCTGCGACTGGGGCAATAGAAGAACTGGGTGGGACATCTGCAGATCCCGCTGGACGCTATGTTCAAGATGCTAGTTACGCGTTTGATAATTCCACTGGTACCATCACGGTGACATATCAAGCTGATACAGCAATAGCTAACTCTAGTGACTCTAATAACACGCTCCTAATTACAACTGATGACCCTTCGACTGGTTGGACATGTAGTGGTTTGGATTCTCGTTTACTGCCTGCAGGTTGTCGTGGTGAGGCGACTACTGGTGGTGGCGATAACAATGATAGTTAAGTGAATACTCGCTATAAATGTTAATATAAGGGGCCTTTGGCCCCTTTTTAATAGAAAATCAAGAGACTGAGAAGATGAAAGGAACTCAACGCGGTTTTACTTTAATTGAATTAATGATTGTGGTGGCCATTATTGGCGTGTTGGCTTCTATCGCAATTCCGCAATATCAAAACTACACCGCACGTGCGCAAGTATCAGAAGCCTTCAATTTGGCCTCCGCTTACAAAACCGCCATAAGTGAATACTATTCGGTGAGGGGTCAGTTTCCTGAGAGTAATGAAGATATAGGTATGCCAGCTGATGGCAATCGAAGTGGCAATAGTGGTCAAACTAGTGATGACCGCTACGTTGGCTACATAGGTGTTTGGCCAGCAGGTAATGATTATGCTGCGCGTGTTGTGATGGAAATGAGCGATAACGCGAATAGCGCGATAGCCGGAAAATGGGTTGTGATGGAGTCTCAGTTCTCTGAAGGAGCAATTCAGTGGAGTTGCCGGACGACCACAGGAGCAGGTAATGCCATGGATGAAAAATACCTACCTGGCTCGTGCCGCGATCAACGGGATTAATAGCAATGTGGAAAGGAACTCAACGTGGCTTTACCCTAATCGAGCTGATGATTGTGGTGGCTATTATTGGCGTGTTGGCTTCTATCGCGATACCTCAATATCAAAACTATACGGCACGCGCTCAGGTATCAGAGGCATTGAATGTATTGAGCGGCGTAAAGTCTGAGCTAGCAGAGCGTTACGCGTTCTCTGGCAACTTCGGTACGGGGCAAGATACTGGTATGGAGGAGCTGGTTTCGCAAACTCGTTATATCCAGGATGTGGACTACTTTTATCGGGAAGATAAGGTAGCTATCGGCATTCGGATGAGTACCGACGGGCATGTGTCCAAAGATATTCGTGGTCGCCGGTTACGTATTGAGCTTGTGGCAGATGAAGGGTCAATTAAATGGTCCTGTATGTCGGCTAAACAAAATGGTATTGATGAGAAGTATCTTCCTGGAAGCTGTCGAGGCACGCCATCTAGTTTCTAACCTTCACCATTTCCTGCGCATTGTTATTCTAAACTTAAGCTCCCTGATCACAGTGGAGCTTTTTTTATGAGCCGTTTACTACATCAACTCTTGATCGGCGCTAGCGCGCTTATGCTAAGCAGTACCGCGTTGGCCCAACCCGCCCATGCGCCAGCCCACGGCGCCCGGGATAACGCTTCCCAGGCAGAGCGCCACCGAGGCGGTGACAGCGGCCATCGTGAAAGTGGCGCCCGTCGCTCTCATAGCGATGGTTATGTGGATTTACCGCGTATTAACGAGCGCGAGCTGTTGCGACTGCTGCGCCGCCACGATGCCCCCCGTGCGGAACCGTTACCCCCTGGTATTCAGCGCAATTTAGAGCGCGGTAAGCCGCTATCTCCCGGCATTGCTAAGCGCTTTGACGGCCCCATTGCCCGTGAGCTGCCCCGTTACCCAGGATACGAGTGGGAGCGTGTTGGCGCTGATGTGGTGTTAATTGAAGCCGCGACTCGGGTGGTTGTCGATGTGCTGGTGGATGCTTTGCGCTAACTCGTTCCCATGTGTTGGGGCGTTATGGTAATGCCATGGATCAACGCTTATGCTGAGAAACAACAAACACCCCACTGAGGAGCGAACATGGCGGTTTATACCCTGGAAGCGCGGCTGGCACTGGCCATAGAGATTGCCGAAGAGGCTGGGCAGATGATTCGTAATGCCCGAGAACAGCAAACTTTTAGCCAGCGTTTAAAGGCGGGCATTGAGCTCGTGACCGATGTGGATGTTGCCGTCGATAAGCTGATTAGCCAGCGTTTGGAAGAGCACTTCCCCGGTGAGGCGCGCTTAAGCGAAGAGCTAAGCCCAGAAGAAGCGCTACACAACCCCGCCGAACAGCTATGGGTGGTTGACCCTATCGATGGCACGGTGAACTTTGCTCAAGGCCTGCGGCATGTGGCGGTTTCTATTGGCTGGATTGAGCAGGGGGTAGGAAAAGTGGGGGTGGTTCATGCGCCATTTCTAAATGACACCTTTAGTGCTGCTCAGGGCTTAGGAGCGTTTTGTAATCAGCAGCCGATTACACCAAGCGTTGCGGATTCGCTGGAAAGCACCTTGGTAGGCACTGGCTTCCCTTATGATAAAACCGCCCGTAAGCACCTGCTGCGCCGTTTGGAAGCTACGCTGACCCACTGCCAAGACGTACGCCGCAATGGATCAGCGGCCTTAGATATTTGTGATGTCGCCTGCGGGCGGTTAGATGCCTACTATGAAACAGTTTCGCCCTGGGATTTTGTAGCGGGCTGGGTTATCGCCCGGGAAGCTGGTGCGCGTGTAGGGCATCTAGTGGATGTGCCCGCCGACATACCTGCCGACCTCTTTCCAGAACAACTGTTAGTCACTGCGCCAAAGGTATATGACGCCATGGCCACGATGCTGGTTGAAGCCAGCAGCTAGCCGGTCAGTAGGCGAAACGGCAAGCATTTGAAAAGAAAGCGCAAAAAGAGCTTTTCATTTGGCTAATAAAGCGCTAGTATACGCACCGTCTTGAGGCAAATGCCAAACAGACATCGGAGTGTGGCGCAGCTTGGTAGCGCGTTGCAATGGGGTTGCAAAGGTCGCAGGTTCGAATCCTGTCACTCCGACCAATACTAAAACGGCCGCTTGCGTTTATCGCAGCGGCCGTTTTTTTATGCCTGCTGTTTCGGCTCAAAAATTGGCCCCAGCGATAGGGGCCAAGGCGTGTTTGGGACTGAAGCTAGCGGCGGTTATCGAAAGGCTCGTTAGAGCGCGGCGTTGATGAGTCGCGCCGCGTGGCTTGCGATTGCTGAGGCGTTCGCTTTCCATTATTTCGGCCGCGTAAATCGTTCCAGGCTGTTTTGGCTTTCTGGCGATTTTTTGGCTTACGCAGCCAGTTAGCGAGGGACATCATAATCCATTTCCGCATGCGAACCTCCTAGTTCCTGTTGGTAAGAAAGGGGGCTAATTACTCCCAGTTACCACGCTCGATGAATGCTGTTTCCCCATGTGCTCTGTTGGGGAGGGGCCATTAACCTTGCGCTTTATGGTCGGCGAGTGCTGTAGCGACCGCTTCTTCCCATTGGCCTGCGGTAATTCCCCAATGCTCCATTTCCGCTTGGTCGGGTGAACCTTCCGCAGCGCTATTGAGCTCTTCTGCGGAGTAGCGTTCAAAACAGTGCTTCGCAAAAGCTTTGGTTTTGCCGTCTTGCAACTGGTTAATCATTTCCATGTATGACTCCTTTCCTTGATAAGAATCTGCCAATAATCGCGAGTGACTGCGGTTATTGCAGGCTTCAGTGTAGCGGCTCTCGCATCATTGTGCAGAGTGTTAGCGCAATGGTGTTATGTCAGCAGGGCATCCAAGATGATTTTCAGTGCGATGCTCGCCAACAAACACATAATGAGATTATCAAACCAGCGGTGGGGTAATCGCCTGCCAAGTTGTGCACCAATAGGCATGGCGGCGAGTATCACAAGTAATGCGCCCAGGCTGTAGAGCGTGCGCTCACCCGTAAGAATGCCAGCACTGAGTAGTGCAGGTATTTGTACCAGGGTAATGGCAACGAAAAATACCGAAATTGAGCCAATAAAAACGCGACGCTCAAGCTGCATGGCATTCAAAAAAGTGACTGAGGCAGGGGCCGACATGCCCGCAGCGCCTTGAAGCACACCCGCCAACAAACCGACGGGGAGTACAATTCGCTTTGCGACCGTAAATGGTAGCGTTGCGGTACGCTTGGCCAGCTTGATGATGAGATACAGAAGAATTGCTGCAGCGACGCCTAGCGATAGCAGTGTTGGTGAGAGCACTACTAGCCCCCAGGTGCCAAGTACAATGCCAGCGCCACCGGCTACGGCAAATGAGAGTAGAAAGCGCAGGGGGAGAAGGTGCTGGCGGTACTGCCATACCTGAAGCGCATTGCTAAAAAGATTGGGAGCTACCAGCACGGCAATGGCCAGCTTAACGTCATAAAGCATGGTCAAGACAGGTACAACGACCACCGGAACTCCCGAGCCAATTGCTCCCTTAACAATCCCTGCAATGACGAAAGTGAGCAGTGCAATAATCACGGCGAGTTTCCTTAAGCAGGTATCATGGGCGATACCTGCTATGGGTGAAGCTACTAAGGATTATCTAAGCACGTAGCAGGGCGTATAGGGCTGGCCATCAAGCTTCATGCGCCCTTGGGCAACAAAGGAGCTAAGCAACGCGTCCAAACGCTGCATCAATTCTGGCTCAGCGGTGAGCTCGAAGGGGCCATGAGCTTCAATGGCGCGAATGCCCGGCTCTTTCACGTTACCCGCCACAATGCCGGAGAAAGCGCGCCTTAGGTTGGCGGCCAGCTCGTGGGTGGGCTGCTGGCGGTGAAGGGCCAGGCCGCGCATCGCTTCGTGGGTGGGCTCAAAGGGTGCTTGAAACTCACGGGCGATGGTCAAGCGCCAGTTGTAGTAGAAGGCGTCTTGATGTTGGCGGCGGAAATCGGCAATTTGGTCAATGCCTTCGCGCATTGTGCGAGCAACGGCCACCGGGTCGCCCGTAATAATGGTGTAGTAGCGGCGAATCTCTTCACCGAGGGTGTACACCAGAAATTCATCGATTTTCTGAAAGTAAGCCGCGGAGTTGGCAGGGCCGGTAAAGACGAGGGGGAAGGGGATCTCCCGGTTGCTGGGGTGCAACAAAAT
The DNA here is from genome assembly GCF_044543515.1 of Vreelandella lionensis. Taxonomy (NCBI): domain Bacteria; kingdom Pseudomonadati; phylum Pseudomonadota; class Gammaproteobacteria; order Oceanospirillales; family Halomonadaceae; genus Vreelandella; species Vreelandella lionensis. The sequence goes on along the minus strand of NZ_JBITWC010000002.1, from coordinate 112,536 downwards.
ACCCAGCAAATAGAGAATCTCTTCTGCGGTACCCACGCCACCGGGGAAGACAATAATGCCGTGGCCTAGACGCACAAACGCTTCTAGACGTTTCTCGATATCCGGCATGACGACGAGTTCGTTAACGATGGGATTAGGCGCTTCGGCAGCGATAATACCGGGCTCCGAGATGCCTAGGTAACGGCCATCTTTACGGCGCTGTTTGGCATGCGCCACGTTGGCTCCTTTCATTGGGCCTTTCATAGCGCCAGGCCCACAGCCGGTGCAGATATCTAAATCGCGCAAGCCCAAGTGGTAGCCCACATCCTTGGTGTACTCGTACTCTTCGCGGGAAATAGAGTGCCCGCCCCAGCACACCACTAAACTAGGGTCGCGACCGGGTTTCAGCGTGCCCGCCTTGCGCAGGATATGAAACACCGCATTGGTGGTGCCTTCGCCCGTACTGAGATCAAAGCGCTTGTGGTGCTGAATTTCGTTATAAATATACACAATGTCGCGAATGATGGACGAGAGATGTTCGCGGATACCGCGAATCATGCGTCCATCTACAAACGCTTCTGCTGGCGCGTTAGTCAGCTTTAGGCGAATGCCGCGATCTTGCTGCAGTACTTCAATGTCGAAATCTTTATAGGCTTCGAGAATGGCCAAGCTGTCATCAGTAGCGCTACCGCAATTAAGTACGGCAAGCGCGCAGCGGCGCAGTAAATCGTGCAAACCACTTTTAGACGTGCTCTTGAGCCGATTAACCTCATGCTGCGAGAGGACTTCAAGGCTTCCTTCAGGAGAAATAATGCTGGAAATCGTGGCACGAGGCGCTGGGGTTTGCGTCATTAGTCTGGCTGTCCCTAAGAGTGTTAGTAACGAACCTGCATACTAGCACGGCGCTTGGCGCTGTTCAGCAATGCGGCTAAGCGCCCGTCTTAGCAGCGTTTGTGCTACGCTAGGGGCCTGCAAGCGCACACGGCTGCGGGTGCGATAGCACGTCACAATAGTGCTTCACGTCAGCGCCTTACGATGATGGATAATGAGGATGTTGCTTAAACCCTATGTTTAATGCCCAATACTTTCGGACGTTTATAACGTTAGTGGAAACCGGCAGTTTCACACGAACGGCGCGTCGTTTAGAGATGACGCAGCCTGGGGTTAGCCAGCATATTCGTAAGTTGGAGAGCTATCTTGGCAAAACGCTGTTAGAGCGCCGTGGCAGAAGTTTTACCCTGACCGAATCGGGCCGCCGTGCCTATGATTACGCACTTAAGCTGTTTGCCGAACATGAGCAGTTCCGGCATGGCTTGGATGATGACTCGCTGGATAGCGGCGAATGCCGGATTGCATCCCCAGGCAGCGTAGGGCTGATGTTTTATCCCTATATTCTCGGTCAGCAGCAGATGCATCCCAACCTGACCGTTAACTATAGCTTTGCGTTCAACCATGAGATCGTCAACGACCTGCTTGAAGGCCGCTACGATATCGGTATCGTGACCGAGCAGGTCAATCACCCGGAACTCACTTGCACGGTATGGCACAAAGAGCCGCTCTGCTTGGTCGTACCTGCTGATTTTGCAGGCAGCACGCTGTCAGAGTTAATGGGTATCGGTTTTATCAACTACTACGATGGGATTAACCACGCCAATGCACTATTGCGGGCGAACTATCCCGATGAATTTCGCTCCATGACTCATTTCCGTCATCAGGGATTCACCAATGAAGTGAGCATGGTGCTGGACGCAGTGGCGAGGGGGCTTGGCTTTACGGTGGTCTCGCGCTTAGTCCTAGAAACGTCGCCGTGGCAGCGGCAGGTGAAGGCGTTAGCGCTTCCCCAAGCGATTAACGAAGTGCTCTATCTTCTTCGTCGGCAAGATTCTGTCCTACCTAAACGCTATGAAAAGCTGTTGAACGGCTTTCATGATCAGCGTCTCCAAGAAAAAACGCCCCTGATACCCGAATAAACGGGCCAGGGGCGTTTCCTATCGCGCTATGGATATTGCTTAACGGCGATACTCGTCAATGCTGGGGCAGGAGCAGATCAACTGCCGATCACCAAAGACGTTATCGACGCGATTCACTGAGGGCCAGTATTTCGACGCCATCACTACTTCTGTGGGGAAGGCGCCTAGCTGGCGGTCATAAGGCCGGTCCCATGCGCTATCCATTAGGTCGGCTTGTGTGTGTGGCGCATTCACCAGCGGGTTATTATCCAGCGGCCATTCGCCGCTCTCTACCCGTGCAATCTCTTCACGAATCGCAATCATCGCATCGCAGAAGCGGTCAATTTCGTAGAGTGATTCAGATTCCGTGGGCTCAATCATCAGCGTACCCGGTACTGGGAACGACATGGTGGGGGCATGGAAGCCGTAATCCATCAAACGTTTGGCGATATCTTCTTCACTAATACCAGACGCGCTCTTCAGCGGTCGGATATCGATGATGCACTCATGGGCGACATTGCCGTTCTGGCCGCGATAGAGAATCGGATAGGACGCTTCTAAACGCTTAGCAATATAGTTGGCGTTAAGAATGGCCAGCTCGGTGGCTTCACGCAAGCCACGGGCACCCATCATCTTAATGTACGCCCACGAGATCGGCAGAATGGAAGCGCTGCCAAAGGCTGCCGCCGACACCGCGCCGCTCTCTGGGTTAACCCCGTTGATGGGCGTCACCACATGGTTAGACACAAACGGGGCCAGGTGTGCTTTAACGCCGATCGGGCCCATCCCCGGACCACCGCCGCCGTGGGGGATGCAGAATGTTTTGTGCAAGTTCAGGTGAGACACGTCGCCGCCGAAGTCGCCAGGGCGAGTGAGGCCAACCTGAGCATTCATGTTAGCGCCATCGACGTAAACTTGGCCGCCATGCTGGTGCACCACTTCGCATACTTTGCGAACGTGCGACTCAAAGACGCCGTGGGTCGACGGGTAGGTAATCATCACCGCTGAAAGCCGCTCACTGTGTTGCTCGGCTTTGCGGGTCAAATCCTCTAAATCGATGTTGCCGTTAGCATCGCACTCCACCACCACCACTTCCATGCTCAGCATGGCGGCAGAGGCCGGGTTAGTGCCGTGGGCGGAGCTTGGAATCAAGCACACATCACGGTGAGCTTCACCTTGAGCTGCCTGATAGCGGCGAATCGCCAGCAAGCCCGCGTATTCACCCTGCGCGCCTGAGTTAGGCTGCATCGAGATATGATCATAGCCGGTCACTTCGACCAAGAAGGCTGCCAGCTCATCAATCATCTGATGGTAGCCCGCTACCTGGTCGCGAGGCGCGAACGGGTGCAGGTTGGCAAACGCAGGCCATGAAACAGGAATCATCTCGCTAGTCGCGTTGAGCTTCATGGTGCAGGAACCTAGCGGGATCATGGCATGGGCCAGCGACAGGTCTTTGTTCTCAAGACGCTTCAGGTAGCGCAGCATTTCGGTTTCGCTGTGGTAGCGATTGAAGGTCGGATGTTCCAGAAAATCGCTTTCCCGCTGGTAGGCAGCCGGAATACCGCTCAGCTTATCGGTTACCACCTGGTCATCCAGTACTGACACAGCCAGACCATGCTCATCGCCCAGCAGTACATCGAATAGGGCGGCAACATCGTGGGCGGTGGTTGTTTCATCCAGGCTAATACCCACATCGCCATTGGCGAAGTAATGAAGGTTGATATCGTGGGTCATGGCGCGGCCGTGAATCTTGCCCGCGTCTACCTGGGTAAGGCGTAGCGTATCGAACCAGGTGTTATTCGCTAGTTGAACGCCGGCTTGCTGTAAGCCGGTAGCCAGCACAGTAGTCAGGCGGTGAACGCGACCGGCAATTTTGCGTAGGCCTTCTGCGCCATGATAGGTGGCGTAGAAACCGGCAATATTGGCCAGCAGCGCTTGTGCGGTACAGATATTCGACGTCGCTTTCTCACGGCGAATGTGCTGCTCGCGGGTCTGCATGGCCATGCGCAGCGCGGTTTTACCACGGCTGTCTTTAGAGACGCCGATAATCCGTCCTGGGATCGAGCGCTTGAGTTTGTCGGAGGTAGCGAAGAACGCCGCATGCGGGCCGCCAAAGCCCATGGGCACACCAAAGCGCTGCGAGTTACCTACGACAATATCCGCACCCATCGCGCCCGGCTCTTTTAGCAGTACCAGGCTAAGCAGGTCGGTGGCCACGCAGGTCATAATGCCGCGCTCTTGAGCCGCTTTTAGCATCGGGGCTAAGTCGCTGACGCTGCCGCTGGCAGAGGGGTACTGAACCAGAGCGCCAAACACATCGTGTTCGGCAAGGCTTTCGGCGGGGCCGGTGATCAGCTCAAAGCCAAAGAATTCGGCACGGGTTTTGACGACATCTAACGTTTGCGGAAAGAGGTCGTCAGCCACGAAGAACGCGTTCGACTTGCTCTTTTTATTGCCGCGCTTACACAGCGCCATGGCTTCTGCGGCGGCGGTGGCCTCATCCAGCAGGGAAGCGTTGGCAAGCTCCATGCCGGTTAAATCCATAATCACCTGCTGGAAGTTTAGCAATCCCTCCAGACGGCCCTGGGAAATTTCGGGCTGGTAAGGCGTGTAAGCGGTATACCAACCGGGATTTTCCAGCACGTTGCGCTGAATCACTGCGGGCATGTGGGTGTTGTAGTAACCCTGGCCAATATAGCTTTTGCTGACGCGGTTCTGGCGCGCTAACTGGCTCAAATATTCAAGGGCTTCCGCTTCACTGCGGGGGTCGTCAAGGGCAAGTTCGCGACCTAGGCGAATATCGCTAGGCACGGTTTGCTCAATCAGGTCTTCCATGCGCTGCATATTGAGCGCTTTTAACATGGTGGCGACATCATCGGGGCTGGGCCCGTTATGGCGTTTGATAAAAGCATCGTGGTCGGCCAGTTCGGCCAAACGGCGTGATTCAAAAGGCATGGGGAGATTCCGGACGTAATGAGAAAACCGTGCAGAGGCGATAATAAAGCGCCTGCCGCAGGGGCAGGCGCTTTGGCTACATGACTTAGGCGTCGGCGCTCAGCGTCGCTTGATACGCATCGGCGTCTAAGAGACCTTCTAGGGCTTGGTCGGTTACACGCACTTTCATAATCCAGCCGCCTTCATAGGGGGCGTCGTTCACCGTTTCGGGAGCGTCTTCGAGGGCTTCGTTCACTTCAATTACTTCGCCATTGACCGGCGAGTAGAGGTCAGAGGCCGCTTTTACGGATTCTATTACGCCAAACTCTTTCCCTTTGCTTAGCGCTTGGCCAACTTCGGGCAGTTCAACAAATACCACATCGCCTAGCGCTTCTTGCGCGTGGTCGGTGATACCGACGGTGACGGTGCCATCTTGATGATCAAGAACCCATTCATGGCTGGCAGCGTAACGAAGATTGGCAGGAAGATTGCTCATAGTGATTCCCTTATAAAATCAGTGGACAGAACGAAAGCATACTAGCGCTTGTCGTTCGCCTTGGCGACTGTGGCCAGCTCGCAGTGAGCGTAAGTGGGTATATGGTACCGTGTTTCTTATCGGAAACAAATTTCTTCATTGCCTCCAAAAGGCTAAAAATGGATGCTCTTTTTCCGTTGTTTCAGTGCGCCAGCCAGTTTCAAAAAGAGCAGCTTTCTCTATCAGCAGGCGACATTGGCATGGAAGCGCACTAAGAAAATGGTGTAAAACATACCCATCATCCGTTTTTCCAGCGTTAATTAAGCGCTATGGTAGGAACGCTTGGTGATTTCATCTGCTATCGGTTGGAGCGGGTGAACAACCTAACCTTCATAACAAATGCATTAATCAATTGGGTAAGGAGAGTCGTGTGGAAACGTTAACAAGCCTATTAGGGGCCATTAACGGCGTGGTGTGGGGCCCGTTAATGCTGATCCTGCTATTGGGGGTGGGTATCTACCTGCAGATTGGCTTGAAACTGATGCCGATACGTAAACTCGGCATGGGTTTCAAGCTAATGTGGCAAGGCCGCGATGCCAAGCCATCCGATAAAACCCCTGCAAAACCCAGCGATGAGGGGGAAATTTCTCCCTTTAACGCGCTGATGACAGCACTGTCTGCGACGATTGGTACCGGTAATATTGCCGGCGTGGCAACGGCCATCGCACTAGGTGGCCCAGGCGCCGTGTTCTGGATGTGGATTACCGCACTGGTGGGTATGGCGACCAAGTTTGCTGAGGCCGTGCTGGCGGTGCGCTACCGGGAAACCGATAGCACTGGCTACCATGTAGGCGGGCCGATGTTCTATATCAAGAATGGCTTGGGCCGTAAGTGGCTGTGGCTGGGCGGTCTGTTCTCGTTCTTTGGTGCTGTTGCCGCGTTCGGGATTGGTAATACCGTACAGTCTAACTCCGTGGCTGACGCCATGGATGCCACCTTTGGTGTTCCTCACTGGTTAACCGGCGTTATCATCATGGTACTGGCCGGTGCAGTGATATTGGGTGGCATCAAGCGCATTGCCAAGGTGGCTGGTAAGCTGGTACCGGTGATGGGCATTGCTTATGTGATTGCGGGCTTGCTGGTGCTGATCGTTAATGCGGGCCAAATCGGTGACGCCTTTGGGCTGATCTTCTACTACGCCTTCAACCCCATGGCAGCAGCCGGTGGCTTTGCCGGTGCTGCGGTAATGGCCGCCATCCGCTTTGGCGTGGCGCGGGGTATTTTCTCCAATGAAGCAGGTCTGGGCAGTGCACCGATTGCTCACGCTGCTGCGCAGACGAAAAACCCGGTTCGTCAGGGCTTGATTGCCATGCTGGGTACGTTCATTGATACCATCATCGTGTGCACCATCACGGCGCTGGTGATCTTGACCTCTACCGTGTGGATGGAAGGCGAAGCGGGCGCTTCGCTCACCGCGCTCTCCTTTGATGCGGCGCTGCCTGGCTTTGGTAATCAGATCGTGGCCATTGCGCTAGCAATCTTTGCTTTTACCACCATTCTTGGCTGGTCGTTTTACGGTGAGAAATGCTGCCAGTTCCTGTTCGGTACGCGCTCTATTATGCTGTACCGAGTGCTGTTCGTACTGGCTATTCCGCTGGGTGCAATTGCGCAATTGGGCTTTATCTGGCTGATGGCAGACACCTTCAACGCGATGATGGCGATTCCTAACCTCATTGCCCTGGCGCTGCTGTCTCCGGTTGTCTTTAAGCTCACTCGGGATTATTTTGCTGGTAAGGACGTGCTGCCGGGTGAAGCCCTGGATCATGATAAATAAGGCCTGCCTGTAAGCAGGCAATGCACGATGTAATAGAGCCGGGAAGCCTAGTAAGGCTTCCCGTTTCTCTTTTTTGACAGAGGAAATGCCATGACTGATCTGAACCACACGCCACTTCATGCGCTTCACACGCAGCTAGGGGCCAAGATGGTGCCTTTTGCCGGGTACGATATGCCGGTGCAATACCCGCTGGGTGTTAAAAAAGAGCATGAGCATACCCGCGAGCGGTGTGGCTTGTTCGATGTGTCGCATATGGGACAGATTCTGGTCTCCGGAGAAAAGGTCGCTGAAGCGCTGGAAAGTCTTATCCCAGCGGACTTGGTGGGCTTGCAAAAAGGCCAGCAGCGTTATGGCCTTTTTACCAGCACCGATGGCGGTATTATCGATGATTTGATGGTGGTGAATGCTGGCGATCACTTCTATCTGGTGGTGAACGCGGCATGCAAAGACCAAGATATTGCCCATTTGCGCGCCAATCTTGGTAACACTCATCAAATCGATGTGCTTGATCGCGGTCTGCTGGCGCTTCAAGGGCCACAGGCCCGCGATGTGATGCAGCGCCTCTGCCCGCAAGCCTGTGAGCTAACGTTTATGCAACATGGTCGTTACACCCTAGCAGGATGTGACGTGTGGATCAGCCGCAGTGGTTATACCGGCGAAGATGGCTTTGAAATCTCTGTCGCCGCAGAAGAGTGTCAGCCGCTGGCCGAGGCGCTGCTGGCCGAGCCTGAAGTAGAAGCGATTGGCTTGGGCGCACGGGATTCACTGCGCTTGGAAGCGGGCTTGTGCCTATATGGCCACGATATGGATATGCAAACCACGCCTGTCGAGGCCAGCTTGATCTGGGCCATTGGCAAGCCGCGTCGCCATGGCGGCGAGCGAGCAGCGGGTTTCCCCGGAGCCGATGTGATCTTGCACCAAGTGGATACCAAAGATCATACCCGCAAGCGGGTTGGGCTGGTGGCAGAAGGGCGCGCGCCGGTGCGAGAAGGCAGTCTGCTGGTCGATGAGGCGGGCAATGAGATTGGTGTGGTTACTTCTGGAGGCTTTGGTCCAAGCGTCGGTAAACCTATTGCCATGGGGTACCTCGCCCGTGAGTGGGAAGCGCCCGGTACTACCGTCTACGCGTTAGTACGCGGCAAGCAGCTACCCATGTGCGTTTCCGCGATGCCATTTGTGGCCCCTGGTTACTATCGCGGTTAATTAGCGAGCGCAGTTAATTCAAAAAAGATGCAAAAGCCCCTCGCGGGGCTTTTGCATGCGGAATATGCTTACCTTAGCACCTGTCGTGGGTCGATGGGTTTTCCCCCCTGACGTAAGTCAAACAGCAGATCATAACGCTGTGTCGCGTTACTTTGTCCTACATCACACAGCTCATCACCTGTACTCACCTGGTCCCCTACGCGGACGAGAATCCGCTCGCAGAGCGCGTAAACGGTTTGCAAGTTATCGGCATGGTGCACAATCACGACATCGCCGAGCTGTCGCATGCTATCTGCAAAGCGTACTTCACCAGGGGCTACGGCCTTAGCACGAGCGCCTGCCTGAGTTGCCAACAACATGGGCTGTAGTGTGCCGCGGCTGTCGGCACCAAACCGACGAACCACACGATAATCCTCTAAAGGCCACGGCCATCGGCGTGCCGAAGCTGGCAAACTAGTGCTTGGCGCAGGGGCGGGCGTTGATGCATTACGGTTATTGGCGCTACTAGCGGCTGAACTACTGCTTGATGATGCCGTTCTAGCGGTACTGCTAAGTGGTACGCTAATGATTTGCCCGACACGCAATGCCGTGGGGGAAGTGCCTTGGTTGGCACTCTGGATTCGCCCCGTTGTGGTGCTAAAGTGCCTGGCAATACCTGAGAAGGTATCGCCGGGCCGGATTTGATAGCGATAAGGGCCGCCAGAAGGCGCTCGCTCCTGCTGGGTTGGGATCAATAGGCGCTGACCAACGGCTAAACGGCGAGAGTCAACCCCGGGGTTGAAGCGCTCTAGCCGTTCAAGTGGTACGTTAGCCCGTGCCGCGAGCCGCCCTAGCGTATCCCCACGCCTAACCTCTACCCAGTTGCCGCCAATAGCGCTGGCGCTGCTAGCGGCGGGCACCCGCTGGCTAGAGGAGGGGGCAGAGCTGGCGCAGCCAGTTAGCACGCTGGCCAATACACAAATAGTGAGCCAGTGGCTTAGTCGTGGTCGCTGAGGCGATCTAGCAAGGTATCTTTTTCCTGCCAGAGTGAGTTGATCCATGCGTGGAAGCGTTCCTTGTGCTGCGGTTCGTCATGGTAGTTGGCAGTTTGCATCCATTCAGGAATGGCTAGCTGCCGGGCTTCAAGCGTAATGGGGGCTTCTTTACCGCATAAAAAACCCATAAACGTGGGTGATGGGTTGGTATAGCTAATAGTGACGTCAAGAATACCATCCAACTGATCACCCAGCAGGCTAAGTACTTGGGCAATTCCTCCTGCTTTAGGGCGAAGCAGATGCTGGAATGGACTTTGCTGCGACTCACGTTTGGCGACGGTAAAGCGGGTTCCCTCGACAAAATTAAAAATAGCGATAGGGGCATGGCGAGCTTGGCGGCACATGCGCTCAGTGGATTCCCGGTCAACTGTGGCTAGCTTGGGGTTATTGGCGATCTGCTCACGGCTAAAGCGACGCATAAAGGGAAACTCAAGCGCCCAGAAGGCGAGACCAACAATCGGGATCCAGATAAGCTGGTGTTTGAGAAAAAAGCGCGGCATAGGAATGCGTCGGTGCAGTGCCATAAACAGAATAAAGATATCGGTCCAACTGCGATGGTTGGAGATTACCAGCCACCACTGCTCAGGGCTTAATGTATCTGGCACGTTGATCGAGACATTAGGTTTTAACCAGTGCCGCATCCACCACAAATTGACGCCAATCCAGTTTAGTGCGACGGCACATAGCCCTTTAAGCAGCCACTCTTTTGGCCGCCGCCCAGGGACGATGACTTTGAGCAGCGTCAGAATAATCAGGGGGACACCCCAAACCAGCGTGTTCAACGTCAGCAGCAAGATGCTAACGCCCCCTTTAATAATTGGCATACCACAATCCTCAAAGCAATTCGTCTGCGTGCTAAAGGCCTTTTAAGCACGTGCTTAGCGATAAATGCTAATAGATCAGCGCCACGCTGCCCAGCATAACTGTATCAAAGCGTTATGCATCAATGGGTAGGGAAGGTGCTTTAACACTCTCAAGCAACACGCTACGCAGCGCATGCGCCGCCACGGAAAGCTCTTCCTGGGTCAGGATCCCCACTCGGCAAGCGATGCTTGGCTCGACAAGTGGTACGCAGCGCGCACCCAGCTCATGCATTTGCTGAATGCACATGGAAGGCACAGCGCTGACCCCTAGGCCTTCCGCGACCATTCTTCCGACGGTAGAGAGCTGGTGGCTTTCAAAGGCGACAGGGAGGTCTATATGGCGCTTGCCAAGCTCTTGCTCCAGTAAACGCCGTACCATGGAAGGGCGTTGTAGCGTGATAAAGTCATTCTCAAGCAGCTGCGTCCAGGGCAGTGTGTCGCGGTGAGCCAGGGGCGAGGTAGGAGGAACCACGGCGACAAACTGATCTTCAAACAAAGGTGTAAAACTTAAGCTTCCCTGGCCCTCCGGCGAGAAGGCAATGCCAATCTCTACCTGTCGGGAACGCACCATATCCGTGACTTCTTCATTGATCACATCGTGCACCGTAACGTTGATTTTGGGGTACTGTTGTCGAAACTTAACCAGTGCACTGGGTAATAGATTGCAGGCAAAAGACGGCATGGCCGCAACGCTGAGTCGCCCTAGCTGTAACGTAAACCGCTGGCGCAGGCGTTCCTCTGTGTTATCCCACTGCGCCAGCAGATGTTTGGCAAGCGGGAGCAGCGACTCCCCCTCTGGGGTTAGTCGCACGCTGCGGGTGCTACGGATAAGCAGTTTGCCGCCTAGCGAATCTTCTAACCCTTTGATGGCAAGGCTTAGGGCGGGCTGTGAAAGGTGCAGGCGCTCACATGCCTGGGTAAAGCTCAAGGTCTGTGCCACGGCTAAAAATGCACGAAGCTGCTTGACGGTCATGGCGTCTCTTTATAAGTTATTAAAATAAATTGATAAGAAAAACAAACTTAACAAATATATCATCTAGGACAACACTGGCAATACTGTTCTGATCGTCATACTCACTATGTATGGCGCGACATTCCAACAAACGCTTCTTACACACTATTCTCGACAAACGTTCTCAACACCGATACGTACTCAACAACAATGTGAGGCATAACAATGGCAGGATTCGACAAGCGTGTAGCTTCTTACGAAGAAGCAATGGAAGGCATCGAAAGCGGCATGACCGTCCTCGCAGGTGGCTTTGGTCTGTGTGGTATTCCAGAAAATCTGATTGCAGAAATTAAACGTCGTGGTGTGAAAGACCTTACCGTTGTCTCTAACAACTGTGGCGTGGATGGTTTTGGCTTAGGCCTTCTGCTCGAAGATCGGCAAATTAGCAAAATCTTCGCCTCCTACGTAGGCGAAAACGCGCTGTTTGAGCAGCAAATGCTGAATAATGAAATTGAGGTGGTACTGACCCCTCAAGGAACGCTGGCAGAAAAAATGCGTGCTGGCGGCGCGGGCATTCCCGCCTTCTACACGGCTACTGGTTATGGCACCCCGATTGGAGAAGGTAAAGAAGAGCGTGTGTTCGATGGCCGCCACTATATTTTAGAAGAAGCCATTAAAGGCGATTTTGCGATTGTGAAAGGCTGGAAAGCCGACCGCTATGGCAACGTGATGTATCGCCATACTGCACAGAACTTTAACCCCATGGCCGCCACGGCAGGCAAGATCACCGTTGTAGAAGTTGAGGAGATTGTTGAACCAGGCGAGCTGGAGCCAAGCCAGATTCATACGCCGGGTATCTACGTGGATCGTATTATTCAAAGCACATTCGAGAAGCGTATTGAGAAGCGCACGGTGCGCAGCTAAGCGCAACAACGCCAACAATCAACTAACTGCTAAGACAAGAGGTGGCACCATGGCTTTAACTCGCGAACAGATGGCACAGCGCGTTGCCCGTGAACTGCAGGATGGTTTTTACGTCAATTTAGGCATTGGTATTCCTACCCTGGTAGCTAACTATATCCCAGATGGTATAGATGTCATGCTCCAGTCTGAAAACGGCTTGCTGGGCATGGGGCGCTTCCCCACTGAGGAGGAAGTGGACCCCGATATGATTAACGCGGGCAAACAGACCGTTACCGCGCGTCCTGGCGCTGCCATTTTCTCATCCGCTGAGTCGTTCGCCATGATTCGTGGCGGACATGTGGACTTAACCGTACTGGGTGCGTTTGAGGTTGATCAGGAGGGCAATATCGCCTCTTGGATGGTCCCTGGTAAGCTCATCAAGGGTATGGGTGGAGCGATGGATCTTGTGGCTGGCGCAGAAAATATTATTTGCACCATGACCCATGCATCCAAACACGGTGAATCCAAATTGCTGGAAAAATGTAACTTGCCGCTCACTGGCGCCGGGTGCATCAATCGAGTGCTAACGGATCTGGCTTACCTGGAAATTAAAGACGGTGCCTTCATCCTCAAAGAGCGCGCGCCCGGCGTTAGCGTTGAGGAAATTGTCGAGAAAACTGCAGGCAAGCTGATCGTTCCTGACCACGTTCCAGAAATGACCTTCGACGAGTAACACTGAAAGCGAGCATGGTGAAATGGCGTGGGCCTTGGCTCACGCCATTTCACACCGGGCATGAAAGGGTAATAAAATTTCAGCAACACGCTCATGATCATCGCTTAGCTGTTTTTGGGTGAGTGCCAAGCCTCCCAAGCATAAACGGTGCTCATCGCCATCGCTAAAGACCACTTTTTGCGGCGTGGCAGGGTAAAAGCGATGTTCAAGCAGTGTGGATACCGAGAATACGCCATTCTGTTGACCGCTTAGTGATGGCATGCCTGCGTTTTCCAATTGCTTGCTAATCGTATCGATCGACTCATTAATCCGGTAACAGTCAAAGCCTGCATGGTGTAAACGTGGCCCCATTACGGACAGCCAGGCAGCAAGCGGGTGGGCATTTTGTAACTGCTGATAAAGCGCCCAGGAGGGCATCGGCCATGGCCTGCCGCGGCAAAGCAGGTTTTGCCCCTTACAGTCGGCGGGGTGGCTCTGATGCACTAGCGAGGTCAGTGCTTCACGGGGTACTTTCGATAGGGTGCCTATCTGTAGTTCTGCCAATACTAGCCAACTGCTCTCATCCGCAGGAGCCATTAAGTGGATGAGCAGCCCTTTATCGGCCATGGCATAGTGCCCCACCGAACGATAGCCCATGCGCGCTAGCGACACGCTTAAGGCATTCATGGCAAAAGGGCCGTAGTTAAGCGTCACCAGCGTTAAATATTCAGCAGTGGTGCTAAGCGGCCATAGCCTTAAGCTGCCAATATCTGGATGGGTATGGATATAGTCGAGCCACAGCTGTTGTACAAACTCCTCGCGCTGCATTGGGGTTCCTCGCCGCCTATAGACGTCCGTGAGTAAACAGGTAACTGAGAGGTCAGTATAGGCAAGCAAGGAGTTCGTAGGTTCAACGGGGTTTAACGGCGATTTTAACGGCCGCTAAGAGGCCATTAATTGCTTATCGCGGACAAACTGGTCGAATTCGGTAAAGCCGCCAACGTGCTGCTGGTCGACAAAGATTTGCGGTACGGTATGAATGGGTTTGCCCGCAGTTTTGGCGATATCTTCCTTGGTAACGCCTTCTGAGGGCATGTCCACATAGCGGTAGCCATCAATTTTGCCGTTACTCTCGAGGTGTTCGGCAAGATGCTTGGCACGTACACAGAATGGGCACGACATGCGCCCAAAAATGACCACAAACATGGCAACAACTCCTTTACGATACAGAAATAAGTAAGTGCTTGGATTAGGAATCAGCGCCCATTGTGGCGTAGGGCAAAGGTTTTCGCCAATAGCACCACACTACGTGTCCTATAAAGCCGCACAATGAGCAACGGAACAGTAGGAGAAGCCATGCAAACCCTGGCACCGCATGAATATGGTTATTTAGCTGAGCTTGCCAAGTGCTACCGCGATGAGCACTTGGCAGGACTTAAGCAGCAGGCGCACTTCAATCCGCGATTAGGCGTTGATGCGCTCTGTTTTCAGCATATTGAGTCGCGCATTAGCGGCGCCAGCGTGATGGCTGGCGCTTTAATTACGCCTTGTGAGCTATGGCTTGTCGCGCTGCCAGAGCAGTCTGCTTTACAAGCGCCGCTTGAGTCACAGTGTGCGTTAACGCTTCCTTCAGGCCGTTACTCACTGCAACTAGAGCGTTTGCCCGCGGGTATCGAGCTTTATAAGCGAAAAATCTTAGAAGATTTAAGCGATCTTGAAACGCTTCAAGAGACGGCACGATTAGCGCAGCGCATGATGGAACAGCTAATGACCCCGAACGCTGTACCGCAAGGGTAGAGTAGGCAGAAGCTGCCTGCGACTCCTATACTCATGAGCGTTTATACATTCATTACCGTGCAGTTAATAAAAGGAAGTCTGAATGTCATCCCAAAAAGCTTCAACCCCTCGGGTTGCCGTGGTGACTGGTACCAGCAGTGGTATCGGTGAAGCCGTTGTTAAACACTTTTGCGAGCAGGGCCATCAAGTCCTGGCGGTCGATTTTAATCCTGCTGGAAAAGAGATTGCAGAAGCGGCAGGCGCGGCGTTTTACCAAGCGGATCTCACCGATGCAGATGCATGCCGTGGCGCGATTGCTGAGGCAGTGAAACGCTTTGGTGGCGTGGATATTTTGGTGAATAATGCCGGTATTCAGCATGTCGCTTCTATCGAGACTTTTCCCGAAGAGAAGTGGCGGCAAATTATCGACCTGATGCTGACCGCGCCATTCCTTCTCACCCAGGCCGCTTGGCCTTATATGCGTGAAAAGGGCTGGGGGCGAGTGGTAAATATTGCCTCAATCCATGCGCAGGTGGCATCGCCGGGTAAGGCGGCGTATATCAGCGCCAAACACGGCATGATTGGGTTAACCAAAACCGCTGCGCTGGAAGGCGGCGAACAGGGCATTACCGCCAATGCGATTTGCCCTGCGTATGTTAAAACCCCGTTAGTAGATAACCAGATCGCCGATCAGGCCAAGCTGCATGGTATGGATGAGCAAGAGGTGATCGAGAAAATCATGCTCAAAAACGCCGCGATTAAGCGCTTAATCGAACCCTCCGAAGTTGCTCAGTTGGTCGCTTACCTGACGTCAGATGCGGCGGGTGCAGTCACTGGCGCTAGCTGGAATATTGATCTCGGCTGGACAGCACACTAATCCAACCCCCCGCCTGTTACGATAGCTAGTGGAGCTTGATAACGGGCGGGCTCAGCGGCGAACCGGGCGTTTTTGCAACTTGCGCTGTAGTGTGCGGCGGTGCATGCCTAGCGCCCGAGCCGTGGCGGAAATATTGCCATCATGCTCTTGCAGCACTTTTTGGATATGCTCCCAGGTAATCCGGTTGATGGAAGGGGGATTATCCGCCAGCTCGATATTGGGGTCAGCGTCAGGGTGTTCAAAGGCCGCCATCACATCGTCGGCATCTGTCGGTTTACACAGGTAGTTGATCGCGCCAAGTTTGATAGCTTCTACCGCCGTAGCAATGCTGGAGTAACCCGTGAGCACAACGATGCGACAGCTTGGTACTGCGGAGAGCAGTTCAGGCAGCAGCTTAAGGCCAGAGCTGTGCTCCAGCTTTAAATCAAGCGTGGCCATGGTGGGCATAAACTGTGCCGCGATATTCAGCGCTTGGTCGGCGTCGTGAGCGACCATCACTTCAAAGCCGCGGCGGGTCAGTGCGCGGCTTAGCACGTGGCAAAACATTTCATCGTCATCGACAATCAGCAGACGTTGCTCTTGGTTCTGCATAGTACCCTCATTTGTCTAAATAGCTGCCGTCTCACCCTAGGTTGGTGCTGAGCAACGCGGCAGGGTGACCTCGGTCAGCGTTCCACCTTCTGGATGGTTATAAAGGCTAACGCCGCCGCCGAAGCGGTTAATCGTGGCGTGGGTGAGAAATAAGCCAATGCCCATGCCTTTGCTTTTAGTGGAGACAAAGGTATCGCCTAGCTGATCCGCAATCGACATCGCCACGCCTGGGCCGTGATCACGAATATCAATCACCACCCCCTCGTCTTGCCAATCCAGGCGAATAGCAATGTGCTCGGGGTTGGCATCGGCGGCGTTATTCAACAAGTTAGTCAGCGCTTGGTCTAAGGTGGCATCAACTGCCAGCCAAGGTCTGCCGCGGCGTTCAGCGACTTCAAAACGATGGCTAACATCGGGCCGAATTACGAGCCAGCGCTGTACCACGCCGGCCAGCCACACTTCCGCATCGAGTATTTCAGGTTCGGCCATACGTCGACGGTCAGCATTGCTGACCAAATGCTGCAGGCGCGATTTACAGATATCCACCTGCTGGCGCAGCAGCGCAATGTCTTGCCCTAGTGGGCTCTCTTGCTCCGCGTCCGCCTGCATCTCTTTCAATAGCACGGCCATCGTAGAAAGCGGCGTTCCCAGTTCATGAGCAGTACCCGCTGCTTGGGTGGCCACGGCGAGCACTTGCTCATTGCGTAGCGCAGCCTCCCGGGTGCGGGAAAGCGCTTTATCCCGGCTGCGCAGGGCGTGGGCCATTTTATAAATAAAGAAGGTGACTAGGCCGGCAGAAAGTCCGAAGTTCAGCCACATTCCTAGGATATGTAGACTTAACGGGCCATCGCTACTGATATGCCCTAGCTGCGGTATCGGGTGGTAGTAAAACATCAGGAAGCTGTAGCCTGCCATGGCGCAGGCGGCGATGATCCACGCGTGGCGCCAAGGTAGGGTGGCTGCGGCAATAGTCACCGGCACCAAGTAGTAAGTGATAAACGGGTTGGTGGAGCCACCTGAAAAGTAAAACAGCAGCGTGAGCCCTGCGATGTCGGCTAGTAAATGCGATAAATATTCGCCATGGCTAACGGCTCTAGGCCTACCCAGCCGCCACCACGTGGCAATGTTCAACATGCCCATGGCAATGACTACGCTGACCACGGCTGTGACGGGCAAGTTAAACGCTAGTAGTTCGATGCCTACAATAATGGCCATCAAAAAACCCGTCCAGGTGATCCCCCGAACGATGGTGAGCCGTACCAGATTGCGGTTAGGCGTAGAGAGCGGCAAGGGCAGAGCAGTAGGCATGAGGCGGCTTATTTACTTGAAGTTTTGACGCTATGGATAACGAACTTAATAAATAGGGTCATGACAAACGTCATCCAACCCGCAGAGGCTAACAGGTTAAACAGCAGCATCTTAGGAGGGAGCCAGGCCGAGCCGAGCAACGCTTCCAACATAATGTGGAAAAACATCGCCAGTAGCAGCGGTAGCGCCAGCGTGTGAATCCACATGTCAGTGCGGCGCTTACGAATGTGGTAACGGCGCAGTAAATAGCGCATAGGTCGATGTGCCCAGCTAAACAGGACCAGCGTTGCCACCACAAATAGCATCGCCAGAGTAGGTTCGGTGCTTTGACGGTGCATTGATATAGAAATCGACCATGCGAGCCCCAGCCACGCCAATCCCTCGATGCTGGCGATAAAATCCGCATAGCGTCGTACGTTCTGCATAAACAACTGAATCCTTGATCTTACAGCGTGCCGCCATGATACGACACTTGCGCTTATCTGTGGGGGTAACGCGCAGATTTATCCTATCGCCGTATTGAGTATACTGTGGCAGCTCTCTGAACTCCCTTACCCAAGATCAGAATAGGATTTGCCGTGGACGCTATTACCATTACCCGCCCCGATGATTGGCACCTGCATTTACGTGATGATGAGGCGTTAAACGCCGTGGTGGGGCATACTGCTGCGCAAATGGGGCGCGCTATTATTATGCCTAACCTGAAACCGCCGGTGACGACGACAGAGCAGGCAATAGCATATCGCGAGCGAATCCTGGCAGCGCTACCAGAGGGCAGTGCGTTTGAGCCTTTGATGGTGCTTTATCTGACGGATACGACGCCACCTGAAGAAATTGAGCGCGCGGTAGAAAGCGGTATTGTTAAAGCCGTAAAGCTCTATCCAGCAGGGGCGACGACCAATTCTGCGTCAGGTGTGACGGATATTGCTCACTGTGACGCCACGATTGCTATGATGGCCAAGCTGGGCATGCCGTTATTGGTGCATGGAGAAGTCACTGATCACGAGATCGATATTTTCGATCGGGAAGCGATGTTTATTGAGCGGGTGATGAAACCGCTGCTGGCGCATCATCCTAGTTTGAAAGTAGTATTCGAGCACATTACCACTCAGCAGGCCGCTGAGTTTGTGGCCAGCGCCTCCGATAACGTAGCGGCGACTATCACCGCTCACCATTTGCTGTTCAATCGCAACAAAATGTTAGCGGGCGGCATTCGTCCTCACTACTACTGCTTGCCTATTCTCAAACGTGAACAGCACCGCCAAGCCCTGCTGAAAGCGGCGACCAGCGGTAGCCCGAAATTCTTTTTAGGCACTGATAGCGCACCCCACGCGAAAGGCGATAAGGAGTCGAGCTGCGGCTGTGCTGGTGCGTATACCGCTCCCGCTGCCATCGAGCTATACGCGACGGCGTTCGAAGAGATGCAGGCGCTGGATAAGCTAGAAGCGTTTGCTAGCCTGAACGGCCCACGCTTCTACGGCTTGGCGCCGAATACGGATACGGTAACCCTTGAGCGCCGTCAATGGGTATTGCCGGAGAGTTACCCCTACGCATCGGGACAAACCATTGTGCCCCTGCTGGCAGGTGAAACACTGCAATGGGCGATGAAAAAGTAACGCGCTGTATAAGTCTCAACGAAAACGGAGCCATTAAGGCTCCGTTTTCGTTAGTGCAGTTAGTCGATGATACTTACTTAGTTTCGCCCAGGGCGATGAGCATCTGATCCACCATACGCGATGAGTGGTCGGCGGCAATATCGAGGAACTGCTCGAAAGAGAGGTGGTTGTCGCCACTGCCAGGGATGTCAGAGAGGGCGCGAATGACGACAAACGGGCAGTCATAGAGATAGCACGTTTGGGCAATCGCAGCGCCCTCCATTTCCACTGCCAGCATGGTGGGAAATTGGGCGCGTGTGGTGGCTACCCGCTCGGGGTCGGCCATAAAAGCATCGCCAGTGGCAATCATCCCTTCGCGTACGTTTACCTCGCCAAGTGCTGCAATCGCGCCGCGAGCGATGTCGCGCAAGCGGCTATCCGCATGATAGGCAGCCGGCATGCCTGGTACTTGGCCTAGCTCATAGCCAAATACCACTGCATCGACATCGTGGTGGCGAACTTCATCGGAAATGATAACGTCGCCAATGGCTAAGTCGGTGGCAAACCCGCCAGCTGAGCCAGTATTGATGATCGCATCCGGCTGATGGCGCTCTAATAAAATCGCCGTGCCAACCGCCGCGTTCACTTTTCCAATACCCGATTGCAGAATGATTACTTCCAAGCCGTGGCGCGTACCGGTATGAAATACAAATCCGGCGTGCTCGTAGCGCTCGGCGTTATCAAGCTGCCCCGCTAAAATATTCACTTCCTGCGCCATTGCGCCAATAATTCCAATCCGTTGCACCGTCGCATTCTCCGTCGTAATTCGTGAGGTTTAATTGTTGAAACGCTCAGTGCTTAATGCTGCTGATCGTGTCGTTCGGCGGCTTCAAGAGTGTTTTCCAGCAACGTGGCAACAGTCATGGGACCAACGCCACCCGGTACGGGAGTGATATAGCTGGCGCGCTCTGCAGCCGCAGTAAAGTCGACGTCACCGACGAGGGTACCGTCATCTTGACGGTTAATGCCGACATCAATCACCACGGCGCCTGGTTTGATCCATTCGCCCTTCACAATGCCGGGCTTGCCAACGGCAACAACGACTAAATCTGCACGGCTGACATGGCCGGCTAAATCCTGGGTGAAACGGTGGCATACCGTAGTGGTGCAGCCTGCCAGCATTAGCTCAAGTGCCATCGGGCGTCCAACGATGTTAGAAGCTCCCACAATGGTGGCGTCCATGCCGCGTACCGCGATACCGCTTTGCGCCAGCATGGTCATAATGCCTTTTGGCGTACAGGGGCGTAGTGAAGGTAAGCGCTGGGCCAGGCGGCCAAGGTTATAAGGGTGAAAACCATCGACATCTTTGTCAGGGCGGATGCGTTCCAGAATTGGCCGAGCGTCGAGGTGGGCGGGCAGAGGGAGCTGAACCAGAATGCCATCCACAGTTGCGTCGTTATTCAACTCATCGACCAGTGTCTCTAACGCTTCCTGGGTGGTGTCCGCTGGCAGGGCATGTTGAAAAGAGAGAATGCCAGCCTGCTCACATGCGCGATGTTTATTGCTTACGTACACATGAGAGGCTGGATCTTCGCCGACCACAACAACGGCTAGTCCGGGTGCACGAGCGCCAGCTTGCTGACGTGCGGTAATTTTCTCGGCAACGCGTTGACGGACATTAGCGGCGATGGCTTTACCATCGATGAGTTGGGCGGTCATGTAATGAGATCCCTATGAAGGTTGAAAAGCAAAGCAAACTGACAAGCGCTGGTGGCAGAACGCGCTTTTAAGGGGGGCAATTTTCGCATGGTAGGGCGGCAAGGCAAAGCGCCTATCGAATCAATCACTTTAAGTGTTGACTTTAAAATTAGAAATAGTAATATATGCCTCGCTTGAGACGGGACACGCAGCAACGTCTAAGGTAAGAAATCGGGATGTAGCGCAGTCTGGTAGCGCGCCTGCTTTGGGAGCAGGATGTCGGGGGTTCGAATCCCTCCATCCCGACCACGTACCTAGCACGGAAGGTGTTAATCTGCTTCTCCAAACTTTGGTTGTGGTCAAGTGCTCATCAGTATTCACTCTGGATACACTATGTGCGCCCATAGCTCAACCGGATAGAGCAACGGCCTTCTAAGCCGTAGGTTGCGGGTTCGAGTCCTGCTGGGCGTGCCAATCAAATACTTTTCAGTGTTTGTTCTCCAGTTGGGTATTCTCAAGTTTGCTTTTTGTCAGTGGTGGATGTAGCTCAGTGGTAGAGCCCCGGATTGTGGCTCCGGTGGTCGTGGGTTCGATCCCCATCATCCACCCCATTGACAAGGCAGCATTAAAAGTTTCAGGTTGTGGTGGATGTAGCTCAGTGGTAGAGCCCCGGATTGTGGCTCCGGTGGTCGTGGGTTCGATCCCCATCATCCACCCCATTAACCTGTAATTTACTCTCTTATATCTCCTCTTCTTTTACAAAGCTCTCCAGCGTCTCTGCTAGTTAAATAAGCATTTCTTTTTGGCTTTTTTAGCCCTTGTCTGTTTTATACCCCTCTATCGCGGCATCACTTTAATCTGGTTACCTGCTGTAGCGGTAATGGGCTCCGGTTTGCCCAGCAAATACCCCTGCGCATAGTCAATTCCTAATGAACGCAGCTTATCCAGCGTTGCTTGATTCTCTACGTATTCGGCAACTGTATCGATATTGAGCGCTTTGCCAACGGCGTGAATCGCCTCTACCATGGCGCTATCAATCGGATCGTGGTGGATATTGCGGATAAAATTGCCATCAATCTTCAAATAGTCGACTGATAGCTGTTTTAAGTAGCTGAAAGAGGAGAGTCCGGTGCCAAAGTCGTCCAGCGCGAATCGGCAGCCGAGTGCTTTCAGCGCTTGAATCAGTTCGCTCACCTTTGAAAGCTGCGCAATGGCTGCACTTTCAGTAATTTCAAAACATAAGGTGCCTTCAGGTAACCCGGCGCGACGTACCTGCTGTACCAACTCCTGACAAAAATCGCTGTCTGATAGCGAATCCCCAGATAAATTAATACCCCAGTGGCCTATGGTATGGTTCTCCGCGCAGCGATAACGGTCACCCAACCACGCCAACGTGTTGCGAACCACCCAGCGATCAATTCTGACCATAAAGTGATAGCGTTCGGCGGCGGGTAGAAAACTGCCGGGTGTAATGAGTATGCCGTTCTCCTCCAAACGCAGTAAAATTTCCCGATAGCCCGGCCCGTTGCCGCATACGGCGCTAATCGGTTGCGCGTAAAGTCGAAAGGCGTCGTTATCTAGGGCATTTTGTAGCCGCTGAACCCACTGCAGTTCGCCGTGACGTTCTAGCAGCAGGTGGTCGTTAGGTTGATAGCAGTGAATGCGGTTGCGACCAGCCTCTTTGGCGGTATAGCACGCTGCATCGGCTGCGTGTAGTGTGTCAGATAAGCGTCTGGGATGTTCCTTGTCGATCGCTACCAAGCCAATACTGACGCCAATACCAAACGTGTGCCCCTGCCAAGCAAAGCGAAAGTGATCAATGTCTCGGCGTACGGCCTCACAAATAATCTTGGCCTTTTCTAGTGGGCAGTCAGGTAGCACCAGGGCAAACTCATCGCCCCCCAGGCGGGCAACCGTATCACTAGTGCGCACATGGGCTTTGAGCTTCATGGAAACTTGGCGAAGCAGTTCATCTCCTGCTAAATGACCACAGGTATCGTTAACGATTTTGAACTGATCTAAGTCTAGATAGCAGAGCACATGATGATGCTCCGTTTGGGCAAGCAATTTAGTGAGCAGCGTCTCGAACGCGCGCCTGTTCAGGAGTCCGGTAAGGTTGTCATGGGTGGCTTGGTAGTTAAGCTGCTCTGATAGCTTGCGCGTCAGACTCACGTCTTGAAACACCACAACGGCGCCCAGCGTGATGCCACCGCGGGAACGGATAGGGGCGGCGCTATGCTGAATGGGATAGCGTTTGCTGGTGCGATGAACAAGCTGGCAGTGCTCGCTGTAATGAACCGCTCGGTGCTGGGTGAGCACTTGGCGGGCAGGATTGTTGATCGGTTCATCGCTTAGCTCGTCACGTAGTTGATAAACCGTCTGGATAGGCTTATTGGTGACTTCTTGAAGCGGCCAACCGGTTAATCGTTCGGCTTCCGCGTTCATAAACGTGATATTGCCGCTGGCGTCGCAGGTAATAACGCCGTCGCCAATGGAAGCCAGCGTGGTACGGGCGAGGTCGCGCTCACGGTTCAGTTGCTCTTGAAGCTGTTTGCGCTCGGTAATATCGCGCACCATTCCCGAACACTCTGAGACTGAACCAGCGGCTCCTTCGCTTACCTGAATTTCTAGGTAGCGCACCTGCTGATCATCCGTACGCAGTTTGATTTCATGCAGCGCCCCAGGCGCAAGCGGTTTATTAGGCAGTAGCGTGCTGACAGGCTGGCCAATCAACTGCTCCGCATTAACACCAAAGAGGGCTTCCGCTCCTGGGTTTAGGCCGGTCAGCGTTCCGTCGGCTTGCCAGGTAATCACACCGTCGCGAAGATTGCGTAACATCACTCGGGTGTGGCCTACCGCGCGTTCAAGCGCCGCAGATACGCGGTTGTAGCTTGCTGCAATTTCCCCGACCTCGGTAAATGGGTCGGCATCAATGCGTTGGCGCATATCTCCCTGTTTTTCGTGCTGGCGCATATGCTCCAGAAGCTGATGAAGCTCATTTTGAGCCCCGTGTTCTGCTAGGTTAAGCCCCATTTTTTCCGCATCTTTGGAGACGCGAAGGGGTAAAAAACGCCTCGTGATACGAAATAGCAGCCAAGCAGTCCCAAAACTCCATAGGCCGCACACCACCACGCCCAGTAGTTGCACCGTAAATTGATCAAACCGGCTAAGCGAGGTACCTAATTTATTTAGATCTGCCAGCCAGGGTAGGGCCAGGGTGCCCCATAGGCCTGTCACTAAGTGTGCGGGGATGGCTCCCACCGCATCATCAATGCGCCGTTTTAATAGCCATTCGCTTGCCAGCACCATGAGTACTCCGCTAACGCCTCCCATTAAAAAGGCGGCTGGTAAGGAAAGCGCATGAGCGCCAGCGGTGACGGCGACCAAACCTGCAATTGCGCCGTTAATGGCGTACATCACATCCGCATAGCGGCGCACCCGCCAACCAACCAGCATGGCGGATAAGATGCCGCCTACGGCGCCCAACATGGTATTCGCGATAATGCCAGGCACCGAGCTATTCAATGCCAGCGTGCTACCACCATTAAAGCCGAACCAGCCCAGTACCATAAAAAGGGCACCCAGCATGGCAAGCGGTAAATTTCCAGCAGGAAACGCAGTAGGGGGCTTGTCTACTTGAAAGCGCCCCTCACGAGGGCCTATCACCAGCACAGCGGCTAACGCGACCCAGCCGCCTACGCTATGCACCACGGTGGCCCCGGCAAAATCAATAAACCCCAGCGCCGCTAGCCAGCCTGGCGTTCCGCCCAGCAGGCCGCCCCATGCCCAGTGGCCAAATACCGGGTAAATCAGTAGTGCAATCCAGAAGGCCGTCCATAAATAGCCAAGGAACGGCATCCGCTCGGCGACTGCGCCAGCCACGATGGTAGCTGCCGTTGCGCAAAACATGGCTTGAAAAATAAATACAGTGACAAGCCAGGTGTCGGTCGACTCCAGTTCCCATCCAAACAGTGAGCTACCCATCCAGCCTGATTGGGAAGTTCCAAACATCACCCCAAAACCGACCAGCCAAAAGACACTGACGGCAATGGCAAAATCCGCTAGATTTTTCATAGCGACGTTAATGGCACTTTTTGTTCGTGTGGTGCCCGCTTCCAGGCAAAGAAAACCAGCCTGCATGACGAAAACCAGCGCAGCTGCCCACAGTACCCAAAGCATATCGATGAGTGTTGTATCAAAGCTGTCGGTCATTGGCGTGATCCTTGTGCTGATCTGGTGCAAGGTGAACACTGACATGGTGCATTGTTAGGAAAGATGTCTTCTATTAATGCCGCGCTGTGGCTTCTGTCGCGGAAGGTTTCTGGGGTGTTAAACGCAGTGTTAACTGAGATTAAGCAAATGTTATGCCGTGCTTAGCAAAGTCATCCTTAATTAAGCTTTTTGCGTCATAAAAGACTAAAAAAATGTCTAAAAATAGTGTTTATAACTGTGCAAAAGCTGTTTGATTGGTGATATTTTTCAATATGTTACTTGTGTGATTAACAGCATATGGTTGGGCAAACAATAGAGCGAGAGGAGTGCATCATAATGGCGCGTCAAACGGTGGTTTTAGGAGCAGGCATGGTGGGTGTCAGTATTGCTTGGCAGCTGCAAAAGCGTGGCTATCAAGTAACGCTGGTGGATCGCCGCCAGCCTGGACGCGAAACCTCGTTTGGAAACGCGGGCATTATCCAGCGTGAAGCAGTTAGGCCTTATCCGTTTCCCCGTGATATGAAAACGATATTGAGTGTGCTTCCAAACCGTCGGGTCGATATCCGTTACCGGCCTGCCGGTATGGTCAATGCGGCCTCGCCACTGCTGAGTTACTGGCACCACTCTTCGTCACGGCTCTACAAAAAAATCGTGCCTGAGTACGCCTCGTTAATTCAGCTCTGTTTGGACGCCCACGCGCCGATGATTGAGGCCGCTGGTGCTGAGCATCTAGTGCGTAAGGAAGGGTGGCTTGAAATCTATCGCACGCCGGAAAAGCTCGCTAAGCGAGTTAAAGAGGCTGAAGAAGCCCGCGAGCTTTACGGCGTACAGTTCACCGTTCTTGATCGAGAAGCGCTGAATGAGAAGGAGCCGCAGCTAGGCAATAAAATCATCGGTGCTATTCACTGGCTAGACCCCTGGACAGTCGCTGACCCGGGTGGCTTGGTGGCTGCCTATGCGGCGTCTTTTGAAGCGATGGGCGGACAACTGGTACAAGCGGACATCACTGGTGTCACTCAGCAAAATGATCACTGGAAAGTGACGACCAGTGCGGAGTCGTTTGAGGCTGATCAAGTTGTCATGGCCCTTGGCCCCTGGGCTGGCCAATGGATGAAGCCGCTGGGTTACCACTTCCCCACGTTTGTGAAACGTGGCTACCACATGCACTACGCGACACAGCCAATGGCCAAATTAAACTACTGGTTGATGGACGCCGAGATCGGTTATTTGCTGGCACCGATGAATGCAGGTGTGCGGCTGACGACGGGGGCAGAGCTAGACCGCCTTGAATCTCCCGCGGATGAAGAGCAGCTGGGCGCTGCCGAAAAAGTGGCGCGGACAATTTTCCCGCTAGGTGAGCGAAAAGATAGCGCGGCGTGGAAAGGCGCACGGCCTTGCTTGCCAGATATGAAGCCAGTCATTGGCCCAGCGCCGCGCCATGCGGGTCTATGGTTAGCCTTCGGGCATGGCCATCAGGGCTTTACCCTAGGTCCCGCTACTGGCCAGCTGTTGGTTGATATGATGGAAGAAAAGCCAACAGCAATCGACATGACCCCCTTTCGAGCAGATCGATTTTAAACGGAGCGCCTCACCCTGTTACATAATGGAAAGTGACAAATGTGGCTTAGTCAGGTTGGGTTTGCTACGCTGAATAAGTCACTCAATAGATTGAGGTGCAGTATGGATGTAGCTGCGAGCAATGCAGTTAGTACAGCGCTATATATGAATCAAGCGCAAACCGCTGAACAGGCGCAAATGCAAATGTTCCGACAAGCTCTTGATATGCAGGCTGAGCAAATCACCGAGGTGCTGGCTTCTTCAGATGCTGGTGCTCAGCCAAATTTGTCGCAAGAAGGCAGTGTGGGTACTCAGGTAAACACTTACGCCTAATTCTTGTGGTAAAAGCACTCAAACGCCGACCCTGTCGGCGTTTTTTTATATCTACAGAAAAAGCTCTCTGCACGTGGTGGTATGCCGTTGAAGGCGAGTTGCGTTACCATAGGCACACACAACGCCGAAGGTTTGGCGCTACGTTTTAAGTCATCACGTTGTACCATCTTAGAGAACTCCATGTCTGACGCCCAATTAGCGCGCGAAGCTGAGCTACGCCGTACCTTTGCGATTATTTCGCACCCTGATGCCGGTAAAACCACTATTACAGAAAAGATGCTGCTGTTCGGGAATGCGATTCAGCTAGCGGGTTCTGTGAAAAGTAAACGCAATGATCGTCATGCTACGTCTGACTGGATGAAGATGGAGCAAGAGCGCGGCATCTCGGTGACCACGTCGGTGATGCAGTTCCCCTATGGTGGGCGTATCGTCAACCTACTGGATACGCCGGGGCATGAAGACTTCTCTGAAGACACCTACCGCACGCTGACGGCGGTGGACTCAGCGCTAATGGTCATCGACGGCGCGAAAGGCGTCGAGGATCGCACCATCAAGCTGATGGAAGTGTGTCGTCTGCGCACTACGCCTATCCTCACGTTTATCAACAAAATGGACCGCGATATCCGCGATCCTATTGAAGTGATGGACGAAGTAGAAACGGTATTGAACATCCAATGTGCGCCCATGACATGGCCCATTGGCATGGGGCGTCACTTTAAAGGGGTTTACCACCTCTATAATGATGTTATTCATCTCTATACCCAAGGTCAGGGCAGTCGCATTCCTGATGACAAGCGTATTGAGGGGCTAGATAACCCAGAAGTTGACGCCGTGCTAGGTGAAGAGCAGGCGGAAGAGCTGCGTATGGAAGTAGACTTAGTGCGAGGTGCTTCCCATGAGTTTGACTTGGAAGCCTACCGTCGTGGTGAGCTAACGCCGGTCTATTTTGGTACCGCTATGGGTAACTTCGGTGTGCGTGAGATGCTAGACGGCTTTGTCGAGCACGCGCCGGCTCCGCAGCCCCGCGAAACTGATACGCGCGAAGTGACCGCCCATGATGATCGCTTCACTGGATTCGTATTTAAAATTCAGGCCAATATGGACCCGAATCACCGGGACCGTATCGCCTTCCTACGGGTGTGCTCCGGCAAGTACGAAAAGAACATGAAAATGCGCCATGTGCGCATCGGTAAAGACGTCAAAATCGCTGACGCCCTGACCTTTATGGCCTCAGACCGCTCCCAAGTGGAAGAGGCATGGCCGGGCGATATTATTGGCCTGCATAACCACGGCACTATTCAAATTGGTGATACGTTCACCGTGGGTGAAGATATGCGCTTTACCGGCATTCCTCACTTTGCGCCTGAACTTTTCAAGCGCGTGCGCCTGAAAGATCCGCTCAAGATGAAAGCGCTACAGAAAGGCCTGCAGCAGCTGTCGGAAGAAGGCGCAACTCAGGTCTTTATGCCGATGGATAACAACGACCTGATCCTAGGGGCGGTTGGTACGCTGCAGTTTGACGTTGTCGCTCACCGCTTGAAGGAAGAGTATAAGGTCGACTGCATTTATGAAGGCGTTAACGTGCAAACCGCCCGCTGGGTGTATTGCAACGATGCCAAAATGCTTGAAGAGTTTAAGCGCAAGGCCAGTACCAACCTCGCCATTGATGGCGGCGGTTACCTGACCTATATCGCGCCTACGCGGGTTAACCTGCAAATGACCCAGGAGCGCTGGCCGGATATTCGCTTCCAGCCTACCCGCGAGCATTAAACGTCTTAAAGAGAGCAATATGCTGATAGACGCCCACTGCCATTTGGATGTTGCGGAGTTCGATACGGATCGTGATGCCGTGATCGCCGCCGCCCAGGCAGTGGGCGTTTGCCGTTTTATTGTACCTGCCACGGTGCGTGCGCGTTGGCAAAACGTATTGGCGCTGGGTGAGCGTGACGATGTCAGCATCTGCCTAGGGCTTCACCCGTACTTCATTGAGCAGCACCAGCCAGATGATTTGAAAGCGCTCGAAACCCTCATACTTCAGCAGCTTGCTGGCACTTACCCAGCCCGGCCAGTCGCCATTGGCGAATGCGGTATTGATGGGCGCTTTACGGATAGCCTGAATGAGCAATGGCACTACTTCGATAAGCAGTTAAACATCGCTAAACGCTGTAAGATGCCCGTGGTGGTGCACTGCGTTAAGGCAAATGATACGGTCAGCAAGCGGCTTCGTCAGCAAGCGCTGCCAGGCGCCGGGCTCGTTCACGCCTTTTCCGGTTCTTACGAGCAGGCCGTCAAGTTTTTGGATCTTGGTTATGTGCTGGGGCTGGGCGGCGCGGTGACCTATGAGCGCGCTCAAAAGTTACGCCGCGTGGTGGCAAAGCTACCCGATGATGGTTTTGTGCTGGAAACTGACAGCCCCGATATGCCGTTAAGCGGTTATCAGGGCCAGCGGAATGAGCCTTCTCGGGTAATGCTGGTGGCTCAGGAGGTGGCGAGGTTACGTCGGCAATCTTTTGATACCGTAGCAGCGCTGAGCAGTGACAACGCCGCACGAGTATTTAAGTTAACTAACGATGAGTGAAAATCGTGACCTCAAGCAAGTTGAGCCGCGATCTGCTCCGGGTCCAAGCGCTCAATGGGGTAGGGCATCTCATACAGCGTGATAGGCTGCTGTTGCCAATAAACTGCTAAATTATCTTCCATGACCTTGGTGTTCATCACCGCTAGCAATTCTACCTGCTGCTCGCCGCTAAATGCGCTGCTGACCACTTCTCCCAACGTCTTACCGTTGTCATCAAGCAGTGACTCGCCAATCTCAGGAAGGGTGGCCGCATTAACACTGGCGTGAACTAAGCGTTTTTTCACCTGGCCACGAAAGTGAGCGCGGGCGACGACTTCTTGACCTGTATAGCACCCTTTTTTAAAGCTAATGCCGCCTAATGCTTCCCAGTTCAGCATTTGGGGGAGAAAGTGATCCTGCTGTTTAGCGGTAAGCCAAGCAAGACCGCTGCGAATATCTGCAAGCTGCCACTCGTTGTGTAATGCATCATCACTGTTGACGAGGTCGCTGGCATCCTCTTCAAACATCAACAGCCAACGGGGTTTGCCTGGCATCCGCAACGCCGTTCCCTTTGAACTGGTAGTGTGGGTATAAGGTTGGTCGGGCAGCGTGATGTCTAGTTGATTGGCAAGCGTATCTGCAGGCTCGCTGGCGCCTGCAAACGTGACTCTGCCTACCACTGAAAGCTCTGCTTTATAGAAAGCGGCAAATTTTTTCAGATGGGTGAGCAGTCCGTCCGCAAGAGAGGCATCTAGTACCAAGCGGAAATGGTCGCTGCCGAGCCTCAATAACTGCCCATTGGCCAACATGCGCCCTTTAGGGGTGCAGAAGCAGGTGAGCGGTGCGAAAGTGCCATTCGCCAATCCCACCTGTGCGCTAGTTTGGCCCTGTAAGAATTTCTCCGCATCGGCCCCTTTAATATCGAGCGCGGCATACTGGGTCAAACGTACGGCGCTGGGGGGCTGCGTGTTCGCGGTGGCCATAGTCACTCCTGGGCGTAGTCAGTGAGATGTGTCAGTAAAGCGTGCTTGTAAAAGTGTGGGCAGGATAGGCAGATTGCAAGGCCTTGGGAGCATGCTAGACTCTTTATCCTGTATCAGGTTTGCATAGGTAATCTCCTGTATACAGTCCCGTTGTATGTGAGTTGACAATTATTCAGCAAAGGACGCGGCATGGCAGTTCAATCATTAAGCTTTCAAGGCGTCACTACCGCCGAAC
Organism: Vreelandella lionensis; assembly: GCF_044543515.1. NCBI lineage: Bacteria > Pseudomonadati > Pseudomonadota > Gammaproteobacteria > Oceanospirillales > Halomonadaceae > Vreelandella > Vreelandella lionensis. The sequence goes on along the minus strand of NZ_JBITWC010000002.1, from coordinate 81,976 downwards.
AAGTTAACAAAATCACCACCGCACTGATGATGCTTGACGGCGTCGATAGCGCCGAAGTGGGGCGCTATGGGGCGGAAGTGGAAGGTCGTGCTAAGCGAGAAGCGCTAATTAAAGCGGTTGAAAAACTTAATCTTCGCATCAAGGTATCGTAATGCATCCGCCTATCGTGGTGATTAGCGAACGAAATAGCGTTTTTCGTCAGCGTATCGAGGTAAGTGGCATGGAAGATCTCTATGCCGACGTGCCCACTGCGGTGGGGGGCGATGATAGCGCCCCTGACCCCCACGACTATTTCGATATCGCGTTGGGAACCTGTAAGGCAATTACGGTCCAAATGTACGCCAAGCGCAAACAGTGGCCACTGGAAGGCATCACCGTCAAGGTTCAGCGTGACGACAGTGAAGAGCGCAAAGGCGTTTATAAGCTGGATGTGACGTTAGAACTGCATGGCATCAGCGATCCAGAACAGCGAGCAAAGCTGGAAGACATTAGCCACCGCTGTCCGATTCAGCGCCTGATGACCCAGGCAACGATAGAGATAGCGACCCATACCGCGTAGGCCTACTTCCTCAACAGGAGCAACGATGAGCAAGGAATTTCGTCTGCAGTCAAAATTTCAGCCTGCGGGCGACCAGCCTGCGGCCATACGCGGGTTGATCAGTGGTTTGGAATCCGGGCTTGCCCATCAAACGCTGCTCGGGGTCACCGGTTCAGGTAAAACCTTCACCATGGCCAATGTAGTGCAACAACTTCAGCGACCCACCATCGTGATGGCGCCGAACAAAACCCTGGCGGCACAGCTGTACGGCGAATTTAAATCGTTTTTCCCCGATAACGCTGTTGAGTACTTCGTCTCCTACTACGACTACTACCAGCCCGAGGCCTATGTGCCCTCGTCAGATACGTTTATTGAGAAGGATGCCTCAATCAATGACCATATTGAGCAGATGCGTCTTTCCGCTACGAAAGCGTTACTGGAGCGCCGTGATGCGCTAATCGTGGTATCCGTATCGGCGATCTACGGCTTGGGTGATCCAGACCAATACCTGAAGATGCGGCTGCACTTCACTCGTGGTGAGCTGATTGACCAACGCGCCTTCCTACGTCGCTTGGCAGAGCTTCAGTACACCCGCAACGATATGGATTTCCGTCGCGGTACTTACCGCGTGCGGGGCGACGTGATTGATATCTTCCCGGCGGATTCGGATGAGGAAGCGGTGCGCGTTGAGCTTTTCGACGACGAAATCGATTCTATCCGTTTATTTGACCCGCTCACTGGCGATGTGCGCGGGCAAGTCCCAAGGATGACGATTTACCCAAAATCCCACTACGTGACGCCTCGTGAGACTATTCTAGAAGCCATCGACTCCATCAAAGCAGAGCTCAAAGAGCGCTTGGAGTGGCTGCGTAAGCACGAGCGTTTAGTAGAGGCACAGCGGCTTGAGCAGCGTACGCTTTATGATATCGAGATGATGCTGGAGCTGGGATACTGCAACGGGATTGAAAACTACTCGCGCTACCTCTCTGGTCGTGCCCCTGGCGAGCCGCCCCCCACATTTTTTGATTACCTGCCGGATGATGCGCTCTTGTTTATCGATGAGTCACACGTGAGCGTGCCCCAAGTAGGCGGGATGTACAAAGGCGACCGTTCTCGTAAAGAGACACTGGTCGAGTATGGTTTCCGCCTGCCGTCAGCGTTGGATAACCGCCCCATGAAGTTTGAGGAGTGGGAGGCTATATCGCCACAAACGATCTTCGTATCCGCAACACCAGGCAACTATGAAGCTGAGCACGCAAGCCAGATCGTCGAACAAGTCGTTCGGCCAACAGGGCTACTGGATCCGCAAATTGAAGTACGCCCGGCCAGCACGCAAGTCGATGATCTGCTGTCGGAGATCGGTTTGCGAACAGCGGTAGGAGAGCGGGTGCTCGTTACTACTTTAACCAAGCGCATGGCAGAAGACCTGACTGATTACCTTGATGAGCATGGTATTCGCGTGCGCTACTTACATTCCGATATTGATACGGTCGAGCGGGTGGAAATTATCCGTGACCTACGCCTGGGCAAGTTTGACGTGCTGGTGGGCATCAACTTGCTACGGGAGGGGTTGGATATTCCTGAAGTCTCTTTGGTGGCGATTCTGGATGCCGATAAAGAGGGTTTCCTGCGCGCCGAACGCTCGTTAATTCAAACCATTGGTCGTGCAGCGCGTAACGCCAATGGTAAAGCGATTTTATATGGCGACCGCATTACGGATTCCATGCGGACAGCGATTGATGAGACCGAGCGTCGGCGCCATAAACAGATGGCGCATAACGAGAAGCACGGCATTACCCCCACGACGGTTACCCGCTCGGTTGCAGATATCCTAGAAGCCGCGCAGACGCCAGGTAAGAAGAGCAGTCGGCGTAAGGGCAATGAGCGTAAGGTGGCCGAGCCTAAAGGTGGTTACGATGTGACTGCCATGAGTAAGCAAGACTTGCTCACGGCCATTAGTAAGCTTGAAGATGCCATGTTTGAAGCGGCTCAAAACCTCGAGTTTGAAGAAGCGGCGCGGTTGCGCGACCAGCTCCATCAAATGAAAGAGAAGCAGCTGGCGCTAGGATAAGCGATGCCTGAAGGTCCAGAGATTCGCCGCGCAGCGGATCGCATTGAAAAACAGATTGGCGGTAAAGTGCTGGATGATGTGTGGTTTGCCTTTCCAGAGCTCGCTAGCCAAGCAGGCTCGCTAATCGGTGTGAAAGTGGTGGCCGTGGATACCTGGGGCAAGGCCATGCTGATTCGGTTTGCCGATAAGCGGGTGCTTTACTCTCACAATCAGCTATACGGCGTGTGGAAATTGCATGCAGAAGATAATCTGCCTAGCACGTCGCGCTCCTTGCGTGTTCGGCTAGTGGCAGAAGGGCGTGCCGCCAGTTTGTACAGCGCCTCGGATATATCGCTTTGGGAAGAGTCGTCGCTGGCGCATCACCCCTTTCTTGCTCGATTGGGCCCCGATTTGCTCAGCCAACAGGTCAGCTCAGGTGATGTGAAGCAGCGGCTACTAATGCCTGAGTTTAAGCGTAGAAGCCTAGGGGCACTGCTTTTGGATCAGGGGCTGGTGGCAGGCTTAGGCAACTACTTGCGCTCGGAGATTCTATTCTTTTCCCAACTGCACCCTAAGCAGCGGCCTAGCGATCTTACCGACGATCAGTTAAGTACGCTGTCATCGCATATTGTCGAGATTACCCAAACCGCTTACCGAACGGCGGGGGTGACCAATCAGGAAGCTTGGATTGAGCAAGCCATTGCCTCTGGCGAGCCTCGCCGCCAATGGCGGTTCAGCGTATTTGAGCGCGCCGGACTCTCGTGCCATCGTTGCGGCAGTGTGATTGAGCGTATGATGGTCGGATCTCGGCGGCTATACTCCTGCCCGCAATGCCAGCCTTCTCCTTAGGATAAATTTTATACCGTTATCTTGATGGTTATGTTCAAACAGTCAGACCAAAGCGCTACGTAACAGCAAGCGGTTACTCGGTGCATTGGCTGCCGCGTGAGTCTCAATACGGTATACTTCCCGCACACTTAGACGGCCGCGAAGGCTGCAGCCAAGACGATAACCGAGGAGCTGTTAATCCATGACCGTGATTCGCCAGGACGACGTGATCCAAAGCGTTGCCGATGCTCTGCAGTACATCTCTTACTACCACCCGAAAGATTTCATCGATGCGATGGCCGCCGCTTACGAGCGTGAAGAGAACCCCGCCGCAAAGGATGCCATCGCTCAGATTTTGATTAACTCGCGCATGTGCGCAACAGGGCACCGCCCAATTTGCCAGGATACCGGCATCGTGACAGTGTTCGTTCACGTGGGTATGAACGTCACATGGGACGCCGAGCTAAGCCTCGACGACATGATCAATGAAGGCGTGCGCCGCGCCTACCAACTGCCGGATAACGTACTGCGCGCCTCGGTTCTTGCCGACCCGGATGGCAAGCGCCAGAACACTAAAGACAACACGCCCGCCATCATTCACCACAAAATTGTGCCGGGCGATAAGGTCGATATTCATGTGGCAGCGAAGGGCGGCGGTAGCGAGGCGAAATCGAAGTTTGCCATGCTCAACCCCTCCGATAGCGTGGTCGACTGGGTGATGGAACAGCTCCCCAAAATGGGTGCTGGCTGGTGCCCGCCGGGTATGCTTGGCATTGGTATTGGCGGTACCGCTGAAAAAGCGATGGAAATTGCCAAAGAAGCGTTGCTTGATCCCATCGATATCCAGGAGTTGCAGGCGCGCGGTGCCAGCAACCGTGCCGAAGAGCTGCGCCTTGAGCTGTTCGATAAGGTGAACAAAAGCGGTATTGGTGCCCAGGGCCTAGGTGGCCTGACCACGGTACTGGATATCAAAGTCAAAGATTATCCGACCCACGCTGCCAATAAGCCGGTGGCGATCATTCCCAACTGTGCAGCTACCCGGCATGCGCATTTCACGCTGGATGGCTCTGGCCCTGTAGCCTTGCCGGCTCCGAAGCTGGAAGACTGGCCGGAGATTACCCGTGAAACGGGCGATAACGTCAAGCGTGTCAATTTAGACACTGTCACGCCCGAAGAAGTCAAAACCTGGCAGCCCGGTGATACGCTGCTGTTAAACGGCAAACTACTGACGGGCCGCGATGCCGCCCACAAGCGCATGGTGGATATGATCGCCAAAGGCGAGCCGCTTCCGGTCGATATGAAAGGGCGCTTTATCTATTACGTTGGCCCAGTCGACCCGGTCGGCAATGAAGTGGTTGGCCCTGCAGGCCCCACCACGGCCACGCGCATGGATAAGTTCACTCGCACGATGCTGGAAGAGACTGGTTTGCTGGGTATGGTCGGCAAAGCAGAGCGCGGCCAAGCTGCCATTGAAGCGATCCGTGACAACCAAGCGGTGTATCTCATGGCGGTGGGTGGCTCTGCTTATCTGGTTGCCCAAGCGATCAAAAAGTCACGCGTGGTGGGCTTTGAAGACCTGGGAATGGAAGCCATCTACGAATTTGAGGTGGAAGACATGCCGGTCACGGTAGCGGTAGATAGCCAAGGCACCTCTGTTCACCAGACAGGCCCGGCTAAATGGAAAGAAATTATTGCCGAAAAAGCATGATACGCTGAGGTGATATAGGCGTTGCTTAACCACAGGAGCCCCGTTCTAACGGGGCTCCTGTGTATGGGGTAGTCAGAAATAACAGGTCCTAACGGATGGTGAGGAATAGCGAATGACCTCTTGGTTGCTAGGGACAGGGATCATGCTGATTCACGTGCTGGGAATGATCTCGGCGGTGATGGCATTAATGTCGAGCCGTACGTCACAGGGTGCAGTGGCGTGGATTATCTCACTGCTAACCTTTCCCTATGCGGCGGTGCCAGCGTACTGGCTGTTTGGCAGGCCACGTTTTTATGGGTATGTCACGGCAAGAGGCGCCAGGGATTCGGTGTTGCGCCGAGTGCTCGTTCGCTATCGACATAACGTAAAGCCCCATGTCGCTATTTCCGAGAATACCGATATTCAAGCGGTTGAACAGTTGGCCATGATGCCACTGACGAAAGGCAATAGCACCGAGCTGTTAATTGATGGCGATGCCACTTTTGACAGCCTGTTTGCAGGCATTAATCAAGCGCAGGATTATCTACTGATCCAGTTCTTTATCGTTCGCGATGATGAGCTTGGGCGGCAGTTGCTGCAGCATTTAATAGCGGCGGTTAAACGCGGTGTGCGTGTCTACTTCCTATATGACGAAATTGGTAGCCGCAAGCTTAACGAGGGTTATTTAAAAGAGTTGAGTGAGAGTGGGGTAGAAGTAAGCCCTTTCCGTTCGTCTCGTGGGCTTAAACATCGCTTTCAACTTAATTTCCGCAACCATCGCAAAATCGCTGTTGTCGACGGTAAGCAAGGGTGGATCGGCGGCTTCAATGTAGGCAACGAGTATCTGGGCAAGAGTGCGAAACATGGCCCTTGGCGCGATACTCACTTAAAAGTACAAGGCCCCTGTGTGCTAGGCCTGCAAGAAGCCTTCTGGGAAGATTGGCACTGGGCGACAGGCGCCGTGATTACGTTAAACTGGCACGCTGAAAGCCACCCACAGCAAGACCAGCAGGTGGTCATTGTGCCTTCCGGCCCAGCCGATAAACAGGATACGGCTGGATTACTTGTTCAGCAGCTGATTCATAGCGCTAACCAGCGGTTTTGGGTTACGAGCCCCTATTTCGTACCTGATCAGGGCGTCCAAGACTCTTTACGATTGGCAGCTATGCGAGGCGTCGACGTGCGCGTCATGATCCCGGAGCGCCCCGACCATTTGCTGGTATTCCTCTCTGCGTTCTCTTTTTTGCCGGATATGTTAAAGGCGGGTGTGAAAATATACCGTTATCGGCCTGGTTTTCTACATCAAAAAGTCATGCTTATCGACCATTCATCAGCTACTGTAGGCACGGTAAATCTGGATAATCGGTCGTTTCGACTGAATTTTGAAATCACTGCCTTCATTCCTAGCGCCGATTTCGCCAATGATGTGGCTACTATGCTGGAAGCCGATTTCGCCAAGTGCCGCCGAGTAAGCCTCGATGAAGTGAGTCAACGTCCTACGTGGAAAAAAGTTGTGTCCCGTGCTGCTTATTTAATGGCACCCGTACAGTAATCGTTTGCCCCAACCAAATGACGCGAGCCATCAACGTTCAAATAACAGGAGTCATGGGTGAATTTAGAAACAAAATGGCTAGAAGACTTCGTCGCACTGGCGAACACCCGCAGTTTTTCGGCCTCAGCCCGACAGCGCCATGTCACCCAACCTGCATTTAGTCGGCGTATTCGAGCATTAGAGCAGGCCGTTGGCGTCACCTTAGTGGACCGGTCAACAACGCCGATTGGCTTAACCTCAGAAGGGCAGCTTTTTTTGGTGACTGCCCGCAACTTAGTCGAACAGTTAAACGAATCGCTCAGCCATTTGCGAGGGCTATCCATTGCCAACGAAGCGTTAGATATCGTCGCGGCGCACTCGTTAGCGCTCAGCTTCTATCCGCCGTGGATTTCTAGGCTACAAAAAGGGTTAGGGGAGTTGCCAACGCGTTTGGTTGCCATGAACGTTGGCGAAGCCATTCATGTACTGCGTGAGGGAAACTGTGACTTAATGCTGGCTTACTACGACCCTTTCGCCACAATGCAATTAGATGCGGAGGTATTTCCTTCGTTTTCGATCGGCAAGGTCAAGATGCTTCCTGTTTCGCTGCCTGACGAGCATGGGAAACCGTTGTTCTCTTTGCAGCGCGATAGCTCCATTCCTTATCTGGCTTATACCCAGGGGGCGTTTTTAGGTCGCAGCGTGCGGATGCTGCTGAAAAACGACCCGCTGCGTATGAAGCTAAGAACCGTCTATGAAACCGCCATGGCTGAAGGTTTGAAAGGCATGGTATTACAGGGCGTAGGGGTTGCCTGGATTCCTGATTTCTGTATTCGTGAGGAGCTAAAAACCGGTAAGCTTGTGCGAGCAGGCGATGAGAGTTGGGACATTCCGCTGGAAATTCGCCTCTATCGCTGCTCGCTGGTCCACAAGCCGGGAGTAGAGCGCTTATGGCGGCAGATGATGAAACTGCCGCGTGATTTCCTGCAGGCTTAAAGAGAGCCAAAATCGGCGGGTAAGCCAAGGAAGTTCTGAATAATAAAGAAGTGATCTTCAAAGAGGCTCTCTGGCTCCAAGTCGGCGAGTGCCACCCAACGGGCATGGTCGCCGCCCTTGACGGGTTTAAGGCGCGGCAGCTGTTGGTCAGGCCGCAAAGCAAAGTAGAACGCTTCGGCCAGTGTGCGACCTCGCCAGCTACGGTGGGGCTCATCAAACAGCCGCTGGCCACGCAGAGAGCCTTTCAATACCGGTTCTGGCACTTTTAAGCGCAACCGTTCGCGCAGCTCACGTAAGCAGGCATCTAGTAATCGCTCATGGGGATTGATAAACCCACCGGGCAGCGCGAATAGGCCTTTCCCAGGGGCCGCAGTACGCTTCACCAGTAGCACGTGCCCTGATTGAACAACAACCGCGTTAACGGTGACAAAGATGGGTGGGTAGGGCGCCTGTGACCATGCTTGTCGATACTGATCGAGCAACTGCTGCTCTTCCAACAGTCGATGATAGGCCTCGCCTTTGCAGAATTTACCCACGCTTTCTACCACGCCAGGGGGCAAGTCATGGTAAGCCCCCGTACTGAGATAATCATCGGTTGAGCCAGGTGAGCGGAAAAGCCGCTCTCTAATTTGGCTGGCCGAAATGCCCTCCACGAGCGGTACACTCACCGACTCCCATTGGGGGAAAAGCGATAAATAGTAGCTGGACTGCCCACGACTTGCGCCGATTAGACCAATCCTTGGCAACCGTGCATTGGCGGGAGCTGCTAAATCGCGTACTTTCCGCTGCACGTCCCTGACCCATACATCGTCGTTGTAAAGCGCATCCAGAAGCGGGGTGATTTCAAGTCGTTGATTATCCGCATCATCAAATCCTGAGCGGATCATGGCTTGGCGCTCATCAAAATGCCACGGGTTACGAAGCGAGCGCGCCTGCCAGGAGGAGCCCACCATGACGATTACCTGTCGAGCCTGTTTAAGGGCTTCACGGATGATGGCAAGGTGGCCTAAATGGGGAGGCTGAAAGCGACCAATAAATACTAAGCAATCAAAGTCATAAGACGTTACAGACCGAGCTGCATCTGAGTTCATTGCGTGTCCTTGATTGCTGAAAATGTGAGAATAAAGCGTGGCCATTATGGTCGGCCCCATCAGCCTCTGCAACGCAATCATACCTGCGCTGAGCGTTTTCATTGGGTATGCTTATTGATTAATCAGTATATAAGCGTTGTATGAAAACGCTGTGATTTGCTTTTAAGGGAATGTGATGATGCTTAAGCGCACGCTCGTTTTTTGGTGGAAGGTAATTCAAGATGCAACGTCACTCTGGCTTGAGCGTAACGCGTTTAGCTACGCCGGGTCGCTGGCGTTCTACACGCTGTTCTCGTTAGCTCCCACGGTGATTATTGCGGTTACAGTGATTGGCGTGGTCCTCGGCGAAGAGGCGGCTCATGGTCAGATCGTGGCGCAGTTACAAGGAACCTTAGGCACAGAAGCTGCCTTGGCAATAGAGCAGGCGGTTGCCCAGTCTCGCATTGAAGAGTCGGGGGTTCTGCCCACAATTCTTGGCTTTATTGCCCTTGTAATCGGTGCAACGACCGTATTTGCGCAGATGCAGTTCTCGCTGAATACCATTTGGGGGGTTAGAGCGAAGCCAAATAGCAACAGCGCACTTATTTTTATCAAAAACCGTTTGTTATCGTTAACCGTTGTACTGTCTATCGGCTTTATTTTGCTGGTGTCGCTAGTGCTTGGAGTGGTGCTTCGCGGCATGCTAGACGCGACAAACAACCTGTTGCCATTTGCAAGCCTACTAACCACCACCGCCGAGTCGTTAATATCGCTTGCCATGGTCGCTCTGCTGTTTGCGACTATTTTTAAAGTGCTGCCCGATGTAGTGCTACGCTGGCAGGATGTCTTCATTGGTGCGGTGGTGACAGCAGTGCTGTTTACCATTGGTCGCAGTGTTATTACCATTTACCTCGCCTACACGGCCACGGCATCCACCTATGGTGCGGCGGGTTCGGTGGTTATGATTTTACTATGGGTATACTACAGCTCGCTTATCTTACTCTTTGGTGCAGCGTTCACACGCTCGTTGCTACTACGACGTGGGCGTCCACTGGTGCCCCGCAATAGCGCTGTACTGGTTAAGCATGAGCTGCTTTAACGACGGAGGAGTTTGTCATGGCCCATTGCTGCGTACATGCTTACGTAACAGGAAAAGTGCAGGGAGTATGGTATCGACGTGCCACTCAAGAGCAGGCGTTGATGCGTGGCTTAACCGGCTACGCTAAGAACCTACCTGATGGCAGGGTTGAAGTGCTAATGTGCGGGCCCTCTTCAGCCGTTGCCGAGCTTAGCCAATGGCTTTGGCAGGGCCCAGAAGGGGCGCGGGTGACCCATGTCACACTTGAAACACTGGATGCTCATCACGCCCCTGACCACTTTTCGACCTATTAGGCACACGTTTAGTGTGACTAGCTGGCAAGTTAGTGATTCTCTGTCTGCCACGCATGAATATTGTCGGCGGTTAAGCCGACGATGTTTTGCCGTGCTTCGGGCGTGATCCACGCGTTGTGCGGCGTTACGATCAGATTGAGGGGTTCTGCATTCGCCAGCGCATCTAATAGTGCGTGTCCATCTTTGGGTGGTTCGGCAGGTAGCACATCGACGGCTAGACCACCGATGCTACCGCTACGAAGCGCTTCCAGCGCGGCTTCTTCATCAATAATACCGCCACGAGCACAATTGACGATTAGCAGCGACGGCTTTGCTTTCGCTAGACGCTCTTTATTGAGAAGGTGCTTAGTAGCATCGTTCAGTGGGCAGTGCAGGCTAATCACATCTGCCGAGGGCAGCAGGTCATCCAGCGAAGGTCGCTGATCATTTTGCTCGTTGCCAGGACGGGCGGCAAACGTGACCTGCATACCAAACGCCTCTGCAAGCCGAGCCACTTCAGACCCCAGCTCTCCTTGACCTACCATCACCAACTGCTTGCCAGCAAGCTGGAGTGTTGGATGATCTTGTAAGCAGAAAAAATCACTCGCTTGCCATTTCCCATCGGCAATATCCGCCTGATAGCGGGGTAAGCGATTCGCCAGTGATAACATCAGCATCAGCGTGTGCTGCGACACACTGGCGGTGCCATAGGCCGACACGTTTTTAACGATAATGTTGTGGGCTTTGGCAGCATCTAGGTCAATGTTATTCAAGCCAGTGGCCAGCACGCAGATCAATCGTAACGAAGTAAGCTGTGAAAGCGTCTCAGCATCCAGCCTTACTTTATTGACGATGGCGATTTCAGCATCTGCTAGGCGTTCACGCGCCTGCGCTGTGGTGCTTTGCTGATGTATTTCTAAGTGCGTGACGGCATCACGAATAGCCGTCAAATTAATGTCAGGGCCAAGGCTTTGGGCATCCAGTATGACCGCATTGGGCATTTTATTTCTCCATTAACTGCCGAAAGCCGCTTGGCCTTGCTCGGCAGGGGGCACAAAAGGGTATAATGACCGCTCTATCGACCGCAGTCTTGGAATTTATCCCGACAGGCCACATATTGTCAGCCTGGTAGCATTAAGTTTGCCACGACACTGTCAACATAAACCTGTCGGAGTTGAGCTTTTCAGGAGCCATCAACATGCCCATCTATGAGTACGAGTGCAAGGCCTGCGGCCATCGCATGGAAAAACTTCAGAAAATTAGCGCCGATCCGTTAACAAGCTGTCCTGCGTGTCAGCAAGATGATCTAGAGCGCTTGGTCTCAGCAGCCGGGTTCCGCTTAGCGGGTGGCGGTTGGTACGAAACTGATTTCAAAACAGGTAGCAAAAAGAATTTAGCTGCCGACGGACAAGCAGCGGGTAGCGCGAAAAGCGATGTCGGCAGCACGTCAACGAAAAAAGGCGCCGCGGCGTAGCCGCGGCTGTCAGGGCCTTTAAAGGCTCAAGACAACTTAATTGCCACGAAACAGAACAGGATTAGACATGCGCAGCCATTATTGCGGCCAGCTTAACGAAACATTGGTGGATCAAACGGTCACCGTTTGCGGTTGGGTTCACCGCCGTCGTGACCACGGTGGGGTTATCTTTCTCGACATGCGTGACCGTGATGGTATCGCTCAGTTTGTCGTAGACCCCGATACCGCCGAGGCGTTTGCTAATGCCGACCGTGCACGCAGCGAATATGTTCTGCGCATTACTGGTCGTGTTCGGCTGCGTCCTGAAGGCACCCAGAACCCCAACATGCCCACCGGCATGATTGAAGTGCTGGCCAAAGAAGTTGAAGTACTGAATAGCGCAGCGACACCGCCTTTCCAGCTTGATGAGCATGGCAAAGTCGGTGAAGAAGTGCGTCTGAAACACCGCTATATTGATCTACGCCGCCCGGATATGATCGAAAAACTGCGGCTTCGTTCGCGTATTTCTCATAACGTACGTGCTTACCTAGAAAACCAAGGCTTTCTAGATATTGAAACGCCTGTGCTGACACGAGCCACGCCTGAAGGTGCCCGGGACTACCTCGTGCCTAGCCGTACTCACGCGGGCAGCTTCTTTGCACTGCCACAGTCTCCCCAGCTGTTTAAGCAGCTGCTGATGGTGGCGGGTTTTGACCGCTACTACCAAATCGCAAAGTGCTTCCGCGATGAAGACCTGCGCGCTGACCGTCAGCCTGAATTCACACAGATCGATATCGAAGCCTCTTTCGTGGAAGAAGACGACATCATGGGCATTACCGAAGCCATGATTCGTCAACTGTTCCAGGAAGTGCTGAGCGTCGAACTGCCGGAATTCCCGCGAATGACTTGGCAAGAAGCCATGGATCGCTTTGGTTCGGATAAACCCGATCTGCGTATTCCGCTGGAGCTCACCGACGTTGACGACCTGATGCAGCAGGTTAGTTTCAATGTGTTCTCAGGGCCGGCCAAGGCAGAAGATGGCCGCGTGGCGGCTCTTAAAGTACCGGGTGGTGCCAAGCTTTCCCGTAAAGAGATCGACGAATACACCAAGTTCGTAGGTATCTACGGTGCTAAAGGCCTTGCCTGGATCAAAGTGAACGAGCGTGCCAAAGGGCTAGATGGCCTGCAGTCGCCGATCGTTAAGTTCATGGAAAACGTGGTCGAAGAGCTGCTTGATCGTGTCGGCGCTGAAGATGGTGACATTATCTTCTTCGGTGCGGATAAAGCGCGTATCGTCAACGAAGCCATTGGCGCGCTGCGTGTCAAGCTGGGTGCCGACCTGAACCTTTACACTCAAGCCTGGGCGCCGCTGTGGGTCGTTGACTTCCCCATGTTCGAAGCCGACGACAATGGCCGTCTAAGCCCGCTTCACCACCCGTTTACAGCGCCCTCCTGCTCGCCGGAAGAGCTGAAAGCAGACCCGGCTAAAGCGCTTTCTCGCGCTTATGACATGGTGCTTAACGGTACCGAACTGGGTGGCGGCTCTATCCGTATTCACAATCAAACCATGCAAAGCACCGTGTTTGAAATTTTGGGTATTGGCGAAGAGGAAGCGCAAGAGAAGTTCGGCTTCCTGCTGGATGCCTTGCAGTACGGCGCACCGCCCCATGGCGGCTTGGCCTTCGGTCTGGACCGCTTAGTCATGCTCATGGCCGGTGCGAAAACCATTCGTGAAGTCATCGCCTTCCCGAAAACCCAAAGTGCTGCTTGTTTGATGACCGATGCACCGGGTGAAGTCAGCGCTGATCAGCTCAAAGAGCTGAACATTCGCTTACGCCAAAAAGCCAAAGCGGAAGCAGCGGGCGAGTAAGACCGCCTTCACGTTTTGACGAGTACAACACCGACGCTTAGCGTCGGTGTTTTTGTTTTAGGCAGTGCCAAGAGAAAAATCCATGGACGAAAAACAGCTGGCGACCACGGTCAGAATTTTAGGCATTGACCCAGGCTCACGTATCACCGGTTACGGCGTGATTGATCTAATAGGCGTGAAGCCTCGCTATGTGGCCAGTGGCTGCATTCGTACGGCTGATGGTGCACTGGAGCAGCGTTTGGCGCAAATATATGCCGGTATTAGCGAAGTGATTGGCCTGCACCGCCCTGATGCTGTTGCAGTAGAGCGGGTTTTTATGGCTAAAAATGCTGATTCGGCCCTCAAACTAGGCCAAGCCCGCGGCGCAGCATTGGTTTGCTTGGCTAACCATGGGCTTAGTATCGCGGAGTATGCCGCTCGGCAGATTAAGCAAGCGGTAACCGGGCAGGGCGGCGCTGATAAAAGCCAGGTGCAGCATATGGTCACCACGCTGCTCGGCCTGTCGGCGACACCCCAGGCAGATGCCGCCGATGCACTAGCCATTGCACTGACCCACGCTTTTGCTGGCAACGCCCTGGTGGCGGCGACTCCTTCACGCAGTAAGCGCCGTTCATCAGGGCGCTGGCGGCTCTAGGCATTACTGGTCATCTGTACAGAGTGGCTTTATAGTGGCTGCTATTTGATTGGCTATGAGGCATATGATGATTGGACGTTTAAAGGGCCTGTTGCTGGAAAAACAGCCGCCCTGGATGGTGGTAGATGTGCATGGCGTTGGTTATGAGCTTGAAGCCTCCATGAACACCTTTGTAGCGCTGCCCGCTCCCGGCGAGCAGGTGTCACTCTATACCCATCTCACCATCCGTGACGATGCGCATTTGCTCTATGGGTTTGGGCGAGAGCATGAGCGAGCGCTGTTTCGCGCCTTGATCAAAGTGAATGGCGTAGGGCCGAAACTTGCGTTAGCGATCCTGTCGGGTATGGATGAAGATGCCTTTATGCGCTGTATCAGAGATGACGACAGCAAAGCGCTGACAAAACTGCCAGGCGTTGGTAAAAAAACGGCGGAACGGTTGATTATCGAAATGCGTGACCGCTTTCCTGAATGGGAACATGGCAACGATGCGCCGCTGGCTCTTGAAGCGACAAGCGGGCGAGCCGCTCCAAGAGATCATTTGGCAGATGCAGAAGCAGCCCTGGTGAGCTTGGGTTATAAGCTGACAGAAGCGGCGAAAATGTTAGCCGACGTCGACCCCAATCAAACTACCGAAGCTTTGATCAAAGCCGCGTTAACCAAACGCATGTCCGGTTAGACCAGCACGAGTGCAATAGCGTGTACTCATTAGTCAGCACTCTAGAAGAGTCTTTATGTTAGAACACGACCGATTAATTGCCGCTGAGCCAGAGCAGGGCGAAGTGCGCATCGACTATGCTATTCGTCCGAAACATCTCAAAGACTATATTGGCCAGCCTCGGGTTCGCGAACAGCTTGAGATTTTTATTGGAGCAGCCAGGCTACGCGAAGAGAGCTTAGACCACACGCTGGTGTTCGGTCCGCCAGGCTTAGGTAAAACGACGTTGGCGAATATTATCGCTACTGAAATGGGCGTGGGGCTTAAATCTACTTCTGGCCCGGTGCTGGAGCGCGCGGGGGATCTCGCCGCTATGCTGACCAATCTTGAACCGGGCGATGTGCTGTTTATCGACGAAATCCATCGCCTCTCGCCCGTGGTGGAAGAGGTCCTTTATCCCGCGATGGAGGACTTTCAGCTCGATATCATGATTGGCGAAGGGCCCGCCGCACGTTCTATTAAACTTGACCTGCCCAGATTTACGCTGGTGGGCGCCACCACTCGTGCGGGGTTGTTGACCTCACCGCTGCGTGACCGCTTTGGTATCGTTCAGCGTCTTGAGTTTTATAACCTGGAAGAGCTGACCGAGATTGTCGCCCGCTCAGCACGGCTACTAGGCGTTGAAACCAGCCATGAAGGTGCCATTGAAGTAGCGCGCCGCTCCCGTGGTACGCCGCGTATCGCCAACCGACTGTTGCGCAGAGTGCGGGACTACGCCGAAATAAAGGGCGATGGCGTTGTGGATGTGACATTAGCGGATGCGGCGCTCAATATGCTAAATGTCGATCACCACGGTTTGGATCACATGGACCGCCGTTTACTGCTGGCGATGATCGACAAATTCGATGGTGGCCCGGTGGGCGTTGACTCACTCTCTGCGGCCATCGGCGAAGAGCGCGATACCATCGAAGATGTGATTGAACCTTATCTGATTCAGCAAGGGCTAATGATGCGTACACCAAGAGGCCGTGTGGTGACTCGTCAAGCCTGGCTGCACTTTGATAGGACGCCCCACGAACAGTCAATTGATGTTGAGGGAGAACGTCGGCCATGACGGGCGAATTTAGCATACCAGTGCGTGTTTACATGGAAGATACTGACGCCGGTGGAATTGTCTACTACGTTAACTACCTGAAGTTTATGGAACGGGCGCGCAGCGAGTGGCTAAGAGAATTAGGCCTTAATCAGCAAACGTTGCTAGACGAAGGTACACAGCTAGTGGTATACCGCATGGCCTGCCACTATGCCAAACCCGCACGATTGGATGAGGCACTGACGGTAACTGCCAACATTGCGGAAAAAGGTCGTTGCCGGATGACATTTGAACAACTGGTTCGGCGCGACGAGGAACTCTTGTGCTCCGCAACAGTCGAGATAGCCTGCTTAAACGCTACGACACTGCGTCCAAAAGCGTGGCCATTGTCGCTTAACACCACACCCCAGTCGAAAACGACATTAATTGATTGATGAGGGCAACTGTGAACGATAACACCATGTCCATTCCCCACTTAATAATGAGTGCCAGCATTGTGGTACAGCTGGTCATGCTGCTGCTAGTGGTGGGGTCAATCCTCTCATGGGTGGTGATCTTTCAGCGCAGCATTGCGCTACGCCGAGCCAAGCAAGAGTACAACCAGTTTGAAGAGTCGTTTTGGTCAGGTGTTGACCTAAACGAGCTCTACCGCGAAATTCCCGCTGATGATCCTCGTCATGGAGCGGAGCACATTTTCCAGGCAGGTTTTCGGGAATTTAACCGCCTGATGCCTAAAACCCGCAGTGCCGATACGGTACTGGAAGGTGTCCAGCGCAGCATGCGAGTCGCCTGGTCGCGGGAAGAAGACCGCCTGACCCAACATCTTGTTTTTCTGGCAACGGTTGCCTCCGCCAGTCCTTATATCGGCTTATTTGGTACGGTATGGGGCATTATGGGCTCATTCCAATCGCTTTCCATGACCCAGCAGGCCACACTAGCGACCGTTGCCCCCTGGATTGCAGAAGCGCTGATTGCCACGGCAATGGGACTTTTTGCAGCGATTCCCGCTGTTATTTTCTACAACCGTCTATCCAATAACGCTTCTCGCTTACTGGGTAAATACGAAGACTTTGCTGAAGAGTTTCACGCAATCTTGCACCGTAACTTGCAAGGGCGTGACGGCAAACCTAGCGCTAGTTAAGGGAGTCTGTCATGCAAGGTCCGTTCAATCGTAGCGGCAAAAGCAAGCCGATGGGGGAGATCAACGTCGTCCCTTTTATCGACGTGATGCTGGTACTGCTTGTCATTTTTATGATTACTGCTCCCATGCTGACGCAAGGCGTTCAAGTAGATCTGCCTCAAGTCACCTCTGAGCCTATTGAAACCCAGGAAGATAAGGACCCGATCATCATCTCGGTAGATCGCGATGGCGGCTACTTTATTACTCTGGGAGAAGATTCGACGGCGGTTTCTCTGGAGCAAATGTCGGAGCGAGTGACTGCTATTCTTCAGCGTCGTCCCGGTACGCCTGTGATGGTGCGAGGAGATCGCAATGTGCCTTATGGCCAGATTGTGCTGCTGATGAGCACGCTGCAGAGCTCGGGTGTCGCCAACGTAGGGCTGCTCTCAGAGCCGCCCCAAGATGGTTAAGGGCGAGTCGCACATGGCTGTAAAACCACCGCGTGACCCCCAGGACGTTGGCTATACGTGGCCAACGATTTTGGCTGTTGCCGTGCACTTGCTCGTGATTATCTTTAGCTTGGTCAAGCTGCCCAGCATGTCGGCGGAACCAGACTCTTCTTCGATCGTACAAGCGACGTTCGTGAGCACGGAAACGTTCACTGATCAGGCCCAGCAAGTCACTGAGCAACAGGCCGCAATGAACAATGCCTCTGAACCCGAAGAGCCCGATCCAGAGCCGCCTAGCGATGAGCCTTCCGCGGCGGAGCAGCAAGCTGCCGCCGAGGCAGCCCAGCGCGAAGCAGAAGCTGAGGCAGCGGAACAGGCTCGCGCGCTAGAACAAGCCCAAGCAGAAGCTGAAGCCGAAGCCCAGCGTCGCGCAGAAGAAGCTGAGCGATTAGCCGAACAGCAAGCGGCAGAAGCCCAGGCACGTGAAGCGGAAGAGCAGCGTGCGCAGGCAGAGGCCGAAGCCCAGCGCCAGCGTGAAGCGGAAGCAGAGCGTGCCCGTGCAGAGGCTGAGGCTCAACGTCAACAAGAAGCGGAAGAGCAGCGGCAACGAGAGGAAGAAGCCCAACGCCAGCAGGAAGCCGAAGAGCAACGTGCCCGTGAAGCAGAAGCCCAACGCCAGCGCGAAGCGGAAGAGCAACGCGCCCGTGAAGAAGCCGAAGCGCAACGTGAGCGTGAAGCCGAAGCACAGCGCCAGCGGGAGGAAGAAGCTCGTCGCCAACGGGAAGCCGAGGAGCAGCGCGCTCGCGAAGCAGAAGCCCAGAAACAGCGTGAAGCAGAAGAGCGTCGTGCTGCTGAGGCAGCCGAAGCGGCCATGCAGCGTCAGTTAGCGGGCGAGGCAGAAGCGGCCGCTAATGCACAGCAGGCCCAACAGGCGGCAAACAGCTTTATTAACATTGTCCGGCGTGCTGTAGAGCAAGCGTGGGTTATCCCTCCAGGAGCGAGCAACGCAATGAGTGCTACGATACAAGTGAGGCTTGGTCCATCGGGTGAGCTACTAGCGACCTCTGTCGCTTCATCCAGCGGTGATAGTGCTTTTGATCGCTCAGCTATGCAGGCGGTGGAACATGCAGCACCGTTTGGCGAGTTACGTGACTTGCCAGCGGAACAGCAGCGTACTTTACGTCAATTTAATCTGCGATTTACCCCGGGGGATGTTCGCTGATGCAAACGTTAAGCAAAATTTGGCTTTTTTGCGTACTGCTACTAATCAGCAGCGTAGCAAGCGCCAATTTAACCATTGAGATAACGCGTGGTAGCGATCAGGCGTTGCCTATTGGGGTCGTGCCATTCGCAGGCAGCGAAGGCCTACCTGAAGATGTCGCGCAAATTGTACAAGACGACCTTGAACGCAGCGGATTTTTCGCACCGCTAGAGCGTAGTGCTATGTTCGACCGTCCAAGCCAAGCGTCTGACGTAGAGTTTGGCACCTGGAGATCGCTGGACGTGCGTTATCTCGTCGTTGGGCGCGCGCAGCAGACAGGCAACGGTTATGAGCTGCAGTTCGACCTGGTCGATATTAGCGGCCAACGTCCCATGATCAGTGAAACCGTGACTGCCAGTGGTAACGACCTTCGTGGTGCGGCGCACTACATCAGTGACCAAATTTTCGAGGCGATTACCGATATTCGCGGCGCTTTCTCGACGCGCATTGCTTACGTTACGGCTCAGGGCCTAGGCGATAACATGCAGTTTGGGCTGTATGTGGCTGATGCCGATGGCCGTCGAAGCCAGCAGGTGCTGACCTCGGATCAGCCCATTATGTCGCCCGCTTGGTCGCCGGATGGCCGCAAGCTGGCGTATGTTTCTTTCGAAACAGGCAAGGCGTCTATCTACATCCAAGACGTTAATACAGGTCAGCGCGTTCAAGCCACCTCATTTGATGGTATCAATGGTGCGCCAACATGGTCGCCAGATGGCCGTCGTATCGCCATGTCGTTATCCAAAGATGGTCAGCCGGAAATTTACGTACTGGATGTGGCCAATCGTTCGCTGGATCGTATTACTGAAAGTAATAGCATCGATACCGAACCCGCTTGGTCACCTGATGGCCGTAGCCTGATTTTTACATCGGATCGCAGCGGTGGCCCGCAGATTTATCAGTATTCAATGGGCAGCGGAGAGACCAACCGTTTGACTTTTACAGGCAACTACAACGCCCGTGCACGCTTTTCGCCAGACGGTGAAGAAATCTTTTTGATTCACCGTTCCAGCCGCGGTTTCCAAGTGGCGAAGCAGGATCTTGAGGGTGGCCGCTTAGTGGTATTAAGCGAATCAACAAGAGATGAATCTCCTAGTGTTGCGCCGAACGGGACCATGGTAATCTTCGCTACCCAACAGGGTGGTAGCGGAGTACTAAGTGCCGTTTCAGCCGATGGCCGCTCGTCATTTAGGTTGCCCGCAGCACAAGGTGATGTACGTGACCCCGCGTGGTCACCTTTCTTAAATTAATAGATGAACAGCACTAATTTCTGTTTTCAGGCAAGGAGTCTGATTATGCAACTTAAGCCGTTGGCTCGCTCATTGGCAGTCGCGTTATCTATCGTAGTTATCGCTGGCTGTTCCAGCACCGGCGGAACCCAAGACGGAGACTCGTACGGAAGCCAGGATGGCAGCAGTATGGGATCTAATACGTCTGGTGTTGGCACCAGTGGCCAGTATGGCTCAACGTCAGGTTCAGGAGCGGGCGCCGGCCAGCAGGCTGATTCCCGTATCCCCGAAGTACGTACCATTTACTTCGATTACGATCGCGATACCATTAAGAGCGAATACGAGTCTGTCGTAATGGCACATGCACGCTACCTGCGTGCTAACCCGAGTGCTCGCGTTGTTCTGCATGGTCATACCGATGAGCGTGGTACCCGTGAATACAACATGGCACTGGGCGAGCGTCGTGCTGGAGCCGTGCAGCGTTTCCTGAATATTCAGGGCGTATCACCTTCACAAATGAGCGTAGTTAGCTACGGTGAAGAGCGCCCGGAAGCGAGCGGCCAAAGCGAAAGCGCCTACTCGCAAAACCGTCGCGTCGTCTTTAACTACTGATAGCATTGGCGTGCCCTCGGCACGCCAATAGCATCATTCGGAGCTATCATGAATCACAGTCTCAAACGCAATTTTGAGAGGCTGTGCGGTGCGGGAGCCTTAGTGCTCCCGCTGTCCGTATTGCCCTTATCACTACTGCCTGTGTCCGCTCTTGCTCAGCAGCCGCTCGTTCAGGACCTCTCTTCAGATTCGTCGAACAGCTTTTATCAGCAAACTCAGCGACAAGAGCCTTCAGGCGGTAACCTTGTGCTCTTTAACCAAGTCCAGGAGCACCAGCAAGAAATTCAGCAGTTACGTGGTCAAATTGAAGAGTTACGCCACCAGCTGGAGCAACTGCGCAATCAAACACAGCAGCAGTATTTAGATATCGAAGACCGCTTGATGACCAGCAGTGCACCAAGCCAGATAGAGCAGGCGACTCCTGATGTTGAGCCTGAAGCGGCTGAGCAGGTTGTGCAAGCGCCTTCCGCCCGTAATGTAAGTGAAGACGCACAAGCGGCTTATCAAGCCGCATTTGCCCACGTTCAGGCGCGCCAGTTTGAAGATGCTATTGCGGCCTTTGAGTCCTTTGTGGCCGACCACCCAGAAAGTAGCTTGACGGCGAACGGCCATTACTGGCTGGGCGAACTTTATGCTGCAGAGGGTGAGTTAGATGCAGCTGATCAAGCCTTCACGCGCGTTATTGAGCAGTACAACGGTAGTACCAAAGTACCCGATGCACTCTACAAACTCGGCTTGGTTAAGGCGCGTAAAGGCGAAGCAGAGCGTAGCCGCGAGCTGTTGGAACAAGTGCGGGATGACTACCCCCAAAGCAGTGCCGCTGGGTTGGCTAATGACTTCTTACGCCAGTCGGCGGGTTAATACCGTTTACTTTTTTAGCTTCAAGGAAACCTCATGAGCTGCAAAATCGACTATCAACCAGCGCCCAATCTGCTAGAAAATCGCGTCGTGTTGGTAACCGGTGCGGGAGATGGGATTGGCCGCGCGGCGGCATTAACCTATGCCCGTCATGGGGCTACCGTTATATTGCTAGGCCGCACTATTGCTAAACTTGAACGCGTTTATGACGAAATTGAAGCGGCTGGCGGGCCACAGCCGGCTATTTTTCCGCTCAATTTTGAAGGGGCGACACTCAAAGA
This sequence comes from Vreelandella lionensis, assembly GCF_044543515.1. Lineage (NCBI taxonomy): Bacteria > Pseudomonadati > Pseudomonadota > Gammaproteobacteria > Oceanospirillales > Halomonadaceae > Vreelandella > Vreelandella lionensis. The sequence goes on along the minus strand of NZ_JBITWC010000002.1, from coordinate 60,393 downwards.
TTTTCACGATATGGCAGAAACGCTGGATAAAGAGTTTGGCCGTCTAGATGGGTTATTGCACAACGCTGGGCTGCTTGGCCGCATTACTCCGTTCGAGCAGTATAATCCCGAACTTTGGGATCAGGTAATGCAGGTCAATATCAATGGTCCCATCTGGATGACTCAAGCGCTGCTGCCATTGCTCCAGGCGTCTGATGATGCATCGGTTATCTTCACTTCCTCCAGCGTTGGCCGTAAAGGGCGAGCGTATTGGGGTGCCTATTCTGTGTCAAAATTCGCCACAGAAGGATTTATGGAGGTGCTGGCTGATGAATTAGAGAATCAGACGAATGTTCGGGTGAATACGCTGAATCCAGGCGCTACGCGTACCCAAATGCGCCGCACTGCTTACCCAGGTGAAGATCCGTTTACACTGCGTACGCCTGAAGAGGTTATGCCCACTTACCTATGGTTGATGGGGCCTGATAGTAAAGGCGTTAGCGGCCAGAAGTTTGATGCCCAGCCGCCACGCGTCTAACGTTTCCACACTGGCGAAGGCTAATCAGTGCGGTGGTCATGAAGAGCGGCTACCAGCTCATCACACGTTGTAAACCACAGGTCGGCAGGCCAGCTCTGGTAGTCGTCTTCTTCACTGATATAGCCATAGCCCACGGCGACAGCCGTCATACCGGCTGCTTTAGCCGCTTGCATATCGCGAACATGGTCGCCGATATACCAGCACGCCTCGGGGGAAACACCGAGGCGTTTTGCTGCTTCCCAAAGAGGCTCAGGCGCAGGTTTTTTAACACTTAAGTCATCAGCGCAGAGCAACGCCCCTGGCGTTAGCGCCAGCGCTTCCAAAAGCGGCAAGGTATAGCGCCGCGGTTTATTAGTCACAATTCCCCAAAGTCGCTCTTCACTGTGCCACTGCGTTAGCCACTCATTTAACGGCTCGAAAAGCTTGCTATGGACCGCCACCGCTTGCTCGTAAGCATCCAGCAAGAACTGCCTTGCCTCATCATGCTCGTCACTACCGCTTTCAAGGCCAAGCGCCAGCGTGACCAGGGCGCTGCCACCATTAGACACTTGCCCACGTATTTCCTGGAACGGCAGGGCCGCTAAGCCGTGATGGGCTCTTAACGCGTTAGTTGCAGCAGCCAAGTCGGGGGCGGTATCTACCAATGTGCCATCTAAATCAAACAGTATCGCCTGGGGGGAGGGCATCAACATTTACTCGCTCGCTTTGCGGCAGTACATCATGTAATTGACGGATACATCATGAGGAACCAGACGATAGTGCCGTGTAATAGGGTTATAAGTAAGTCCCGTTTGCTCACGCACCTCAAGAGATGCCGTGCGCGCCCAGTGTGCCATTTCGGAAGGACGAATAAATTTAGCGTAGTCATGGGTGCCACGGGGCAGCAGCTTCAACACGTATTCGGCCCCTAGGATGGCAAAGGCGTAAGACTTCGGTGTGCGGTTAAGCGTTGAGAAAAATACATAGCCTCCAGGGCGAACCAGTGTACTGCAGGCACGGATAACCGAAGCGGGGTCGGGTACATGCTCCAACATCTCCATGCAGGTCACCACATCGTAGTGCCCTGGCTCTTCAGCGGCTAAACCTTCAACGCTGATATGCCGGTACTCTACCGTAACGCCACTCTCTTCAGCGTGAAGCCGCGCCACCCCTAGCGGTGCTTCCCCTAGGTCGATGCCCGTCACGCTGGCTCCTCGATGGGCCATCGATTCGCTCAAAATACCGCCACCGCAACCTACATCCAGCACTTTCTTACCAGCCAGCCCAGCCCGAGCATCGATAAAGTCCAAGCGCAGAGGGTTAATATCGTGAAGCGGTTTAAATTCGCTCTCTGGATCCCACCAGCGACTGGCAAGTGCTTCAAATTTCGCAACTTCTGCGGCATCGACGTTGTCTTGATAGCGGCGAGTGGTGCTATCCTGAAGTGTCACTGGCATGGTGTAACCCCCATCGGCAGTTGGTCTTGAGTGAAATGAATATGGTTTGCCATTTCGCGGTGGTTAGCGGCAAGGTGGCATCCACTCAAACGTTGAGTATTATGGTTATTCTAACCACTCCTGACGCGAAACGCATGGAAAGGAACTCAGCATGACGCCTAACACTTTATTTTATCGGCGCTTATTGGCCAGGGAGAGCATCTGAATGCGTGTATTGCTGCATGGTAGTGAATTAAGCGCCGCAACTGCGGCGGCGGCGCTTGCTTGGGTAGGTCATCACGTTGACTGGTTACTCCACGAGAGCGTTCCGTGGCCAACGCTGGCCAATGCTGACTGGCTACGCCGAGAACCATCGCTGATGGCACAGATTGAGCAAGCCATGGTAGCAGGCAACTTAACCATCGTTGCTACTCCTGACGTCTCTGAAACGCCTGATATTGTTTGGTTAGCGCTTTCTCCTAGTCAGCGTCAGTCAGCCAATTCGCTTTTACAACACCCAATGTTTCAGGAGTACAGCGGCGCGGTGCTGGTCAATAATTCAACATTCCCAGTGGGCGAGACCGAGCGTTTGCATTCGCTAATGGGACACCAGCATAGCCGTGTGGCACTGCCTGACACTCTGGAAGAGGGGCGAGCCTGGCTCTCTTTTACTCGTCCAGTGCGCTGGCTACTCGGGTGCGATGACGCCATGGGTGAGCAAATGACAAGAGAGCTACTGCGTGCCTTCAATCGTCGTAGCGAAGTGTTTCAATGCATGCCTTGTCGTGCCGCTGAACTGACCAAGCTGGCCATCAATGGTATGTTGGCTACCCGTATCAGTTATATGAATGAAATTGCAGGTCTTGCCGATACGTTAGGAGTGGACGTTGAGCATGTACGCCAGGGTATGGGCGCAGATACGCGGATAGGGTTTGAGTACCTTTACCCAGGATGTGGCTTTGGTGGCCCTAACTTCTCGCGTGATTTGATGCGCTTAGCTGATGTTCAGTCATCCAGTGGTCGCTACTCGGCGCTGCTTGAGCAGGTGATGGACATCAATGAGCAGAAAAAAGAGACGCTGTTCAGAAAGTTGTGGGGATTTTTTGAGGGAGATTTAGCAGGCAAAACGGTGGCGATCTGGGGTGCCGCGTTCAAACCAGGCACCGCCCGAATTGATCATGCACCGGTGTTAACGCTGCTTGAAGCGCTCTGGGCACAGGGAGTCACGGTCAAACTACACGACCCGGCGGCTATTCCAGCGCTCTACTCGGCGGTTGGGCAGCGGGATGATTTAATGACGTTCGAGGATGATCCTTATCTTGCCTGCCAGGGTGCAGACGCCCTGATGCTAGTGACCGAATGGAAAGCCTACTGGAATCCTGACTGGCACCGCTTAGCCTCACTGCTACGCGAAAAGCTAATATTGGATGGACGCAATATCTACGACCCCGCTTTTGTAGCCAACTGCGGCTTACATTATCGGGGAATTGGACGACGCGCCGATCCAACGACGCTCTAAGGAAAACATATGTCCGATGCCACTTCATCTCAGCGTATTGTTCCCGACGTGGATCAAAGCCTGACAGCACAACACTTACGCCATCGCAGGGGGCCGCGATTATGGCCGCTTTGGCTCGTATTGATTCTGTTGATGTTGCTATTAGGCGCAGCAGCAGCAGGGGTTTGGTACGAAAGAGAGAGGTTGCTAGCAGAAGTGCATCGTGTGAGTGGTGAGGTGTCTAATCTTCATGCAAGGCTCGACTCCGATGACACAGAGGTCAAAGATGCGATAACCTTTGTACAAGCTCAGATGTCCACTCTGTTCCAAGAGCAGGAGCAGCTGGCTGTGGCATTGACTAATACGCGTGAAGAGCTCTATGGGCTTCTCACAGAAAATGAAGAGCTTGTATCAAATGAGGCGCTTGAGACATTTTCACAACGATTCGAGCAATTTCAGGAGCAAGCAGCCCTTCGTGATAGCCAGCTAGCCGCTATTCGGACATCGCTAGATGCCTTAGAGCAAGCGGGTACCTCTGGTAGGCAAAATTTAGTGGAGGAGGTTACTCATTTAGAGGGGGTCATCAACCAGCGGCTCGATACCATGGAGCGCCAGGTAGCCAGCGACCGAACCGCTACTGAAGAGCAGTTGAGTATCTGGCGGGAAAATGTCGAGCAGCAGTTAACGCAGCTCTCTTCTACTGTCGCTGAAGTCAATACTCAAGAAGAGCCTGCTAGCCAAGCTGAATTAACAGCGCTGGAAGCGCAGTGGACCCAGCGCTTAAACACGCTTGAGAGCGACTTACGGCAGGTCCGGCAGGCGCAGCTAGCCTTTAGTGCGCAGATGGAAATGCTGCGCAATTAAATAGCAGCATCACGATGTGGAATAAACAAGCCACTAAGCCGGTGATAGGGTTAGGGATATAACGGTATGGGAAGACAACGGCGGTGGCCTACGGCCAAACAAGTGGCGTATTTACTGGTGCCGCCGCTGATATCTGCTTCATCGGTCTCTTGGGCCCTTGAAGCAGACATCAGCGGTGTTGATGGGCGTGTGCTAGTTAATATTGAGGCCTATTTAGAAAATATTGAGGCCGACCAGTACACCGATGCCCGCTTGGAAGGTGAAATACGCCAGCGCACGCAAGAAGCCATGCGAGTATATGGCTATTACGAACCTGATATTACTGTCGAGCTAGATCAGTCGCCCATCGCCGTGCGTATTGAATCAGGGCCTCAGGTAGTGATTGAAGTACTCGACATCAGTATTACAGGGGATGCGAACAATGACCCCCCTTTCCAAGACGCGCTTGATGATTTTCCTTTAAAGCAGGGGGAACCGCTGCGTCATGCCCCCTGGGACAGCCTACGTAGCCAGTTTGCCGGTCTAGCTATTGAGCGGGGCTACTTCGACTGGGGCTTTTCAGATCGACGGATGGAAGTGCGCCCTTACTTGGAAAGCGCTCGCCTCTATATGACCTTTGATAGCGGGCCACGCTATCACTTTGGCGATACATTTATTACGGGCAGCCATATTGAACCTGAGCGGCTGCGACAAATGCAGACGTTTCGTGCTGGTGAGCCTTACCTAGCGGAATCCCTGGCCCGCTATAATCAGCGTTTAGCTGAAACAGGATGGTTTAGTTCTGTCTCCGTACGGCCCCGGCTGGAAACAGCTCAAGAATTGACAATCGCTCCGCCGAGCGGAGGGTCGCCCTGGTGGAACGAAGCCACTGCATCGCAGCCTGAACGCTCTAGAGTAAGTAGTGCAGCGCTTGCCAGTGCTCTCAGTATTAATAGCCGTGACGATACCCGCTTGCCCATCGATGTCAGTGTCGAGCCGGCAGATCGCCACCAGTTTGAGGTAGGTATAGGTTATGCCACAGATGTAGGCCCACGCCTGCGTTTTGGCTGGCAGCAGCCATGGATCAACCGGTTTGGTCACAGTCTGGATCATGATCTCTATCTTTCTGCCCCTGAGCAGCGTTTTACGGGGGTATACAATATTCCGCTAGAGGACCCGATACGGGATAACTACCGCCTGCAGTATGGCGTGCGCAATATTGACGATGGCGACACAAAATCCTTGGAAGGCACCGTAGAAGTGGCTCGGCGTTGGGAATTTGAGAACCGTTGGGTACAAACGCTCTACTTCCGCACGACGTATGAAGACTTTACCCAAGGCGGCCAAGCTGATGAGGTTTGGCTGTTTTATCCAGGGATTCAGTGGTCGCGAACCCGCACTCGGCCTCAACGTTTTCCTCTGTGGGGCGATCGTCAGCAGTTATCGATTGAGTACTCTGACAGAGCCTGGGGGTCTGACGCCAAATTCACCCGGCTAACCGGCGATACCGAATGGATTCGCACCATCGGCAATGACAACCGCTTTTTAGCTCGATTAAGCATTGGCGCTATCGAGACCGGTGACTTTGACAAGCTTCCGCCATCGCTGCGTTTCTTCGCAGGCGGTGATCGCAGCGTACGCGGTTACTCCTACGAGAGCTTGTCACCGCGTAATGAAGAAGGTCGCTTACGTGGCGGCCAACAAATGCTGACCTCCACATTAGAGTATCAGCGTCGTGTTACGGGAGACTGGTGGGGCGCCACCTTTATTGATACAGGGGATGCGTTCGATAATTGGGGCCCGACTGGCCTTAAAACAGGCGCGGGCGTGGGCGTGCGCTGGGTGTCTCCCGTCGGCCCGATACGTTTCGACATCGCACATCCCTTTGATATCGACGACGCTTTCCGCGTGCACTTTTCGATTGGTCCAGAATTCTAGGAGAGCTCTTTGGCTAAGGTTGATTCAAAAGCGCCCCAAAACCGTCAGATGCTCTCACCTAAGCGCCGTACTTGGTTAGCGTTCTGGAGCCTGTTACGCCTTATCATCGTATTGCCGTTATGGCTGTTTGGGTTAATTGCCTTAGTTGCCGGGGTGGCGCTCTCCCCCTGGGGAACCGGGCAGCTGTTTTCCCAAGGTGAACAGCGTGGTTTTTTCACCTACGAGCAGCAAGAGGGCGCGCTACTGGACAGCTTTCGTCTGCAAGGCTTTCAAATGGCTGTTGGTGGCACTCAAATTACGCTAGCGGATTTTGAGCTTGCCTGGGCAGAAGATTGCTTGCTATCCGGTCAGTTATGCTTAGACACGCTACGCGTTGAGGGTGCAGATATTCGCTTAGCTGAAAGCTCAGCAACCGAGGAGCCGCCACAGGAAAGCAATGCACCGTTCAGCATTTATCTGCCGTTTCCGATTGAACTGCGCGATATCGCTCTCAATAACGTACAGCTGACGCTGGCCGACGGTACACAAGTGGGCTGGGAAGCATTTGCTACTTCCATAACCGCCGAGCAGCAGCAAGTCACTATCGCATCCACCATACTGGAAGAGCTATCTCTCTACTTGCCGCCATCTCCCGGCGTGCTGTTGACGCAAAAGATAGATACACCGCTAAACGCCGCCGGTATAGACGGCGCTATTCAGCTAGCTCAGCCGGCGAAGCCTGCGGCTGACAATGAGGCTATTGCCCTTAGCGAGCGTGAGCGGCTTACGCTTCCCGAGATTCAGCTGCCGATTAACGTAGAGCTGGCATCACTGTTAGTCACTGACGTAACAATAAGTGGCGCTGCTGAGTATCAGGTTGAGCGACTGCTTGTAGAAGCTCGGGCCGAGGGCAGCGACATAACGCTAAGCACTCTGGAGCTTGCCATACCTGATGCTGACGCCACCTTATCTGCCAATGTCACTCTAAGCGGCGACTACCCACTGGATGCTGCGATTCGTGCAGAACTATGGCTACCCGAATTATTCCCAGCACTTAGCGGTGAGCAGGTGGCACTGAATCTTTCTGGTAGCCTTGCTGACCTGACCGCGAATCTCAACGCAACCGGGCCCGTTAATGCGTCATTGACTGCGCAAGTAGATGCGTTAGCTCCCACGCTCCCATTTGAAGCGCAACTAGAGAGCGACCGTTTGCAGTGGCCGCTAGTTGACAACAGCGAGATTCCAGAGGCGTCATCGGAAGAACCTGTCACTACAGCTGAGAGCTACGTGCTGGAAAACCTTAGCCTTGGTGTCAACGGCAGCCTGGAGGCCTATCAAGTAACGCTTGAAACGAATGCCGAAGGCCCACAAGTGCCTGCCACCGCCATCCGTTTGAGTGGAGAGGGCGATTTAGCCTCTTTCCATTGGTCACCTCTCACCCTCACTATTAATGATAGTGCGCTTAGCAGCGAGGGCCGGGTAAGCTGGGAAGAAGCGATTGAGGTCGATACCAACGTGCGCTTGGATAATGTAGATCCATCGCTGTTTGTTCCACAGCTAGCTGGCAATCTAAGTGGCGATATCGTCGCCAGCGTACGCCAGCGCGGCGAACGCTGGGACATTAGCCTGCCGGAGCTAGATATCCAGGGGCGGCTACAGGAGTACCCACTCACGCTCCAAGCTTCTCTTGAGGCTAACAGCGAACTGGAAGTTGATATTGAAGAGCTGCTCTTTACCCAAGGTGATAACCGTCTAACGGCATCAGGACAACTCAGCCAAGAGGCGATGTCTCTTGAGGCCAATATCGCGCTGAATCAGCTCCAAAGCTTACATCCTGATCTAGCAGGGACATTAACCGGTGATATTCAAGCCCAAGGCAGTTTCTCCCGGCCAGAAGTGGTAGTAGAGCTGAATGGTCGCAGTTTACGCTTTGCTGAAAATAGGCTAACTGCGCTCTCTCTATCGGGTAATGTCGAGGGTCTTGACGACCCCGATCTCAATATCGAACTGGATTTGCAAGGCGTTAATGCAGGTGGGCAAGCGCTAGCGTCGGTCGCCCTTGACCTCACCGGGCGACTTTCCGAGCATGCCTTGCAACTCAGCACCACAGGTGAAGCCGATAACGTTCTGAGCCAAGCTAATTTGGCCTTAGACGGGCGCTTTAACCAGCAGGCTCAACAGTATCAGGCGCGATTAACCCCGCTGGAAGTTGATTCAGAAGCGGGGGACATTCGCTTGGAAGCGCCGCTGGATATCACTTACAACCTTGCTAACGGCCAGGCGCGCTTAACACCTTTCTGCCTGCGTCGGTTGCAGGGTGGCCTCGTATGCTCTGAAGAGCCCATTGCCGCGTCAGCCGACCAAGGGCGTGCAGTGCTGAGTGTTCGCGAAGTACCCATGGAGATGCTGGAACCTTTCTTGCCAGAGGAGTGGAGCTTTGAAGGTGACACCACGGCGGATCTAGTAGCCAACTGGGAGCAGGGAGGCGCGCAGTGGCAAGCCAATCTTCAGCTGCTCAGTGAGTTAGCCATCACGGCAGTCAATGATTACGGTCAGCCAGTAGAGCTTCCCACTATTAATCTGGATGCGAAAATTGAAGCCAATCAAGCACAGGCCCAAGCGGATGTACTGCTTGCTCTGTCGGAAGCAGGTGAGCTTACGCTTAATCTAGCGGTAAACGACCCATTGGGTCAGGGAGCGCTTGATGGCCAGCTACGGGCAAATAACATCACGTTAGCTCCCTATCGCCCTATGGTGGTGGGTATGGATGAGCTTGAAGGCGGCTTAAATGGCATCGTGCAAATTGGTGGCACCACAAGCCAGCCTGATTTACAGGGTGAACTAGCCTTACGCAGCCTGCGTATTAGCGGGCCCGATATTCCCATTACTATTGTGGATGGCGAGCTGGCGGTAGCCTTTGATGGCGAAGAGGGAAATATAGACGGTTTTCTCGCTGCCGAGCGAGGCCGGCTTTCGATTAGCGGTAACGCTTATTGGCCTACCGATGAAGCGTGGCGTATAGGCATAGACCTAAACGCAACTCAAGAGCCTTTGCTGGTGGTATTACCGCAGTTCGGTCGCCTGGAAGCCGCGCCAGATATTCGCATTCGTATTACCCCAGAGCGTCTGCAGGTACGGGGCAATGTGGATCTTCCCTGGGCTCGCTTAGAGGTGGGTGATCTACCTTCGTCAGCAACATCGCCAAGCCCGGATGAAATTATCATTACCGAGCGCGATGATCGTGAGGCTGAACGACAAGCACGTCTTGCGGCAGAGGCTGGGAATGATCCCAGTGCAGCTGATGAACTGGCAGACACCGGTATGGCTCTGGATGTGCTGATTACACTGAATCTTGGGCGCGATATGCAAATTTCCGCCTATGGCCTGGAGTCAGGACTGGGCGGTAGCCTGGAGATTCGTCAGGATAGCGGAGCACTTCAGCTGTTTGGCGACGTCAACTTAGTAAATGGTCGTTTCCAGGCATTCGGGCAAGATCTGTTGATTCGTCGTGGTCAACTGATCTTTAGTGGTCCTCCGGGCTTGCCGGTGCTAGATTTTGAGGCCATCCGCAACCCGGATGTCACCGAAGATGATGTGATTGCGGGGCTGCGCGTAACAGGCAATGCCGAACAGCCCAATGTGTTGATCTTTTCAGAGCCCGCGATGGACGAGACCCGTGCGCTATCGTATTTGCTACGCGGCCGCGCGCCGGATGCTTCAGGTGGTGGTGTTGATAGCGCACTAACCACTGCGCTCATTGGTATGTCCCTTGGCCGCACCGGTGGGGCCGTTGGCTCTATCGGGGAAGCGTTTGGGATTGATGACCTGACACTTGATACCACTGGGGCGGGTGACGACAGTCAGGTAGCGGTGAGTGGCCAACTGTCTGATGATCTTCGCATTAGCTATGGCGTAGGTATTTTCTCTCCAATTGCAGAACTAACCTTACGCTATACGCTATGGCGGAACCTGTATCTACAGGCGGTGTCTGGTGCTAACCAAGCCGTTGACCTAATTTATACGTTCACGCGCTCAGGCGATCCTTATATTTATCCGCAGCAATAGAATAGAAGAGGGTGTTATGACGCTATTTACGAAACAGCAAGCACCAGAAGGGCGCGATACCCCCATTGAGACCAGCGACCTTCATACCATTACCGGACACTCTATACACCCACCGTTTCCTGAAGGTTATGAGGAAATTGTGTTGGGTATGGGGTGCTTCTGGGGGGTAGAACGGCTGTTTTGGCAGCAGCCGGGGGTGTATGTGACGGCAGCAGGCTATGCTGGGGGCATCACGCCCAATCCAACGTACAAAGAGACTTGTACAGGCTTAACAGGGCATACCGAAGTGGTCAGAGTGGTTTATGATCCGAAAAAGGTAAGCCTTGAAAATTTACTGCAAATCTTTTGGGAACAACACGACCCCACCCAAGGAAACCGTCAGGGTAACGATATTGGCAGCCAGTATCGCTCGGCCATTTTCACGACTACAGAGGCACAGCTTGCCGCTGCTCAGAAGAGTGCAGAAGCTTTCCAAGAGGCGCTGCAGCGTGCCGATAGAGGCCGTATCACGACGGAAATTAAGCCGCTTGACGTTTTCTATTATGCCGAGGCGTATCATCAGCAGTATTTAGATAAAAATCCAGGCGGTTACTGTGGCTTGAAAGGTACGGGTGTCACGTGTCCGATTGGCTGAGGGGCGAAAAGATGCTTCGTTGTTTGCAACCCCAACGTCTTACGCAGGCTACGATAGCTGCTGCGGTGTTAGGCTTATTCAGTATAGGGGCTCACGCTGAGCAAGCAGCCCCGGCAATGCCGCAATCTGTTGACGAGACGCCCTTTGCTAGCGAGCGTGAAGCGGTCATCTGGCGACAGGATGAGTTGAAAGATTTAGAGCGCCTGTTGAGGCAGCTGCGCTTTGACCTAGTGAATAATCAAGATGCTCAAGGTGCCGCCCCCCGACTAGCTGAGCTGCAAGAAAAAGCGACGCAAGCACATTTTTTACCTGCGTTTATCGCAGGTACCCATGGGCGAGGTTCAGATGCGAAACCAGAGATCTGGGAAGAATGGGATCAATTTGCGACGGGCTTCACGGACTTAGAGCAAAAGGTGTCCACGCTTGTGGAAGCAGCAGAGCAAGAAGATTACCGGGCAGCCACACGCGCTTTTTCAGAGGTTGGGTTAAGCTGCCGCAGCTGTCACCGCGCCTACCGTTACGATTAGGGCAGGCGAAGCGCTTACATCAGTCGCTTGGTTGCACGCGATCAATACGATAAAGGGTCGCCACTTGCTCCAGGCCACTGATGGTGCAGTTTAAGTCTTTAACGCGGCCATCGCTTAGGCCATAAACCCAGCCATGCACTGAAATTGCTTGGCCTCGCTGCCAGGCACGCTGCAGAATTTTAGTTCGACACAGGCTGTTGACCTGGGCTTTCACATTTAGCTCACACATGCGATCAATCTGATCTTCCATGGGCAGATGCTCTAGCGTGTCGCGGTGGCGGTTGTACTGTTCGCGTACTGAGTGCAGCCAGTAATCGACAATGCCGCACTCGCCACCGGTGACAGCAGCCTTGATACCACCGCATCCGTAGTGGCCAACAATCATGATATGGCTGACTTTAAGAACGTCCACCGCGTACTGCACAACCGATAGGGCATTCATATCGGTGTGATGCAACAAGTTAGCCACGTTACGGTGTACAAAGACTTCACCCGGTGGTAGCGCAATAATCTGGTTAGCCGGTACACGGCTGTCCGAACAGCCAATCCATAGATAGTCGGGGTTTTGCTGGCTAGAAAGGCGTTTGAAATAGTCCGGATCCTCTTCACACATCCGTTCAGCCCAAACGCGATTATTATCCAGCAGCGTAGCAATTTGATCAGACATCGAATCTCCGTGAGATAACATTATTCAGGGGTTGAGGGAGTCCATGCGTAGCGCAGCAGCATTTTTGTTACAAGGTAGGGCGTTTTAACCCCCCTTGCACAGAAGGTCAATCTTAGCGCTTACCTTAGCAGAGGGTAAGCACGGCAGTGGATAGGAGATAACCATGTCAGCGGATGCTGCATATGACTTCGATTTATTTGTAATTGGAGCGGGCTCAGGTGGGGTTCGCGCGGCACGTATGGCAGCAGCTACCGGCGCACGCGTTGCTGTTGCGGAAGATCGCTATTTAGGCGGTACTTGTGTCAACGTGGGCTGTGTACCCAAAAAGCTATACTCGTATGCTGCTCATTTTCATGACAGCTTTGATGATGCGGCAGGTTTTGGCTGGCAGCTGGCCTCACCAGCAACCTTCGATTGGCCTACGTTAAGAGATAATAAAACCAGCGAAATAAAACGGCTTAACGGCATCTACCAGCGCATGCTAGAAGGCGCAGGGGTAACGTTGTTTAATGCTCGGGCCCGCGTTGTTGACCCGCACACAGTGACACTAACCAATGCAGATGGCGAAGTGAGCGTCAGCGCCGAAAAAATCTTACTCGCGACAGGCGGTTGGCCCTGGGTACCCGAGTTTCCAGGGAGCGATCTTACCTTAACCTCTAACCAAGTATTTGACTTAGATAGCTTTCCTGAAAGGTTTTTAGTACTGGGTGGTGGCTATATTGCCGTCGAGTTCGCCAGTATTTTTAACGGATTGGGCAGCGAGACACATCTGATTTATCGAGGCGACCTGCTTTTAAAAGGGTTTGACCAGGAAGTTCGCGAGTTCACGTGTGATGAAATGGCCAAAAAGGGCGTTAACCTCCATTTCTCTGCCAACATTGCCCGCATTGAACGGAAAGAGGGTGCTCTGCAGGTTGAGCTAACCACTGGAGAAACCTTAGAAGTGGATGCGGTGCTTGCCGCAACTGGGCGCAAGGCGAATACAAGCGGCCTGGGTATCGATGTACTGGGGATTGAGCTAAACAGCGAAGGCAAGCTGCCCGTGAATGAGCGTTATGAGACGCAGGTTCCTTCAATACTAGCTTTGGGTGACCTAATCGCTGGGCCTGAATTAACGCCGGTCGCCCTGGCAGAGGCGATGCAACTGGTGGATATTCACTTCCATAAAAAAACGCCTAGGCCATTGGACTATGACACCATTCCTACTGCCGTTTTCTGTCATCCCAATATCGGTACGGTAGGCTTATCTGAAGAGGCGGCTAGGGAGAAGTTTTCCAAAATACGGGTCTACCGCACTGATTTCAGAGCCATGAAGCACACGCTTTCCGGTAGCCAGGAGCGCATGTTGATGAAACTGATTGTCGATGACGCCAGCGATGTTGTTGTCGGTGCTCACATGGTAGGTGAAGAAGCAGGCGAGCTTATTCAGGGTATTGCCATCGCCGTTCGAGCAGGCCTTACCAAAGAAGATTTCGACCGTACGGTAGGCATTCACCCCACTGGGGCCGAAGAGTTTGTCACCATGCGAACCCCCGCACGCTATTAACGTTATTGATCAACGACTAAAGGCGAGCTTCGGCTCGCCTTTTTTGTCTCGCGCATCGGTATCACTGATCTAAACTCTGATGGTAGCGCCCAGAAACTTGATGCTAGAGTACGTAATGCTCGTTTGATAACCAAAAATTATAGAAAATGCGGGGATGAATAATATGGTTTTTGAATTGCTCATAATCAGCTGTTATAATGATCCTCAAATTCGCTACAGCGAAGCATAACCATGAGTACGCCTATTAAGCCTTTTACACCTTCTGCCGAGCTGGCTCGCCCAACCGTTGCTGATGCCGTGGTAGGCCATGCCGAAATGCCGCTTTTTATTCGTAAGCCTAATGCTGATGATGGTTGGGGGATCTACGAACTCATCAAAGCGTGCCCGCCGCTCGATGTAAATTCAGCCTACGCTTATCTGCTGCTAGCAACTCAGTTCCGCGATACCTGTGCTGTGGCTACCAACGAAGAGGGTGAAGTAGTTGGTTTTGTATCCGGTTATGTCAAAGATAATGCCCCTGACACCTATTTTTTATGGCAAGTCGCCGTAGGTGAAAAAGCCCGGGGCACAGGTCTGGCACGCCGTCTGGTGGAAGCGATTATGTCGCGCCCTGAACTTGACGACGTTCACCACTTAGAAACCACGATCACTCCTGACAACCAAGCATCGTGGGGGTTGTTCCGTCGCCTAGCTGCACGATGGCAGGCACCTTTGAACAGCCGTGAATACTTTTCTACCGAACAGCTTGGAGGAGAGCACGACCCGGAAAACCTAGTACGTATCGGGCCATTCCAGACGGACCACATCTAAAGGCCGTCTCGATAGATCGTTTTCCCGCTCGTGTTGCCCTAGCTGTTTTAACTCGCTTAGCTCACATACTTGATAAGGAGGTCGCTAATGCAGACCCAAACACTCGAACGCATGGAATCCAATGTTCGTACCTATTCACGCTCGTTTCCTGTTGTCTTTACCAAGGCACAGAATGCGCGGCTGACCGATGAGAATGGTCGTGAATATATTGATTTTCTCGCCGGTGCTGGCACGCTGAACTACGGTCATAACAATCCGCATCTAAAAGAAGCGATGATTGACTATCTCTCCAGTGATGGGGTGGTTCATGGCTTAGATATGTGGACAAGCGCTAAGCGTGACTACCTGGAAACCCTTGAGAACGTCATTCTGAAACCTCGTGGACTCGATTATAAAGTCCACCTGCCGGGACCAACCGGTACTAACGCAGTGGAAGCGGCCATCCGTCTGGCCCGTGTTGCTAAAGGTCGCCATAACATTGTGACCTTCACCAACGGCTTCCACGGTGTGACCATGGGCGCCCTGGCAACCACCGGTAACCGTAAGTTCCGCGAGGCGACGGGGGGCATCCCCACGCAAGGCGCAAGCTTCCTGCCATTTGATGGCTATATGGGTGAGCACGCCGACACACTGGACTATTTTGAAAAGCTCTTAAACGATAAGTCAGGCGGCTTGGATATCCCCGCAGGCGTGATCGTTGAAACTGTGCAAGGCGAGGGTGGTATCAACGTCGCTGGCCTGGATTGGCTCAAGCGCCTAGAAAGTATCTGTCATGCGCATGATATCCTTCTCATTGTGGATGATATCCAGGCAGGCTGTGGTCGCACGGGTAAATTCTTCAGCTTCGAGCATGCAGGCATTACGCCAGACATTGTCACTAATTCGAAATCGCTCTCAGGCTTCGGTTTACCGTTTGCACATGTGTTGATGCGTCCTGAACTCGATAAGTGGAAGCCTGGCCAGTATAACGGTACGTTCCGTGGCTTTAACTTAGCGATGGTGACGGCGACCGCAGCGATGAAAAAGTATTGGTCTAACGACACCTTTGCACGTGATGTTCAGCGTAAAGCGCGTATCGTCGAAGAGCGCTTCCAAAAACTAGCCGCTATGCTGACTGAAAATGGCATGCCGGCGACCGAGCGTGGCCGTGGTCTGATGCGCGGTATTGACGTGGTATCTGGCGATATCGCCGATAAGATCACCAGCCATGCGTTTGAGCACGGCCTCATCATCGAAACCAGTGGTCAGGATGGTGAAGTGGTCAAGTGCCTTTGTCCGCTAACCATTCCGGATGAAGATCTGCTGAAAGCCTTAGATATCCTTGAAGCGTCAGTTAAGTCTGTTATTAAGGCATAGTTTAGCGTTACGCTAAATCGTCACACGCCATTACGTCCCTTACAGGAATAGGCAGCCAACAGCTGGCTGCCACGAAACGGAGCACGTTTATGATCGTTCGTAATCTCGAAGAAGCACGTAAAACAGATCGCCTGGTCACTGCTGAAAACGGTAATTGGGACAGCACGCGCCTTGTTCTGGCCAACGATAATGCAGGTTTCTCTTTCCATATCACCCGCATTTTTCCTGGCACTGAGACACACATTCATTACAAAAACCACTATGAAGCGGTATTTTGTTATGAAGGTGAAGGCGAGGTGGAGACCCTGGCCGACGGCAAAATCTGGCCGATCAAGGCGGGCGATATCTACCTGCTGGACCAACACGATGAGCACCTGCTGCGCGGCAAGGAAAAAGGCATGACCGTAGCTTGTGTCTTTACTCCGCCAATCACTGGTAACGAAGTCCATCGTGAAGACGGTTCCTACGCAGCGGCAGACGACTAAGCACTACTGTGGTTAGCCCGTATGAAAGCAGCCTAGCATTTTGCTAGGCTGCTTTTTTGCTAAGTGATGGTTCAACGTTTGCCGTTTACTCTTCCACCTGTTCAAACACCAGCGTAATCTCACCCAGGGTAACGCCAAACTTGCGCATGGCGGTGCGATTGATCAGCCGACCATCCGGCTGCAGGTACATCCAGTCATCCATGGTGAAACTTAATAGACGCCCACCTACATCAATATCGAGCGGGTAGCGCATATGGAAGGCATGGCCGTATTGCCGAGCATCTACTTGGCCTTCAACATCGTTAGCGGTGCCAATCCAGTGATGCTCGTCAACGCGCTCAAACTCCCAAACGCGCTGGTCAGTTTCTCCATCGGCAAAGACAAAGGCTTCATCCAGAGTGAGCGTATCGCCTTCGTAGGTGCCTGTAATATCAACTGTAAAGCGACGCTGCACTTTGCCAGAGTAGTCTTGTACCATACCCCAAGCGCGGGTTTCCCCCGTAAAGTATTCCGCGATATCCAGCCGGGGAGAAGTGTCAGCATACTCCTCAATTTTGACGTTGGCACAGCCAGCGAGTAGGACAAGAGTGGAAAACAATGAGAAAGCCAAAAATCGTTGACGCATGCTGTTCATTGGGAAATTCCTATATACTTTCTCTTATAAGTATAGTTATTGTAGGAGAAAATTTTGCTAGGTAATAGGCTTTATTTGCTCAAGCAACTAACCAGCTGAGTTCGCATAATATATATTATGTTAAATCAGCTAAACTAGACGGATGAAAAACCGCTGCCATGTTGGACAAGCGGTCACCCTTCTCCTTATCATTCGTGCTCTTATTGTCCAAGGATATCCCTCGTTATGCGCTCAGGTGTTTTATGGCTAATGGCCGGTTTGTCGATGTCGTTTGCAGGCTGCGCAGTGACACAGCCAGAGTCAAATGAGCCACCGCCGTTAAGCGAGGCGTCTTTTAATACCCGCATCCTTGAGCTTGAGACATCACTGTCCCAGCAGTGCGACGCCTCTACCGCGTTCAATGAGCAGCAGCTCAGCCAGCAGCAGGTACTGACGGCAGATGTTCGTGAGGTGGGCAGCCTGCTGCGCCATTTACGTCAAGAAGTTGCCAGTTTGGAAGCGCGTAGCGAAGAACCCGTCATTATTCGCGAAGAGTGCCGTGTTGAAGAACCCGAAGATAATAAAACACTGCTTGGCCGCAGCGAATGGGTGGGCCTGCCTAGCATTGGCACCTATTTAAAGGCGCGGGTCGATTCAGGAGCCAATACTTCATCCTTATCTGCTTCCGAAATCACTCGCTTTGAGCGTGATGGTGAAGACTGGGTGCGCTTTAAGCTGGCACTGAACGAAGATGACGTGGTCGTAGAGCAGATTCGCGACGAGTGGATTGAGGCGCCTATTGAACGCCGCGTTAAAATCATCCAAGCATCTGGCGAAGAGTCCCGCCCGGTAATTTCACTGTTGATGACTTTAGGGCCAATTCGTGAAAACGTCGAGTTCACTCTGAACGACCGCTCGCATCTGGATTATCCGGTACTGCTTGGCCGCCGTTTTATGATGGATATTGCTACCATCGATGTGGCCGAAACATATCTGCACGACCGCCCTGAATTCCCGGGTGGCGCGCCCTCTGAAGAAGCGGCTGACGATGAAGCGGCCGATCAAGACGATACTGAAGAGTAATATCACTCCCCTGCCGCTTTACGCTGAAAGGAATCACCATGTCACGGTTGCCATTTTATTTTATCGTCGGATTGCTGCTGCTGGTTGGCATCGTCGCCAGCGTGCATCGCCATTTGCAGTTTGAGATTCCCTGGTTTCCAGGCGAGCAGCGCCAAGTATGGGAAATTGAAGCGGTTATTAACTTCAACGCTCAAAATGGCCCGGTACAGGTCGATCTAGCGCTGCCATCCCACCAGGCAGGATTCCGTGTATTGACCGAAAACACGGCATCTTCTGGCTATGGGCTGGCTTACCAGGCAGATGAACTGGGCCGGCAGGCGCAGTGGACCATCCGTGAAGCGGCGGGCAGCCAGCAGCTCTATTACTCCGTTCAGATGCTGGTATCACCTGACTCTCGCGCTCCCATACAAACGCCGCCCGGCATCCCTGCCGTTACTCCCTGGGAAAGCCCCTACGATACGGCCGCTAGCCAGCTAATTGATCGTGCTTGGGATCGTAGCGCCAATAACGCTACGTTTGCCCGCGAGTTAATTCTCGATATTAATGGAGAGCGTCAGGGAGAAAATGCGCGCCTGCTGCTAACCCAAATGCAACCGTCAGCTCTGATTGTGCGCTTGCTGAATCAAGCAGGCGTGCAGGCCAGAGAAGTAAGCGGCTTACTGCTGGAAGATGGTCGTCGCCGTCAAACCCTCAGCAGTTGGATTCAGGTGTTTGACCAAACTGCTGAAGAGTGGACGCTGTTTAACCCAGCGACCGGCGAACAGGGTCAACCCGAAAACTTGCTGTTATGGGAAACCGGCGGTCGTGCGGTGCTTGAGGTTCAAGGTGGCACGAATTCCCGTGTTTCCTTCTCAATGCTAACCCACTACCAGCCTGCTTCGGCGGCGGTGCGTAACCACTACTCCGACGACACGCTGCTAAACTTCTCGATTCACAGCCTGCCGCTGGAAGAGCAGGCGCTATTCCAGACGATCCTGTTGATCCCGATCGGTGCGCTAGTGGTTGTATTCCTGCGCGTACTCGTGGGTGTGAAAACGTCAGGCACTTTTATGCCGGTACTGATTGCTCTGGCGTTTATTCAAACTACCCTACTGACCGGCTTGATTGGTTTCCTGCTCATCGTGGCGGTTGGCTTAATTATCCGTAACTATCTCTCGTACCTCAATTTGCTCTTAGTCGCGAGGGTCTCGGCGGTCATTATTACGGTCATTGCCATTATCTCGATCTTTACCGTGCTGGCCTACCGCATGGGCTTGAGCGCCGGGTTAACGGTGACGTTCTTCCCGATGATCATCTTGGCGTGGACCATTGAGCGGATGTCGATCCTTTGGGAAGAAGAAGGTCCCAAACAGGTATTGGTACAGGGCGGTGGCAGCCTGCTAACAGCGGTGTTGGCATTCCTTGCAATGAATAACCCGTGGGTACGCCACATCACGTTCAACTTCTTGGGTGTGCAGCTCATTTTGATGGCCTTTATTCTGCTATTGGGTAATTACACGGGCTATCGCCTGCTGGAACTTCGTCGTTTCAAACCCATTACCGAAGATGAGAAGCCTTCATGAGCTGGCTAAAAAACTGGACGTGGCCGACCCGCCTTCGGGATAAAGGCATTGTGGGCATGAACCGGCGTAATATTCGTTATATTGGCCGGTACAATGCGCGCCGGTTATATCCTCTAGTGGATGACAAGCTCAAAACAAAGCTGCTGGCTCAGCAGTATGGCATTACCACGCCCGAACTCATCGGTACGGTGACGACGCAGTTTGGCGTTAAGCATATGAGTGACATGCTTGACGGCCATCAGGGCTTTGTTGTCAAACCGGCCAAAGGGAGTGGTGGTAAGGGTATTCTTGTTATTGAAAAGGTAGAAAATGGCCTTTTCTACAAACCCAGTGGTGCCAGCCTGACGATTAGTGACATAGAGCGCCATGTTTCTAACCTCCTCTCGGGGCTCTACTCCCTAGGTGGTTCGCCAGACGTGGCCGTGATCGAAACGCTGATCAATTTTGATGAAAGCCTGCTGGAGTATACCTACGAAGGCGTACCTGATATTCGCGTGATTGTATTCAAGGGCTACCCGGTGATGGCTATGATGCGCCTCTCCACGGCGGCATCCGATGGTAAAGCTAACCTTCACCAAGGGGCTGTCGGGGTTGGCTTGAATATCGCCACTGGAGCAGCGCTACGGGGTGTGCAGTTTGACCGCCCTTGCTATAGCCACCCCGATACGGGGCATGACCTGGCAAGCCTTGTCGTGCCCCAGTGGGAAACTCTCCTTCATCTGGCGGCGGGCTGCTACGAGATGACCGGCCTTGGCTACCTGGGGACCGATATGGTGTTGGACCGTAAACACGGGCCAATGCTACTGGAGCTCAACGCCCGCCCCGGCTTGGCAATTCAAATGACCAACGGTGAGGGACTGCGTCGCCGGCTGGACTTGATTGAGCGTCAGCCTGATAACGTGCCGGTGGCTAAGCGCGTAGCGTTCGCCCAGCACCATTTTGCGCGTAAAAGCGAGCTGGTCGATAACCCTGACACACCCTCGGCAACGGCGTAGACTACACGCGAGACGTTCAACGAGTTATCTAATGACTGAAGCGAATACGCTATTGCAGCAAGCAGAATCTCAGTGTCACACGCGCGGCGTTCGGTTTACCCCGATACGCCGCCGGGTACTTGAGCTTATCGCAGAAAACGGTGGCGGCCTCAAAGCATATGATCTGCTGGATCAGCTTTCCACTGAGCATGCCGCTGCCCGCCCGCCTACTGTCTATCGTGCGCTGGAATTTCTGATTGAGCAGGGGCTGGTGCATCGCATTGAATCGCAAAATGCCTATGTGGCCTGCGCATGCCCGGAGCACGCCCATGGCTTCCAGCTACTCATCTGTCGCCAGTGCGGTTACGTCGAAGAGCTGCACCTTGATGAAATTAGCGATCAGCTTGCCGCCCTGGCCCAGCGACAAGGCTTTAACGTTGAGCGCCAAACGATTGAGCTTCAGGGCTTATGCCAAGCATGCCGATCCGTGAGTAATGCCTAATGTCCCAATTTGATGACCTCGCCCCTCAACAGCTTTTTAAAGCGTTAGAGTCAGCGACCACAACAGCCTCCCTGCCCAAGCTTGCAACGCTACTAGATGCTGTTCGCTTTAATGAAGACGGCCTGATTCCCGCCATTGCCCAGCAACATGATACGGGCGAAGTACTGATGATGGCGTGGATGAACCGAGAAGCCCTGGAAGAGACGTTAACAACGCAGCGAGTTTGCTACTTCTCACGCTCGCGCCAAAAGCTATGGCGCAAAGGTGAGACATCTGGCCAGCAACAGCACCTTAAAAGCGCAGCGCTAGATTGCGATGGGGATACGCTGCTGGTTCAGGTGGAGCAAACTGGTCCCGCGTGCCATACCGGCCGTCGCAGCTGCTTTTATGTGTCGCTCGGTGCAGACAGCGCCAAGATTACCAGCGAGCCACTGATTGATCCGGCCACGCTATACGGCAAAAAAGCGCCGTGAAAAATTGGCTGTTCGCCATTAAACAGGTTTTTCTTAAGCTACTAGCAGCAGTGATGGTAGGCTGTATTCGCGTTTACCAATACACCATCAGCCCACTGCTTGGCCCTCGCTGCCGTTTCTGGCCAAGCTGCTCTTCCTATACCATCGAGGCCATCCAGGTGCACGGTCCTTTCAAAGGCGGCTGGATGGCTGCCAAACGCATCGTGAAATGCCACCCAGGTAGCCCAGGCGGCATGGATCCGGTGCCCGGTGGGCGCAGCGAAGCGCTCTGCCGTGAAGATGACGACCGCCCTGCTGAGCATTGCCGCTCAACCTCCTGCCGCCACTAACGTTTATCCTTGCTTAGCCACCTGATAGATACGCTCTAACATGGCGTGCAGGCCGTTACTGCGCGTGGGTGAAAGATGCTTATCAAGCCCGAGATCTTTCAAGAAATGCGGCTCGGTCTGATTGATCTCTTCGGCTGTGCGCTCACTGTAGATACGCAGCAACACGGCGATCAGCCCTGATACGATGGCAGCATCCGACGTAGCCTTAAACACCAGTTTGTCTCCTGCCTGTTCATGGCACATCCACACGTTGGATTGGCAGCCTTGGATTTTAAACTCTTCAGTACGACGCTCCTCCGGAAAGTCAGGCAGCTGCTTTCCCATATCAATAATGTATTGATAACGGTCCATCCAGTTATCAAATATCTCAAACTCTTCGACCAGCTCCTGTTGGGCTAGCTCTGCGCCTGAAGTTGCCATGGCGTATCCTTTGGGTTGATGAATCACAGTCGCGGCTATTATAACGTTTCAGCCTCTGTTTTTGGGGGCGTTTTCAAGCGGTGGCGCTGCTGCTCTTGATGCCACTCATCGGCTTCGGTGTGCAAATAACGGCTGGTGGTATCTAGCTTGGCATGGCGAGCGCTTTCCGCTAAGTAGCGCAGGCTAACGCCGGATTGGGCTTGATGAGTGATCGCCGTATGCCTCAGCCAGTGAGGCGTTGCTCGGCGAAGCGCATTCATATACGCAGGCTTACCGCCCTCCTCTTCGAGCACATCAGCGGCCTTGGCAAAGGTTTCCTTAATCAATCGGTAAAGCTGGTTATCGCTAATGCCTCGGCGTTTATCCAGCGCACGAATGATTGGCGCTGGCTCGTCGTGGCTTGGTAATGCCTTTAGCCCCAGCGCTGCTCGCCATGTTTTCAAACTCTCCAGCATGTCATCAGGCACCGGTATACGAGCCTGTTTACTGCCCTTGCCTATCACACTCCACCACCAGCGCCCCTCCACCTCATGAAAGTCATCCATTTGGGCGCTGGCCATCTCACTAATACGTGGCGCCAATAGATAAGCAAAGCTGAAGATGAAGCGTCGGCGCGCATCCTCGTAAATGAGGCGGGCATCATCACTGCTCAAAGGCTGGTTTAACCACTGCCAAAACCAGGCCCACAGCGGTTGCTCCAGGTAGCGCTCTATGGCCTGCGACTGATTATTCATTCGTCGTGCTTTATCGCGCATCAGCACAAACGGGTTATGCCTAACCCACCCTGCTTCTACCAGCCAGCTAAATAAGCCCTGAAGAATAATCAAGCTCTGCCGGCGACTAGCGGGCGACAGTCCGTTTCTAAATGGCCGCCACTCAGGATGCTCTCTTGGCTTTGAAGGCCCCACCCACGCCGCCCGCGGCTGAGGGTCTTCTAGAAAAGCTTCAAACTGGCGCAGCGCCTCGCGGTTCATATCGCGTAAGCCTTTCCCTTGGCTGACCAGCCAAAGCAGCAGTCTCTCCGCTTCTCGGCGGTAGCTTTTTAGCGTTTGCGGGCTGTCACGGTACTCCGCCAGCCATAGCCGCACGGCTTGGTAGTCATTTTCCGCCTCGATTCGCGGGTACTGAGTAGACGCGAGGACAGATTGGCTTGTTGGCCAGTGCTCCTCCTTTATCAAGCTTGGCATGGCAGTGAAGTTATCGCCGCTGCGTAAGCCATTATGTGTCGTTTCGGGTGGCATTTCAGCGCTCTCTTCTTAGTTATTCAATGGGTTAAGTGTGGCGCTACCTTCTTAGTTATTCAATGGGTTAAGTGTGGCGCTACGCCTCATAAAATTCAAGATAATAGGGGTAATCTTGAATTTATATACTATAAAATAAATAATATTACGTTTTATGTATTACGTAATTATTGTATTTTTCAGACACAACCACGACAATAGCGCTCTCTGACTGGCAAAGGATGACGACCATGGCACGCAGCGGAATTCAGTACAGTGACGTCCAGCACGCGATTGATACGCTGCTGGCCCGCGGGGACACACCCAGCGTGCAGCGCATCCGAGAAGTGCTCGGCACCGGTAGTTTTACGACCATCAGTGAGCATTTCCGCTTATGGCGTACCGAGCGTGAGCAGAACCGGGATGTACCGCCCCCCAAAGGCGTGCCTGAAGTAGTCGTTAATGTCGCCAGCGAGCTATGGCGCGAGGCCCAAGACGTCGCTAACCAAGCGCTGGTTCACTACCGTGAAGATGCCAATCGCCAAGTAGAAAGCGCTCAACAGGCAGCTGCCGAGGCTCTACAGCAGGCGGCAAACGCCGAGCAGCGTGAAAGCGCACTGGCTGCTCACTTTCGCCAGACCGAAGAGCGCCTTGAAACGCTTAATCGAGAGCTGGCAGAGAGCCAAGCCAATGAGCGCCACTGGCAGCAACAAGCAGAAAATCTCCACCAGGAAGCTGCCCAACACCGCCATCAGCTAGACCAAACCCAGCAAGCGTTAAAAGAAGCGCAAACGCATTACAGTGAAAAGCTCGAAGAGCAGCAGAAGAGTTGGGAGCAGCGCTTAGCCCAAGAAGAGCAGCGCAACGAGGCATCAGAAGGAAAGTTGATGGCGCTATTGGATACGTTACGACAAGAACGCGCCCAGGAAGAGAAAGCGTTGCAGAAGCGCCTACAGCAGTGGGAGCAACGAGCAGATGCGCTGAGCCATGAGCTGAAGCAAAAAAATGACGCTCTTCAGGGTTATCAGCAAGAGTGTAGCTCGCTCAAGCAGCGCACCACCGAGCTTGAGCGCCAAAACGGTGAGCTGCATACCCATCGCAGCACGCTCGAAGAGTCGCTAGAGAAAGCGCACAAAGCGCTGGAAACTCAGCAGCAGCAAACGCGAGACAGTGTGCACTGGCAAGAGCAGCTATGGCAGCGCATGGCTTCCTTGCAAGCGCAGCTGGCAGACCTGCCCAACACGCTCGCCAGTAGCAGTGACGAAACACCAGAGACAAAAAAGCCATCCCGATAACGGGATGGCCAATAGTGGTTAGGGCATTAAAAGATTAGGAGTAGCTGTCCAGTCGGTTAAGACTTGCTGGGCTCACCGCTCTGCTCATCGGGTAACTCCCAAGTGCCCTTTTCGGTCCATGGATCGTTTTCCGGAAACTCTTCGATATTGATTTCTGGCTCATCGTAGTCGGGCTGGAAGCGCAAATCGTAGTGCGCCGCCCTAACCATAGAAACCATCAGCAACACGGAAATCAACAGCAGTGGTACGCCGCTGACGATACTGGCAGTTTGCAGCGTCTGCAGCCCACCTAAGAAGAGTAGCGACATGGGCAAGAGCGATAGCGTAAAGGCCCAGAATAGGCGATGCCAGCGCGCTGGCTCTTTATCAAGCTTCTTCTCAGCTGCCGACGAGAGGATGTAGGCAATCGAATCAAAGGTAGTGGCAGTGAAAATAGACAGCAGAATCACCACTGCTAACGTCACCAGCCAAGAGAGCGGCAGTTGGCTCAGCACTGCATAGAAGGCCGCATTAGCTGACTGATCGTTCATCACCTGGATAACGTCCAGCGTGCCTGAAAGCTGTAGGTAAAGGCCATAGTTGCCCAGGATGATGAAAAACAGCGCGCAGCCCAGTGAGCCAAAGAAAATCGATCCGGCCACCATGGTTTTGATGCGGCGCCCTTTCGAAATGCGCGCAATAAACAGACCCACGGTTGGCGCAAATACCAACCACCAAGCCCAATAAAAAATCGTCCAGGATTGATGGAAACCGGTGTCTTCGAAGCCATTCAGGTCACCGAAAGGCTCTGTCCATGTCGCCATTTGAACCAGGTTGCTGAGCATTAAGCCGATGGAGTTTAGGCCAGTATCCAAAATAAAGACGGTAGGCCCCATCACCAAGACAAACAGCAGCACGGCTAAACCAAGCCACATATTGATGTCAGACAGCATCTCGATGCCGCCCTTCAAACCGCGCCATGCACTTACCGCAAAGATCGCCGTGGTGCCTACCAGTACCGCAATTTGGCTGGTGGCATTAGGGGTGAAGGAGAACAGACCACCCAGCCCTTCATTGATCAACGGTACCAGAATACCTAGCGACGTTGCGCCGCCGCCCAGCATGCCAAAAATAAATAGAATATCAATGATGTTGCCCAGCCAGCTTCTAGCCAGTTTCTCTCCTAGCACGGGGCGAATGGCTTCACTGATGCGTAGCACTTTATGTTTACGCACGTGCAGGAAGTAAGCCATGGGCAGTGCGGGTACAAGGTAGATCGACCAAGCAATAGGGCCCCAGTGGAACATACCGTAAGTCGCTGCCCATGCGGTTGCCTCTTCAGAGAAAGGCTCGACATGAAAGGGAGGATTCTGCAGGTAGTACATCCACTCGACCATACCCCAGAACACAACCGCCCCGCCGATGCCTGCTGCAAACAGCATCGCGCCCCAGGAGAGCAGCGAAAACTCCGGCTCGGCGTCTACATCGCCCAGTTTGATTTGCCCTATATCGCTAAACACGATGTAGAACATAAAGCCCAGCGAAGCGACGCCCATGGCGAGATAGAGCACGCCAAAGTTAGTGGTCACGAAGCTTTGCGCTGCCATCACCCAGACGCGGCCCATCTCTGGAAACAGTATGAGCGGAAGCGTCACTGCAAGTAGCAGGCCCAAAGACCCGAAAAAGATAGGTTTATGGATATTAGAAAACACAGATGAGCGTTTAATGGCCGTCTCTCCATGGCACTTTGTTGGGAATTCTCTCGCCATAACGGCTTAGAGAATAGCTTTACAATAGTGTTACATGGAATAAACGTTGACTGCCAGCAGCGGCTTCTATCGTCGATCGTTTTTGCATATAAAAGCGCAACACAAAAAAGCCCAGCAGAGTGACCTGCTGGGCTTTTGCGACGCTAGCTTAAAGTATCTGAATGATGCTTTAGCGGTAATAAGCGTTTGTCGTGTCGGTATGGTCAGTCACATCACGGATGCCTGCCAGTTCGGGGATACGATCCATCAGCGTCTTCTCTACGCCATCTTTAAGCGTGAGATCCACCGCTGCGCACCCCTGACAACCGCCGCCGAACGCTAGAATCGCCACGCGGTCTTCTGTCAGCTCGACGAGCTTAATCTCGCCACCATGAGCCGCCAATCCAGGATTAATTTCACTGTAGAGCGTATAGTTGATACGGTCTTCCAGCGGGCTGTCGGCATTCACCTTGGGCATTTTAGCGTTGGGTGCTTTAATCGTCAGCTGTCCACCCATACGGTCGGCATTAAAGTCGACAACCGCTTCCTCTAAAAACGCCAAGCTGTTTTTGTCGAGAAATACACCAATTTTCTCAAGCTCAAGCTTAACGTCGGTGGGCTCTTCTTCCCCTGGACGGCAATAGGCTAAGCAGGTTTCTGCATAGGGCGTGCCAGGCTGAGTAATGAAGATGCGTACAGCGATGCCTTCAACGTTCTGCTTTTCCAGCAGTTCCGCTAAGTAGTCTTGTGCGCTGTCGGTAATGTTAATGCCGGGCGCTTCGATAGTCGTGGTCATAAGGGATGTTATCCTCCCGTGGTAGTGGCAAGGCCACATCACATGTCATTTGTCCCTATGGTAAGCAAAACCGCGTGCCGACACAATCCCGAGTGTTTTAGTCGGCTATTGCTCTCACCTATGAGTGCGGCTAATGATGCTGCAATAACTTCACGCCCGCACTTGCTGCCCTATGGGGCGCCCTTTGGTATGATAGCCGCCGCTCACCTAATGACGACGACGATAAAAATATCCTTTTCGACTGAGACGCTGGAGATTTTCCCCTGCCATGGCCGCTAGTGATTTGACTGCATCCCTCACCCAACGCCTTGCCCAACGCATCCTGATTCTGGATGGCGGCATGGGCACCATGCTGCAGAATGCCCAGCTCAGCGAGGATGATTTCCGCGGTGAACGCTTCCGCGATTGGCCGTCGGATTTAAAAGGTAATAATGACCTACTAGCGCTGACCTGCCCGGATGTCGTCGCTCGTATTCATCGCGATTATTTGGAAGCTGGCGCGGATATCCTGGAAACCAACACGTTTAACAGCACCCGGTTATCCCAGGCCGATTACGGCATGGAAGACCTGGTGCCCGAGCTTAACCGTGAATCGGCACGCTTGGCACGCGAAGTATGCGATGCGGTTGCCGCCGAGACCGATATCCCACGTTACGTGGCCGGGGTGCTAGGCCCAACGTCACGCACGGCATCACTCTCTCCAGACGTTAACGACCCCGCAAAACGTAACGTGACGTTTGATGCGCTTCGCGAAAACTACTACGAAGCGGCCAGTGCCCTGATCGAAGGCGGCGCTGACCTGATCATGATCGAAACGATCTTTGATACGCTTAACGCTAAAGCCGCTATCTATGCGCTTGAAGAGCTGTTTGAGGATCTTGGCCGCCGCCTGCCGGTGATGATCTCCGGCACGATTACCGATGCTTCCGGGCGCACGCTTTCCGGGCAAACCACGGAAGCCTTCTGGAACTCCGTGCGTCATGCCAACCCGCTCTCCGTGGGCTTGAACTGTGCGTTGGGTGCTGAAGAACTCCGCCCCTATTTAGAAGAGCTCTCCACCAAAGCCGACACGTTTGTGTCTGCTCATCCCAATGCGGGCTTGCCCAATGAGTTTGGTGAGTACGACCAAACGCCTGAAGAGATGGCCGCCATCGTCAGCGAGTTTGCCCAGAGCGGTTTAGTCAACATTATTGGTGGCTGCTGCGGGTCAACGCCTGAACATATCCGTGCCATTGCCGATGCCGTGCGCCCTATGGCGCCCCGCATAATACCGGAGCGCAGCAAAGCGTGCCGCCTGTCGGGTCTTGAGCCGTTTAATATTGAAGCCGACTCCCTGTTTGTTAACGTTGGTGAACGTACCAACGTGACCGGGTCGGCACGTTTTAAGCGCTTGATCGTTGAAGAAGATTTCACCACGGCGCTGGAAGTTGCTTTAGAGCAGGTGGAAAGCGGTGCCCAGGTTATCGACATCAACATGGATGAAGGCATGTTGGAGTCGAAGGAAGCCATGGTGCGCTTCCTGAACCTGATTGCAGGCGAGCCCGACATTGCCCGCGTGCCGATCATGATCGATTCCTCGAAATGGGACATCATTGAAGCAGGCCTGAAGTGCGTTCAAGGCAAGGCGGTTGTTAACTCAATCTCCCTAAAAGAAGGCGAAGCCGCCTTCCGCGAGCAGGCAACTAAATGCCGCCGCTTCGGTGCGGCGATTGTCGTCATGGCGTTTGACGAAGAGGGTCAGGCCGACACCTTTGCACGTAAAACCGAAATCTGCGAACGTGCTTATCGGCTGCTCGTGGACGAGATTGGTTTTCCGCCGGAAGACATCATTTTCGACCCGAATATCTTCGCCATCGCCACGGGCATTGAAGAGCACAATAACTACGCCGTCGATTTTATCGAAGCCACTCAGTGGATTCGTGAGCACCTGCCCCACGCAATGATCTCTGGCGGCGTCTCCAACGTTTCGTTCTCGTTCCGGGGTAACAATCCGGTACGCGAAGCGATCCATTCGGTATTCCTCTACCACGCCATTCGCGCCGGGCTCAGCATGGGCATCGTCAACGCCGGTCAGCTGGCGGTCTACGATGACCTGCCTGCCGAGCTGCGCGATGCAGTGGAAGACGTCGTGCTGAATCGTCGCCCTGACGGTACTGAACGCCTGCTGGACCTCGCTGATAAATACAAAGGGGATGGCAGCGGCCCTGCTAAAAAAGAAGATTTGGAGTGGCGCAGCTGGCCCGTCAACAAGCGTATTGAACACGCGCTGGTGAAAGGGGTGACTGCCTTTATCGAGGAAGATACTGAAGAGGCTCGTGCCCAGGCCGCTCGCCCGATTGAGGTGATCGAAGGTCCGCTCATGGACGGCATGAACGTGGTGGGCGACCTGTTTGGTGCAGGCAAAATGTTCCTGCCCCAAGTGGTCAAGTCGGCTCGCGTCATGAAGCAAGCGGTCGCTTATCTGATCCCCTATATCGAAGCGGAAAAAAGCGAAGACACCCAAGCCAAAGGCAAAATCGTCATGGCCACGGTTAAGGGTGATGTACACGACATCGGAAAAAACATCGTGGGCGTCGTGCTGCAGTGTAATAACTACGAAGTGATTGACCTGGGTGTGATGGTTCCCACCGAGAAAATTTTGCAGGCCGCCATCGACCACAATGCCGATATCATCGGCCTCTCTGGCCTAATTACGCCCTCGCTGGATGAAATGGTCCATGTGGCCAAAGAGATGCAGCGCCGTGGTATGAACCTACCGCTGCTGATTGGCGGTGCCACCACCTCAAAAGCGCACACGGCAGTTAAAATCGAACCGCAGTACGAGCACCCCGTTATTTACGTGACGGATGCTTCACGTGCGGTAGGCGTGGCCGGTAAGTTGCTGGCCCCCAATTTGAAATCTGCTTACGTGGCCGAGATTCGCGAAGAGTACGAAAAAGTACGCGAGCGTAACGCCAAGCGTCGTCCGAAAGCGGCTGACCTGGATTACACCCAGGCACGTAAACGCCGCTTCCGCACCGACTGGGCAAATCATACCCCTGCCAAGCCGAACACGCTGGGTCTGATGACCTTTGACGATTACGACCTGGAAGAGCTGGTCGAGCGTATCGACTGGACGCCTTTCTTCATGAGCTGGCAGCTTGCCGGGAAGTACCCCAAGATTCTCAATGACGAAGTGGTGGGTGAAGCCG
This sequence comes from Vreelandella lionensis, assembly GCF_044543515.1. Classification (NCBI taxonomy): domain Bacteria; kingdom Pseudomonadati; phylum Pseudomonadota; class Gammaproteobacteria; order Oceanospirillales; family Halomonadaceae; genus Vreelandella; species Vreelandella lionensis. The sequence goes on along the minus strand of NZ_JBITWC010000002.1, from coordinate 29,928 downwards.
CCCAAAACCTGTTTGACGATGCCAAAGTGATGCTGCGCAAGCTGATCGACGAAAAGCGCGTACAGGCGCGGGGCGTGATTGGCTTATGGCCCGCTAACAGCGTGGATGACGACGTGATCGAAGTATACGCCGATGAGAGCCGCACCGAAGTAGTCGAGCGCTTACACCATATTCGTCAGCAGACCACCAAAGGCCGCGACGGCATCTGCTACAGTCTGGCCGACTTCATCGCTCCTAAAGAGAGCGGCAAGCCGGACTGGATTGGCGGTTTCGCCGTGACTACTGGCCACGGTGTTGACGAGCTCTCCAAGGCCTATGAGGCAGCGGGCGATGACTATAACGCCATCATGGTGCAGGCGCTCACCGACCGTTTGGCAGAAGCCTTTGCCGAACGTATGCACGAGAGAGTACGGAAAGAGTTCTGGGGCTACGTGCCCGAAGAAACGCTGGACAACGAAGCACTAATTGCAGAAAAGTACCAAGGCATTCGCCCGGCTCCGGGCTACCCCGCCTGCCCCGACCATACCGAGAAGGCAACGCTTTTCCGTCTCTTGAACGCGCCGGACAACACCGGCCTTACGCTGACGGAAAATTTTGCTATGTGGCCAGCAGCGGCCGTATCGGGGTGGTACTTTGCTCACCCGCAGTCGAAGTACTTCTCTACCGGCAAAATTACTCGCGACCAAGTCGAAGCGCTGGCTGAGCGTAAGCAGATGCCGCTGGAGGAGATGGAGCGCTGGCTGTCGCCGGTACTCTCTTACGACCCTAGCTAAACCAGTCTAGCGTATGTCGCCGGTGGTTCGTCGTCAGGGAAAGGTCATGCGCTTGGCCTTCCCCATTATGTTGGGCATGCTCTCCCAGAGCGTGCTCAACCTTATTGATGCTGCTCTGGTAGGCCACTTAGGCCAGGAAGCACTGGCGGGCGTCGGTATCGGCGGCTATGCCATGTTTATGATGACGGCACTGGTCTTTGGGCTCTCCTCCAGCGTGCAGTCGCAAACCGCCCATGCTTCAGGTGTTGAAAAAGCCTGCACTGACCAGCCACTCACTACTCAGCCGCTTCGGGCTGGCTTAATGATTGGCTTAGCCATTGGCCTGCCGCTCTCATGCCTTGCTTGGTGGCAAGCACCTGCCCTCATCCAACTGATCGCGCCCTCGAAGGAGGTAACGCAGATTGCCCTTGAGTACTTCCGCTGGCGCGTTGTAGCGCTCACGGTGATTGCACTGACTCTTTGCCTGCGCGGCTACTGGAATGGATTGCAACAAACGCACCTTTATCTGCGTATTATCGTATTCGTGCATGTTGTGAACGTCGCTCTCAGCGCGGCGCTGATTTACGGTGTTGGATGGTTACCAGCATTAGGCGTGAACGGCGCCGCTATCGGCACCACTCTGTCGCTTCTGCTCGGGTTATTCATCTGGGCTGTCATTACGTGGCGACAATGCCCTCCGCTAACTCGCCTCTTGCCTCCATGGCATGGCGTGAAGGTTACTCTGAAGCTCGCGCTTCCCCACTCGCTACAGCAGCTATGGTTTGCCGCAGGCTACGTGGTGCTGTTTTGGCTGCTGGGCCAGTTGGGTACATCCAGCGTGGCCGTGGGCCATGTGCTGGTGAATTTATCTCTCTTACTGATTTTGCCAGGAGTCGGCGTTGGCGTGGCCGCCATGAGCCTTGTAGGCGAGGCCCTAGGCCGCGACGATCAGCAGGCCGCGCACCGCTGGGGCATTGACGCCTTAAGTGTTGCCGGTATGCTGCTGACTGTTTTAGCGTTACCCATGCTCGTTATGCCCGAGCCCATTTTAAGCATCTTCTTTACCGATGAGGCGCTGGTGCAGTTGGGGAGACTGCCGCTGCAAATCACCGGCTTGATGATTGTGCTTGATGCTGCCGCACTGGTGCTGGCGCAGGCATTGATGGGCGCAGGTGCGCAGCGTACCGTCATGCTGCTGACGCTGGGCATGCAGTGGCTACTCTTTTTGCCGCTGGCCTGGTGGGTGGGTATTTGGCTTGGCTACGGCCTTGTAGGTGTATGGTTGACGCAGCTCTTTTACCGGCTGCTCAACTCCAGCAGCTTTTTGTGGGTATGGCAGCGACGCCGCTGGCTAGCCCACGGCTTTAAAATAGACGCTTCTAAATAGCATTTAACGATAAAAAGATAATTATATATTCTTTTGTAGAATATGACGCCCGCGTTAAGGTGACGGCACATTACCGTCCGTCTCGACGTGACCATTTCGCTTTTAGCAGGATCGTGCCCCATGTACCGTTATGATATTCACGACCAAACGCTGGTTGACGAGCGCGTAGCTCAGTTCCGCGATCAGATGGAACGCTACCAAGCCGGACGTTTGGGAGAAGAAGAGTTTCGCCCGCTACGGCTGCAAAACGGCCTGTATATTCAAAAGCACGCACCGATGCTGCGCATTGCCATCCCATACGGGATGCTAGCAGGCGCTCAACTGCGTGCACTGGCCGATATCACCCGCCGCTACGACCGCGGCTACGGCCACTTTACGACGCGCCAAAACCTGCAGCTCAACTGGCCTGCGCTGGAAGACGTGCCGGATATCTTAGGTGAGCTGGCCAAAGTACAGATGCACGCTATTCAAACCAGCGGCAACTGCATTCGTAACACCACCAGCGACCAGTTTGCTGGTATTGCCAACGATGAAGTGGAAGACCCACGCCCCTGGTGCGAGCTTATTCGTCAGTGGTCTACCCTGCATCCGGAATTCGCCTATCTGCCACGCAAATTCAAAATTGCCGTGAGCGGTGCTGCCCAAGATCGCGCGGCTATTCAAGTGCACGATATTGGCCTGCGCCTGTGGCGCAACGATGACGGCGAGCTGCGCATTAAAGTGCTGGCCGGTGGTGGTCTGGGCCGCACGCCCATGATTGGCGATGTGGTGCGCGAAGACCTGCCCTGGCAGCACCTGCTGACGTATCTTGAAGCCTGCGTACGGGTTTACAACCAGTTCGGCCGCCGGGACAACAAGTTCAAGGCGCGCATTAAGATATTGGTGAAAGCGCTAGGCATTGAAGAGTTCCGCCGCCGGGTTGATGAAGAGTGGGCCCACCTGAAAGATGGCCCGCAGACCCTTAACCAAGCAGCGGTCGAGGCAGCCAAGGTGCACTTCCCTGAACCCGACCGTCGCCCGGTAGCAGCGAGCGCCACGGAAGATTTCGACAAGCTACGCAGTGAAAACCGCAGCTTTGCGCGCTTTGTGACCAATAACGTGACCGACCACAAAGTGCCGGGCTACAAAGCCGTCACGCTGTCGCTGAAGCGCCGCGAGCACGCACCGGGGGATGTCACAGCCGACCAGATGGAAGCCGTTGCTGATTTGGCTGACCGCTACAGCTTTGGTGAAGTGCGTGTTACTCACGAGCAGAACTTGGTGCTATCAGATGTGCCGGTTGACGAGCTAGAAGCGCTGTGGAAAGAGCTGGACACGCTCGGCATGGCCAACCCCACTGTTGGCACGCTGAACGACATTATCTGCTGCCCCGGTGGCGACTACTGCGGCCTTGCCAATGCGGTCTCGATTCCGATTGCCCAGGCGCTTCAAGAGCGGTTTGAAGACTTAGACTTCCTTTACGACCTTGGCCCGCTGGACCTGAACATTTCAGGCTGCATGAACGCCTGTGGTCACCACCACGTCGGCCACATCGGTATTTTGGGTGTCGATAAGAAAGGCGAAGAGTACTACCAGATTTCTATTGGCGGTAACTCCACCGATGATGCCTCACTGGGCAAAATTCTGGGCCCTTCTTTCTTCCGTGAAGACGTGCCGGGCGTGGTTGAGAAAGTGCTGGAAGTCTATGTGGCCGAGCGTCACGAAGACGAGCGTTTCCTGGATACTTATCGCCGCATTGGCCTAAAACCCTTTAAGGAGCGTGTTTATGCCCAGCAATGACACCCAAACCGAAGCGGTTGAACAAACCCCGGTTCATGTAGATCATTTAATTGAAAACGGTGAGCTTGCTGCAGAGAATGCGTGGTGTGTCTCCTACGATGCCAACGAATTGCCAGAACAACGCCCTGCGTTTGTTCCATTGGCTCTCTGGCAAGCGAACCAAGACGACAACGAACTCGCCCCTCTGCTCACGAGTGACACTGAACTTACTACCGAGCTTGGCAGCACGTTGAAAGGCGCTTCTGCTATTGCCGTAGACTTTCCTGCATTCACCGATGGTCGCGGCTACACCATCGCTCGCCTGCTGCGCGAGCGTTATGGCTACCAAGGTGAAATTCGCGCGGTTGGTGATGTGCTGGTGGATCAGTTGGATTACATGCGCCGCTGTGGTTTCTCCACCATGGCACTGCGTGATGACCAGCATCCAGAAGATGCCCTTCGCGCTCTGAACGCCTTTAGCGTACGCTACCAAACCGACGTTGAAGAGCGCCAAGCGCTATTTGAAAAGCGTTTAACGGCTAGCCATTAAACCGCTCTACTGCACTACAAACGCCGACAGGGGCCAGCCCTTGTCGGCGTTTTTGCGTTTAACCGCGCCGTTTCTGCTGGCGCTCACGATTATTGGCTTTGGCGCGATCACTTTTACGCAGCATCACCCAGGTTGCGCCTAATCCCCCTTCGGAGGGCTGAGCGGATACATAGGCCTGCACCTCATCAAACTGAGTGAGCCACTTGGCAATATAAGAGCGCAGTACGTTGGCCGGGCTATCCAGCTCCCGCCCACGGCCGTGAACGATTAATACCGAGCGCAGGTCGTGCGCATAGGCCTCTTGGATGAAGGGAAACAGCATTCGCCGGCACTCTGCCAGCGGGCGCCGTAGCATGTGCAGTTGCGCCTGCACACTGTAGCCACCGTGCTTTAATTTATCGACGACCCCTTGTTGAATGCCCTCTCGGCGAAACTCAATAGGATCAAACGGGGGCAGCAGATCAACAAAGTCGTCAGATAAAAAATTACGCTCATCTAAGCGCTCTGCAGCGCTTTCACGTCTGGCCAGCTGGGCTTCTGAGGGCCGCTGACGTTGGGGGCCTGTGTCTGCACGGTTACGCTTAGGAAGTGGCTTCACATCGCCAACGAGTGCGCGGAAATCCATCTCATCACGAAGTGACTGGCTCATAACAGGCTCCTCCGATAGGGTCCGATGCTTAGTCTAATGCCTAAGCGACGATGCTTATCGTAGCAAAATCACCGACACTGCTTAAGACTTGTCTTACGGCGGTCAGTTCTTCACCCTAGATAGCCATTCGTTGCCTAGGACATCAGCATGATTTGGTTAAAGCGGTTAGTGGATGTCTCGCTACTCTGCCTAATGGGAGTGGCCACTTGGCTATGGTTGACCATGCTTAGCCCATGGTTCTACGAACGCCCGGAAGAGCTGCCGGACATCGAACAGCGCACGCACCAGGTCTTTGTTTATGGCACTCTACGTTACTTGCCCATTCGATGGGTGGTGATGGGCACCTCAGGCTCGCCTAAGCCTGCCCGCCTAGACGGATTTGAACGCCAAGGGCTGGATCTTTCCCGCAACGCAGACAGTTATGTCGATGGCCTACTGCTGACCGTTTCGCCCGAGGCCTTGCAGCGGTTGGACCGCTACGAGCGGCTGGGCATTCGCTATGAACGCGTTGAACAGACACTCGCGGATGGTAGTACTGCCTGGGTATACGTACGACTCCCCATGGTAAGTGAGCTCGAGATCCACCCTCCTGCCCACCGGATAGCTCTGGTAACATACGACTAGTTTTTTGTGGCCGCAGAGTCCCACCGACGGTCGCCACCCCTACTGTTTAGGACACGCCATGAGTGAAGCCACGCCGTACGTATTAATTCTGTATTACTCCCGTTCAGGTGCCACTGCAGACATGGCACGCCAACTAGCTGCGGGCGTTGAAAGCATCCCTGGTATTGAGGCGCGCTTGCGCACCGTGCCAGCAGTGTCGCCAACCTGTGAAGCGGTGGATCCAGAGATCCCAGAGGAAGGGGCTGTTTATGCAGACCTGGATGACTTACGCCACTGCAGCGCGCTAGCGTTAGGTAGCCCGACGCGTTTTGGCAATATGGCAGCACCGTTAAAGTATTTTCTCGACACCACCAGTAGCCTCTGGATGAACGGTGCGTTAATTGATAAACCCGCCAGCGCCTTCACCTCCACGTCCAGCTTGCATGGCGGCCAGGAAAGCACGCTATTGACGATGCTGGTACCACTACTCCATCACGGCATGGTGTATGCGGGTATTCCCTACAGTGAAACCGAGCTGCTGAACACTCAGCACGGCGGCACGCCTTACGGGGCTAGCCATGTGGCAGGGGCGCGCAGTGATCGCCCGGTAGACGAGCACGAACGGGCTCTGTGCAAGGCACAAGGTAAACGGCTCGCGAAACTAGCGCTGGCAATGCACAAGATGCGCCTGGAGGAAACACCATGAGGCAGTGGTTAGAGGGGCTTGAGGAGAAACACGGTCTCGATAAATTAACCCGACAAGCACGACAGTTAGTGATCATCAGCTTTGTGCTGCTACTGGTGCTAGTGATTTATCGTGGCTTCTTTGTACAGGGCGATACGTTTAACTGGCGGCCAGTCGTGGCGTTTGTGCTTCCACTGGTGCTGTTCTTGCCGTCTATTATTGGCCAGCGAGCTCGTGGGCACGCTTGGCTTGCGTTCGTCAGCCTGCTCTATTTCACCCAAGGCGTTATGTTAGCCACGCTACCGGGGCAAGGCATGCGTGGCGTTCTGGAAGCCTTAGTAGCCCTGGCGCTGTTTACGGGCTGCATGGGCTATGCGCGCTTTCGCAGCCGCCAGCAGCGCCTTAACGGCTAGCCACTGCTAATAAAACCAGAGCCAGCCACTCACGCCTGCTGCTACCAGCAACGCGCCAATCGCATAGCGCTTTTGTGCACGGTAAGCGGCAGGCTTTTCATCGGCTGGCACGTTTGAAAAACGCTTCACACCCGTCAGCATAGCGGGCACTAAGCGCTCGCCCTGCAGTGTATGCCAAACCAAACCCACCAGATGTAAACCAATCAATATCAGCAACAGGTCGCTATTCAACGAATGCAGGCGGGCCAGCACGTCACCTACTGATGGGCCAAAAAGCCCATACAGCGGTGCCTGAAAGAAAATATCATCGCTCAGAAATAGCCCGCTAAGCGCTTGAAAACCCAGTGACACTAGTAATAGCACCACCATCCATCCGCCTACCGGGTTATGGCTTGCATAGTGCGGTGCACGCCGTGTCATCAGCGCTTTGGCGTACCCGGCCGTCTTCTTCGGGCCGTATAAAAAAGTGCTAAACCGAGCGTAGGGCGAGCCTACCAACCCCCAAATAAAACGAAATACCAACAGGCCAATAATGATGTAGCCTGACTGAGCATGCACTTCGATAGGAAATAAAAACGGTTGCCCCGTGGTTTTGGTGGTGTAAAACGAAATCACCACCGCCGCCAATAGGGACCAGTGAAACAAACGAATTAACTTATCCCATACGGCTATGCGTGTCGTGTGACTCTGCATCAAGCTATCCTCTAACGTCATACTGGTAGAGTTTCTCATTTATTGCTGTTTTCTCATAGAACGATTCAGCGCGCCTGCTAACGCTTTGCTACTGCTCTTATCGTTTGCAACCATAAACCGAACAACACTTGAGCTTTATCGGTAGACCAGCGAACATGACAATAATGCAACTTATCACCGCAAGGGAGCTTCACCGATGACACGAAATATTGCCGACGTCAGGCGTGACTATGAGGGTGGGCGTTTAGAAGAAGCGCAAACCCCAGATAACCCGTTTGTCATGTTTGATGAGTGGTTCAGCTTAGCGCTGGAAAGCGAAGGCAAGGATGGCAATGCCATGACACTCGCCACGGTGGACAGCCAGGGACGTCCTCATGCACGCGTTGTGCTGCTTAAGGGATTCGATGAGCAGGGCATGGTGTTTTTCACCAACTACCATAGCCATAAGGGCAGCGAGTTAAACAACGTGCCTTATGCTGCTTTGACGTTCTGGTGGCCCTCCTTATCACGCCAAGTACGCATCGAAGGCCCGGTGGAGCAAGTGTCTGCAGAAGAGTCGGATGAGTATTTTGCCAGCCGCCCGCGCGGCAGCCAGTTAGGAGCTTGGATCGCGACCCAAAGCGTGGTCATTCCGGACCGCAACTGGATTGAGGAGCGTCAAAAGCGCTTTGAACAGGCTTACGAAGGCCAGGATATTCCGCGTCCGATCCACTGGGGCGGCTACCGCGTAAATCCTGAAATGATCGAGTTTTGGCAAGGGCAACCCAGCCGTTTGCACGACCGTTTGCGCTATGAGCGCCGTGATGGCGGTGAGTGGAGCCGGTTCCGTTTAGCGCCCTAATCATCTAGCGCGACATGTCATTCAACAAATGGCCTGCCGGTATTTACCAGCAGGCCATTTGTTTGAGCGTGGCTTAGGCTTAATCCGGCTGGCTCTCCAAGCGGTGCCGCTGCCACTCGCTGTCGGGTTCGTTTAGCCGTAACACTGCATCAATCACCTGCTCTTCCATGTTGTACCGACAGCGGAAACCAAGGTGTTTCATCAGTGCCCGCATCGGGTGGTTATCCACCATGATCTTGCCGATCATTTCGAGCGTGCCGATGCTGGTGCAGTAGTCGATCATCTTCTTCATCAGCAGGCTGCCAATACCCAGCCCCTGAAGATCATCCCGAATGATAATAGAGAACTCAGTGCGGATATTGTCAGGGTCGTTCCAAACCCTCACCACTCCCAGCATCTCCTTACTGCCATCATCGTGCTGATGCTCGGCAATAAATGCCATTTGCCGGTCATAGTTGATATGCGACAGGATGGAGAGGTCCCGCTGGGTAAGGTTCGACTTGTTGTGGAAGTAGCGAAAACGAATGCTCTCTTCCGATAGCTGGCGGTGGAAGGTAGTAATGAGCGGAGCATCCTCGGCGCGAATAGGCCGCACCTCCACCTGCCAGCCGTTATTGAGTGTGACCCACTCCCTGAGCTCTTCCGGGTAAGGCATGATCGCAAAGCGTGCGGGGTGCCCCAAATCCATCGCAAAATCGACCGCCAGCATGCCATCGCGGTTTAGCAACAGTGGGTTGAGCTCCAAACCACGCAGGTCCGTCAGGTCGGAGGCCATTTGTGACAGCTTAACCAGCAGTTGGCAAAGGTGCTGAATATCTCGCTCGGGGTCGGCAGAGTGCTCACGAATCAATGACGCCGCATGAGTGCGGCCCACTACATCTAAGGCGAGGCTCATATTGAGCGGCGGCAGCGCCACTTGGCGGTCGGCAAGTACGTTAACCTTGTAACCGCCAATACCGAAGACGATCAGCGGCCCAAACACGGGGTCCCGCGTGATGCCTGCACAAATTTGCATAGAGTGTTTGCCACGCTGCATGGGCTGTAAGCAGTACTCACGAATGGCGTGTTCGGGAAATTTCTCTTGTACTTTATCGCCTAACCGCCGAACGCCCTCAGCGACTTGCTCCGGCGTTTCCAAGTCTTGCAGTAGCCCAGCGGAAATTTTATGCGGATGCTTGCGATAGCGATAAGGCCGGCAGTTACCCTCATGAACCACTTTCAGCGCCTTGGGCCCCGGAAAGCGCTCGGCGACCACCAAAGCCTCTTCTGGGGAGTGCACATAGGCGCTGGTGGCGGTAGGAATGCCGTAAGCCTCCAACACTTGCGCGGTTTCAGAGTGGGTCAGTGTCTGCCTGCCCTGCTCTTTTGCCTGCTTGATCAGTGCCCGGCACTCGGCGCGAATATCTGGGCTAGTGGAAAACGGCAGGCTGGGGGGGATTTCATGCAGCAGCGCCTGCACACGCTGGTAATCCACCATGTGCATAAACGCCTTTACTGCCTTTTCAGGCGAGGTATAGGTGGGAATCCCTGCCAGGTTGCAGACATGGCGAGCATTTAGCGCTTCTTTCAAGCCCATCCAGCTAGTGAGTAAATTACGCTTAAAGGTTTTACGGTGATCGATCAGCGCCTGAGCGGTGACCTGGGAAGGCGCTAACCTCGTGGGGGCGTGCACTACCAGCACGGCATCCACATTAGGGTCAGCGGTGACGATTTGCAGCGCCTCCACAAAGCGCTCTGGCGTCGCGTTACCGCCTAAGTCCACAGGGTTTTCACCCGGCTTACTCATATCCACTTGGCTTTTATGCAGCGCCGCCTGGGTGCCTGGGCTGAACTCAGCGAGCTTGCCACCCGCGCTAATCAGCTTATCGATGGCCAGCATGGCAGGCCCAAGCCCGTTGGAAACAATCGCCAAACGGTCGCCGCGCAGTGGCTTCATGCGTGATAGCGTTTCCAGCGCATCGAGCATTTCATCCGAATCGTTTACCCGAACCACGCCTGCACGGGCGAAGGCAGCATCGAACACCACGTCGCGATTGGCGATGCCCGGTGTAGGGGGCATGCCGGAAATATCCGACTGCGGCGTGCGGCCACTTTTGATCGCCACCACCAAACGGTTACGGGAAGCATCCCGTACGGAGGTCATAAAGTGCTGGGCATCCGTTACCCGCTCCAGATGCAATAAGATGGCCTGAGCAGGGGAAAACTGGTTCACATAGTCGATCAAATCAGGCAGCAGGACATCAACGCTGTCCCCTACGGTAATCAAATGAGAGAAGCCGACATCGCGACCCGCTGCCCAGTCGATCATCGCGTTGGCCAGCATCCCTGACTGGCCTAGGTAGGCGACCCTGCCGGCTTTAACCGGCTGGCTGGCGTAGGAGGCATTGAGCTTTTTGCCGGGCACAATCAGCCCCATACACTCCGGACCAAGCACACGAATGCCTGACTCCCGGGCAGCTTGCAGCATGCGTTGGCGAATAGAGCCTTTATTGTCCTCATCACGGTCAAGGTAGGCTCCACCAGAGAGCACCAAAGCGGCTTTTACGCCAAACTTTCCGAGCTTTTTAATCAGTTTGGGGACGCCTTCAATAGGCGAACACACTACTGCAAGGTCTGGCACTTCCGGCAGCTCATCAACCGTACGCACACAGTCAACGCCAAGCACCGTTTCGTACCCCTTGAGGTTCACGGCCCAGAGTTTGCCCCTAAAACCGCCCTCTTGAAGATTGCCTAGTACCAAACCACCCAAGGACTCAGGCTTTTCAGAGGCACCGAACACGGCAGCCGAACGAGGTTCGAAAAAATGATGCAAAAAACGTGTGCTCACGAATGCGCCTCCCCTGGAGTGAATGACTACTGTGTACGACTTATTGACACTGTCGCGCAAGCCCCCGTGGCGATTAAGGTAGCTTTATTGTTATCGGAGCGCTTGCATGATCACTGCCTACCTTACCCACCCCGACTGCGCATTGCACCACATGGGGCCAGAACACCCTGAAAGCCCACTGCGGCTGGAGGCAATTCGTGCGCGCCTATCACTCTCTGGGCTATTGCAGCAAACCATGCAAGCCGATGCGAAAGAAGCCTGCGATGAGGCTTTGGCAAGGGTACATCCCCTGCGCCACCTAAATGCGCTGGAAAAGTGCCTTCCTAAAGAAGGGATTGTCACGCTGGACAGCGACACCATGATGAACCCAGATAGCCTAAAAGCCGCACGAGTGGCCGCAGGTGCAGTCGTTCGTGGTGTTGATCAGGTGTTTAAACGCCAGGCAGATAACGTATTTTGCGCCGTTCGTCCACCCGGGCACCATGCAGAAGCTGCAGATGCGATGGGCTTCTGCTTTTACAACAACATTGCCGTGGGAGCTGCCCATGCCAAAGCAAAATACGGCGCTAAGCGCATCGCCATTCTCGATTTTGATGTGCATCAATGTAACGGCACTATCGATATTTTTAAAAATGACCCCGAAGTACTGATTTGCACTAGCTTTCAATACCCCTTCTACCCGTGGCGTTACCTGCGCAGCGAATGGCAGAACGTGATTAATACCCCGTTGGAAGTAGGTACCGCTAGCCAGGAGTATCGCCGTATTATTGAGCGCCAATGGTTGCCAGCGCTGCATGCGTTCAAACCCGACCTGGTGATGCTATCGGCAGGTTTTGATGCCCATAAAGATGACCCTATGGGCGATATTTGCCTTGAGGATGAAGACTTCTACTGGGTAACACACTTGGCTATGGAAATTGCGGCGCTCTACGCCGATAACCGAGTCGTGTCTGTGTTGGAGGGTGGCTACAATCCCACGTCATTGGCCAGCGGTGCCGAAGCACACCTGAAAGCGCTCTTGGGCCTGCCCTTCACCAATACTCCCTAGCCGCACCCGCGGTTAGGGAGCTGTGGTACTATGCAGCCACCATGTTGGCCTCCATTCTACGTGACCGTTATGACCGCCACTTCTGAAGAGCACGCAGCGCTGCGCATCGCGTCAGGGCGCAAACCCTTTGTCGAGCCGTTACGCCTGGGCGAGCGCCTCAAGCAGATTCGCCTTGCCAATCAGTGGACGCTGGAAGATGTGAGCCAGCGCACCGGCATTGCTCGCTCCACGCTCTCCAAAATCGAGAACGATCAGGTGTCGCCGACGTTTAGCGTGGTGCAGAAACTGATTAGTGGTCTCAATATCGACCTGCCCCAGCTCTTTACGCCACCAAAGCGCGAACGCTACACCATGGGTAGGCGCGATCTCACTCGGAAAGGAAAAGGGCAGCTGCACCCTACTCCCACCTACGAGCATGAGCTGCTGGGCCATCAGCTTGCGCAAAAACGCATGATTCCGTTTAAAACCATCGTGCGGGCGCGTAGTTTTGAAGAGTATCACCAGTGGGTGCGCCACGATGGCGAAGAGTTTTTGATGGTGCTGCACGGCGACATCATGCTCTATACAGAATTCTATGCGCCGCTAGTACTGGCCGAAGGCGACAGCATCTACTTCGATAGTGACATGGGCCACGCCCTAGTCTCTACCAGCCAAGACGATGCTGTCGTGCTATCGGTGTGTACCCGAGGGGATTTGGTTTAGCGCTAAGGTTGCTTACTACAAGCAGTTCGTCGGCTTGGGCAACCCAGCAATACGAGCTAAACGTTTCGGCGGGCTGCCGGGGAATAGGCTCATTAAATAGACCGAGCGCCCTTTTTCCTCGCCTAATGCTTGCTTGGTGGCTTTGACTAGCGGTCGCATCGCTGGTGCCATTTCATAGCGGGCATAAAAATCCCGCACCACGCGAATGAGCTCCCAGTGCTCCTCTGTAAGTGTTAGCTCTTCATCCTTAGCTAACAAATCAGCAACACCCTCGTCCCAATCCCCCTGCTCTACTAAATAGCCTTCGGGGTCGAGCTTGATTTGTTTATCAGCATCAAGATAACGGTATAAACTTTCATCACTCATTGATTTAGTACCATGACAGAATCTTAGTATGCTGCTCAGTCAGTTCGACAAAGCCTTCCATATCCACCAGGATTGCTTGGCTATTGAGCGCAGCTCCGCTTAAGCCGCGAGAAGCCGCATCCTCTTTTAGCACACACACGCTCACATCAGCCGCCGCATCCCAACCTTGCCAATCAGCATGCAGTAACGCCTGCACGGCATCTTCAATCAGTAAAATACCATCGCCCTCCGCAACGGTAGAGAGCATCTGCGCGGCCGCTTCGCTGTGCGGGGGCTTGTTCAGAATATGTAACATGTCGCTGCCCGTTTAAAAATTCATGACATAGGAGTGACGCTGTACCAATTCGGGTAAGGTATCGTCGGCCACCACCGTCGCCCCATCCACTAGTTGGGCTGCTTGCAAGTTCAACGCATCCAGCGCGCTTTGAGGCACTAGCAGCTGGTCGATATCATACATCTCCAGCATATCAATGGTCGGTAGCGTTGCCTTTTGTCCTGGCGCACCGGCTGCCTGCTCTTTGAGAAGCGCCAGCACTCCCTGGCCAAGAAACAATAGACTTACCGTTTGGCCAAAGGCCGCAGCGACCAGCGCTACATCTAGCCCTTCTCTCAAGGCATTGGAGCTATAGGGGGCATGGCGAATAATCACTAGCCGTTCGTGTTCATGACTCATTGGGCGCTCTCTCTAGGCAAATGTGATTAAACGGTCACAGCGCTGCTGAAGCGTCAGCAGTTGCCCTAACCCGGTTAACTCAAATGGCGCATCCAGATTAAAGTGCGCTTGCCCATGGCGTTTCGCCTCAGCTTCACTCATTACGCCACGGCGCAGCGCCGCCGCAATGCACACGTCCAGCGTCACGCCATGCTCATGATGCAGCGCTATCCAAGCGTCGCGCATGTTGAGCTCATCCTGCGGAGGTGTCATTAAGCTGGAAGCGTTATGAATCCCTTCTTGATAGAAGAATACGCCCGCCACTTGATGGCCTCGGCTGATCACCGCTTTAGCAAAGCGCAGTGCCGAATGAGGTGCCGCACTTGTGTAGGGGGCACCCATGACTAATAAGCCGTACTCCATTGCATCGTCTCGTGCCAATTCAACGAAAAAAAACAGACCCTACTGAGTAGGGTCTGTCATTGATATCACTTCGATCAAGTGATCGCGTTCTTACTATCCATCAATCGTTGCTCATGATGCCCAGAATAGACAGCAGGCTGACGAACAGATTATAGATAGAAACATACAGTGTCACGGTCGCGAGAATGTAGTTGGTCTCGCCAGCGCGGTGTACGATTTCACTGGTTTGATAGAGAATCGCGGCAGAAGCAAACAGCACGAAGCCTGCAGAAACCATCAGCGACAGCGCCGGAATGTTAAAGAAGATGCCAGCGACCATCGCCAGAATCAGCACGATGGCACCCGCCATCAGGAAATTGCTGAGGAAGCTGAAATCTTTCTTCGTGGTCAACGCTACTGCAGAGAGGCCAATAAACGTCAGGCCGGTCATAGCCAGCGCATTCATAATCAGCGCACTGCCATTAGGCAACGTTAGGTACGCAGAAATAATTGGGCCCAGGGTAAAGCCCATAAAGCCAGTAAACGCAAAGGTCGACAGCAGTCCAACTGCGGAGTTAGCTGTTTTGTGAACCAGGAACATCAGGCCATAAGCACCGATGAAGAATACAAAGATATTCATCTGCTGGATGCCCATCGCCACTGAGGCACCCGCTGTAACTGCAGAGAACAGCAGCGTCATTGCCAACAGTGCGTAGGTATTGCGCAAAACCTTGTTAGCACTGGCACCGCTCACCGCGCTATGGGTTTGCGTTCTCGCCATATTCGAATCGTTAAAAGCCATGTATCTATGCTCCCTAGTAGTCATACTATCAACGGACAAGCATGCCGTTACCTAGTTCCAGACGCAAGTCTTTGTCTTCCACGCTAACCGTACGCTTTTACGCATCTCCTCTCGGCATGGTTGACTATGCTGTAACTCCCACATCGACTTTGACACTACAATGCGCTTTAAAATCCCCACTCCCCTCTCAGTAACGGGTATTTCTACACTTTCTGCCCTTACCTTTTCCACCTTATTACTTTCCACAACGGTCTATGGCTATACCCCTAGCGGCAAAGACATCACTTACGACGTGAATGGCGAGAGTTTTGAAGGTTATTTTGTCTCCGCTGGAGAAGACGCTAAAGGCAGCGTGCTCATCGTACATGACTGGGACGGCGTCGATGACTACGAACGTCAACGGGCCGATATGCTCGCGGAACAGGGCTATGACGCATTTGCCGTGGATCTGTTTGGCGCTAACAATCGCCCACAATCAACGGAAGATAAGCAGGCCGCTACCCGAGCGCTTTACGAAGATCGCGAACGGATGCGAGAGCTTACCTTGGCAGGTTTAACGCAAGCCAGAGAAGCAGGCGCTAACCCAAACACGGTAATAATGGGGTACTGCTTTGGCGGCGCTGTGGCGCTTGAGATGGCTCGTTCTGGCGAGGCAAGCGACATAGCCGCGTACACCAGCTTTCATGGTGGGCTAGATACACCTGAGGGCCAAGCTTACCCCCAAGATACACCGCCCATTTTCATTGCCCATGGCGGAGCCGATGAATCAGTTAGCCTGGAGGACGTCGCAACGCTGGCAGGCGAGCTGGAAGAAGCTGGTGTCACCTATGAAGTCGGCATCTACTCTGGCGCACCGCATGCGTTTAGCGTATTTGGCAGCGACCGCTACCATCAACGAGCCGATGAGCAGTCTTGGGCCACGTTCAACCAGTGGCTTGAAGAGATGCTATAACGCGCATAAAAAATGGGTAGCCTTGGCTACCCATTTTTTAACGCTGATTGACTAGAGTCTAAACTACACCCTCGGCGCTTCGCTGTCGTCTTCTTCGTCTTCTTTGTGCGGCGTGGTCACCGTGGATACCACTTGGCGAACATCCTGAGCATTATATAGCCGTGCATCAATCACCTTAAGCACCGCTAACTGCGCAAAAAGCACCACAAAGCAGATGATTAAACCTTTTAACATGGTAATAACCCTGAATAAGGCGAAAAGCTCGCCTGAATGAATCGAATGGTAGCCCAGTGCAAAAAGAAAGCAACGGGCCACCGAAAATAAACTCGCTGCCTATTTATACAAACTCTTCTGTATCGATATCTGCCTGCTGCGCTTCGTTGTAACGAGCACCGGCGATTTCTCCAGGCAGCATCATTTTATTGAGTTGAGCCAAATCCACTTCACTTAATACCACCTGCTCGGCGTAGAGGTTTTCCTGCATATGGCTAACGGAGCGTGACCCAGGAATGGGAATGACATGGTCGCCCTGCGCCTTTACCCAAGCAAGCGCCAGCTGGGCAGGCGTCATCTCTAAATCGTTCGCCATCGCATTAAAATGCGCCAGCAGCGTCAGGTTATGGGTCAGATTATCGCCATTAAAGCGCGGCATTCCGGCACGCATATCGCCTTCCGCATAAGCGGTATGGGCGTGAATAGCGCCAGAGAGAAACCCGCGACCTAGCGGGCTGAAAGCCACAAGCGCGGTACCCAGCTCTTGGCACGCTTGGCTAAGGGCAATCTCGGGGTTACGTGTCCACAGCGAGTACTCTGACTGCACCGCCGCTACCGGGTATTCAGCGTGTGCCTTGCGTAGCGTATCAGCAGATATTTCCGAAAGGCCCACAGCGCGCAGCTTGCCCTGCTCCACCAGTCGGCCTAGCGCTCCCACACTCTCCTCAATCGGTACCTGGCGGTCCATACGGTGGAGGTAATAGAGGTCTAGGTGATCAGTTTTCAGGCGAGTCAGGCTTTCTTCACATTGGCGGCGGAGCGTATCGGGGCGGCCATCAATCACCCGTTTACCGCTCACAGGGTCCATGGCCATGCCACACTTGCTGGCCAGCAATAGCTCACGCCGCTTAGAAGCCAGCGCCTTTCCTAACAGGCTTTCGTTAGCCGTACCGCCGTAGAGCGTCGCCGTATCAAAATGGCGGTAGCCCATCTCAAAAGCATCATTGAGCGCCCGAATGCCCTGCTCTTCCGGCACATAGTGCCCGTAGCCATGCGAGAGGTTCATACAGCCAAGTCCGATACGTGGCGATGCGACTTCCTTTAACCGGTTATAAAATTCAGACATATCCAACCTCGATAGATGGTGTATGCGGCACCTGTGTGTCTAGCCACGTAGGCAAACGATGCTCGAGATAGTAGCGCGGCCGCCAAGGGCTACCTTCAATAAACCCAACGTGCCCACCGCTAGGGAAGAGTTCTAATGCCACGCAGTGAGGCAGCGCGTGGGCTTCCGGTACGCTATGGGGGTAAATAAACGGGTCATCTTTAGCGTGAACCATCAGGGTAGGCACTTGAATAGCGTTAACAAAATAGGCGCTGCTACTGCGCTGGTAATACTCATCGGCGCTATTAAAACCGTGTAAAGGGGCCGTCACTCGACCATCAAAGTCCCAAAACGTCTTCATGCCTTCTAGCGTTTCAAGAGACATAAGCCGCGCCAGCTCATCGGTGCGACCCTGCTGGCGAAATGCGTGCTGCTTAGACTCCACGTAATGGCGCAGGGCACGCAAGAAGCGCGCTTGATACACCTTGGAGAATCCCTGACTAATCCGATCCGCGCAGTGGTCCAAACGAAACGGTACAGAAACAGCCACCGCCGCACGCAAAGGGCACTGGCTGCCGGTCTCGCCAAGGTACTTTAAAAGGACGTTACCACCGAGTGAGTAACCCACGGCCACCAAAGGCTTACCGGGATAGCGCGCCACCAGCTGCGTCACAATATCGGCCAAATCTTCACTTGCACCGGAGTGATAGCCTCGGGCACGGTGGTTAGGCTCGCCGGAACACCCCCGCCAGTTCACCGCCACACTCTGCCAACCCTGTGCGGCCAGCGCCTTTTGCTGGCCTAAGATATACAGCGATGACGAGCTACCCGTTAAACCATGGAGCAGAATGGCGCAGCGGGTCTGTTCGCCTTGCGGGCCGTACCAATCCAGATCAATAAAATCGCCATCTTGCAGCGTCATGCGCTCGCGTTGGCGCTGAAGCCTGGGTTTCGCGCGGAATAACGGGCTATACAGGGTCTGCAAATGCCCGCCGGGCAGCCAGCGCGTGGGGCGAAAGAGGGAGTGAAGCGAACTCATACCATTGCGTACCCGCTAAGAAAACCGCTGGCTAGCTTAGCAAACTTTTAACAAAACGCAGTGGCCGCGCCGAATGGCTTTCTCGTTACGCCTCAATTCCCGCTACTCCTCGACATCCACCTTACGCAGGTCATCAATGCCTACTCCCTCGGGCAGGTCTTCCGGCTGGGCAGACAGCCACACCGGGGAAAGGTCGCTATCTTCTCGGCCATTTTTGTGGGTATGCCCAGGAATGCGATACACCACTCGCTCGTGCTTGTGATCCCACGCGTAGATTCTATCCATGTTTTCTCCTTGGTTTGCACTTCGTGATGAGCACTGTTCGATTTGAGACTAGACCAACATGGCGCCACAAGCCGCCCTCACCCAGAACTATCCAACAAACACAAACTGCAAAAGATGCGTATAAGTTACCGCCCTTTTGGTTAACGCTTTGCTATAGTAACGACGATTAGTCACCCAGGAGACGCGCATGCTTGCCCTGCATCAGCTTAGTAAAACCTTCAGTACCCCTCAGGGCGAACTGCATGTGCTCCATCACGTAAACCTCACGCTTAAACAAGGCGAAAGCCTGGCGCTGATGGGCGAGTCAGGCAGCGGTAAATCTACTCTGCTTCACTTAGCCGCCGGGCTGGATACTCCTGACCAGGGCAGCGTGGTCATCAATGGCCACACGCTTTCCGCGCTGAATGAAACCGAGCGTGCAAAGCTGCGTCGCCAACAGCTCGGCCTGGTGTTTCAGCAGTTTCATCTAGTACCCAGCTTGAACGTGTCCGATAACCTGCGCCTCCAAGCACGGCTTGCAGGCCGAGAAGACCCAGCGTGGAGCGCCTATTTGCTGGAGCGGCTGGGGTTAGCCGGCCGGGAGGCGACCTACCCTGAACAGCTCTCTGGGGGCCAGCAGCAACGGCTTGCGATTGGTCGCGCCCTGGCCGTTCGCCCTGCGCTGCTGCTGGCCGATGAACCCACCGGCAACCTGGATGAGCACACCGCCGATAGCGTTCTAAACCTGCTGCTATCGCTGGTGAAAGAGACCCAGTGTGCGCTGTTAATGGTCACCCACAGTGCGCGAGTAGCCGCGCCGCTGGACCGCGCCTTTCGACTGCATCACGGCCAGCTACAGGACGCACGCTGATGATGAAGCGCGTCCTCATCACGCTCTTTAGCCACTACAAGCGCCACCCTGGGCAGCTGGCGATGCTGCTGGTGGGGCTATGGGTTGCCAGCGCCCTGTGGAGCAGCGTGCAAGCCATTAACGCCACGGCGAAAGAGAGCTACGCCCGAGCCAACGAGCTGTTCAGCGCCGACACCGACCAGCTAGACCGCCTAGACAACGCGCCACTCAGCATGGACGACTACATCGCGCTGCGGCGAGCGGGGCTTCCGATTTCGCCGCTGCTCGAAGCGAGCCTCAGCCATGAAGGACAACCGCTAACGCTGTTAGGCATTGACCCCTTTACGCTGCCTCCAGGAGAGGGCAGCGGCTCACTCACTGAATTCATCACACCCCCTTGGCAAACTCAGCTCGCCCCGGACACTCTGCCCACTCTAGGGCTCAATCGTGGCGATGCCCCAGGTGCGACGCCGCTACTCAGTGGGCAACCGCTACCGCCCCTGCAACTGCGTAACGACCTGCCGCCAGACACGCTGGTGATGGATATCGGCGCGCTCTACGCACTCTACGGTGAACAGGCCACACTGAGCTTGGTGAGCGCACCGGATGACATTGAACAACCGCCCAGCGGCTACCGAATCACCCGAGCGGCCAGCATTGCCTCTCCTGAACAGCTCACCGACAGCTTCCACCTCAATTTAACCGCGCTAGCGTTTCTCTCCTTAGTGGTGGGGCTGTTTATTGTTCAAGCCGCGCTTGGCTTAGCCATGGAGCAACGGCTAACAACGCTGCGCACCCTTCGCGCCCTGGGCGTGCCCGCCGCCACTATTACTCTAGCGATATTGATTGAGTTACTGGTATTGGGTGGCATAGGCGCAGCCGCCGGGCTACTCAGCGGGCTGTGGCTTGCCGGAAAACTGCTGCCGGATGTGGCCAGCACGCTGACATCGCTCTACCGGGCAGATGTTCAACAGTCACTCGCCCTGCCCTGGCATTACTGGCTAGGGAGCATTGCGATCACGCTGGGCGGCCTACTGCTGGCCGGTAGCGGTACGCTGTGGAGAGCGGCAAGACTTAACGTGCTCGCCCTTGGGCACGCCTATGCCTGGCGCAGCGGCTACCAGCGCCAGCTAAGGCGCATGCTGACAGCGGGCGGTTTAGCGGACCTGCTTACCCTTGGGCTGGCCTTTTGGCTGAGCAGGCTACCTAGCGGCAGCGGCTTGATGCTGAGTTTCGCACTGGTCGCGGCACTACTGCTCACCAGTGCGCTCTGCTTGCCGCCGCTACTCAATGCCATATTGAACGGCTTACAAGCCGCTGTTCGTCGCGTTGCTCTGCTGCAGTGGGCCGTGGCGGATATACAGCTACAGCTTCCCCGCTTATCGCTGGCCATGATGGCGCTATTGATTGCGCTGGCCACTAACTTGGGGGTCAGCAGCATGGTGGGCGGCTTTCGGCTGACGTTTTTAGACTGGCTAGACCAGCGCTTAAGCGCGCCGCTGTATATCAATGCTGCGCCCTCTACCCTGGCCCCGCTCAATGAATGGCTGCGCGATCAAGAGAGCGTGCTGGAAATTCTGCCTACCGCCAGGGGCCATACAGATTTACTCAGTATTCGCTCTGCTTCAGGCAGTGCACAGCCCGTTCAGGGCAGCGTTTCGTTGTTTGGCATTCACCCCGTACCGCTACTCACCGATCACTGGCCGCTACTAGAGACACAGCACAGCAGCACCGCCGCGTGGCAGGCGCTCAGCCAAGGCAGCGTATTTATTAACGAACAGATGGCATTCGCGCAAGGCCTAGCCCCCGGCGACACGCTGACGCTAGCAAGCCGCCAAGGCCGTAGCGATGTCACCATTGCCGCTATTTACCCGGATTACGGCAACCCCCAGCCGCAAATGGTGATGACCGTCGAGGTATTAACCCGGCGTTTTGAGGGCGAGCTGGCCACCGTAGGCGTCGCCTTGCGGGATGGCGCTGACGAGGCGAACTTTCGCCAAACGCTGATGGAGGAGTTCAACCTTTCCGGTGAAGCAGTGATCAATCAGCAGGAGGTGAAGCAGCTGGCCACGCAAATCTTTGAGCGCACCTTCAGCATTACCCGCGCTTTAAATGGCCTTACCCTCGGCGTGGCCGCTTTGGCATTGCTCGCCACGCTGTTGGCCCAAGCGCATCAGCGCCAGCGCCAACTGGCCGCCTTATGGGCGCTGGGCGTTCCACGGAGAACGCTGGTCACCCTACCGTTGATGCAGCTAGGTGGCCTTGCCCTGCTCACGGGCCTGTTTGCCCTGCCACTCGGTATCGCGATTACCTGGCTGCTGGTCGCGGTCATCAACGTAGCGGCTTTTGGCTGGCGGCTACCGCTGCAGCTGTTCCCGAGTGAAATAGCCATGATGCTGTTCACGGCACTCGCGGTGGCGCTACTGGCCGCCGCGTTGCCCTGCTGGAAACTATGGCGCAGCTCGCCTCGCGCACTGCTAAACGAGGGAGAAGCATGAAATCACGTATGCAACGCGTCTTATTAGCAATATGGATGGCAGCGGCGGCTGGCGTTAGTGCGGGGCTTGCGGGGTGCAGCGAAGAAGACGCCAACACGCCCACTGAGGGCTTTGCCGGGCTGGGCGCGCAGGCAGAAGGCTATGCCCAAGCCAGTGCCGAAGCGCCGCTCGCGTTTCCAGAAGACCACGGCCCCCACCCGGATTACCGTATTGAGTGGTGGTATCTCACCGCTAACTTAGAAGATGAATCTGACCAGCCGCTAGGGCTTCAATGGACGCTGTTTCGCCAAGCGCTAGTGCCCCCGGAAGAGCGCCCAGCCTCTACCCAGTGGGCCAGCGACCAAGTGTGGATGGCGCATATGGGGCTTTCTCAAGGGGAGTCCCACCTTGCAGCCGAACGCTTCGCCCGCAGCCACAGCCAGCAGCCCCAAGGGCAGGCAGGGGTGATAGCGGCCCCTTTTCAAGCGTGGATTGACGACTGGATTTTTCAAAGCCCCGCCACGGCCAACTTTGAGCAATTTACGCTTAGCGCCTACAGCGGCGAAGGCAACGAGCGCTTTGGCTACGAGCTAACGCTTTCAGCAGAGGGCCCACTGGTATGGCACGGCAAGAACGGTTTTAACGCCAAAACCGTTGAAGGCCAGGGCTCGCACTACTACAGCCAGCCGTTTTTACGCATTGAAGGCAGCGTCACGCTCAATGGCCAGCAAAAAGCCGTCACGGGTAATGGCTGGCTAGATCGGGAGTGGAGCAGCCAGCTATTAACGGCAGAACAGACCGGCTGGGACTGGTTTTCGCTGCATTTGAACGATGGCCGTAAGCTCATGGCGTACCGCTTACGTGGCGGTGGCGAGAACGGCGGCGACTATCTGTTTACCCACTTGTTTGACGCTGAAGGCACGACTCAACAGATGGGCACTGACCACGTCACGCTAACGCCACTCGCCACCAGCCGAGTGGCCCAACGCGATATACCTACTACTTGGCAGCTGACACTGCCCAACGCGGGGCTAGACCTCACCATTGAAGCCCGCGACCCCAACCGCTGGATGCCCACCACCGTGCCCTACTGGGAAGGCGATGTGACGGTGCGCGACACCGCCACACAGGCAGCGCTCGGGGTGGGCTATTTAGAGATGACCGGTTATGAAGTTATCAGCGCTGAGTAGCTCGCCCCTCAAACGGCAACCGGCTGCCAGCCTTTTGGCGAATAGCGCTCTAGGCCACCTTCTCCCATACGAGTGAGCCACAGCCAGCGGTGGTTGATTAAATCCGCCACCACCGGCTGGCGTTCAATAATCGCTTCGATGCGCTCCCTGGGCGCGTCGATCACCACGGTTAAGCGCAGCGGCTCGTGATGAAGCTTCTCGCCATCGCGCAGCGACTGCTCCGGCAAGCCAATGCGCAGTTGGGGCGAATTACCCTCAATAACCCCCACATGGCCACCCACCACTGAGTGCAGCAGCTTATTACCCGCGCCGTACAGTCCAGGCACCACGGTAGACGCGTAGTACTGCAGGTTGATCCAACTGGCCACCAGCATCGGTGCCATCATCAGCCCTTCTAACACCTTGCCTTGCGAATCTTGCTCTGGGCGGTAGTCGTGCAAGAACGCGCGCCCGTCCAGCGCTTTCCCTTGGGTACGCGCCCGTGGCGCTAAAATAAGCGCGGCGTTATTTACCAGCCCCCACTCAGGCCGCGGTTGCGACCAGTCGGCACCGCGCATAGCGAAGGTTTTCAGGCGCTCAATCGGGTCGGCGTCATCCACCCCCAGGTCAGGTGCCCGCTCAAGACGAGTAGCCTCACCCGCCACGTGTACACCGCTTTCAAATGCGGCCAGCGCGTCTTCTAGCGCTTCGGGCATCTGCTCATCCCGGTAGACATGCACGCGGTCGGTGAGTGTGCAGTGGGTGGCGGCCAATACGTGAAAAGGGCTGGGCAACGTGATACCTGCGTGTTGTAAGGCCTGCTGTACTTCCGGGTCGTTCAGCAGCGCAGCGGCCACCCGCGCATTCATGCCACCGCCCTGCCCGCCACAGGCACCGCAGGTAAGCCCGGCGTGATGTGGGTTATTTTCGCTTTGGGAGTCGTGGCCCACCAGTACCAGCAGCGAGGCCGTGGGGGTTCCCAGCAGCGTTAGCAGGTTTTTCGCCAGCGCTATTTTTTCATGGCGGGCAATTGGCTCGCCGTCGTAGGTATGGAAAAGCCCGGCGGGCGCTTCGCACTGGGGCACGGTTGCCTGTTTGCGCAGGCTGTCTTTGATCAGCTTCCAGCCCCAGGCAATGCCGGTTGTCTCCACCAGGGTGAAGGTTGAAAGCGGCGCGTACTTCGCGTGGCGCACGCTTTGGCGCTGGCTCTCTTTTTGATAGCGCTGAACGCCCCGCTGCTGCGGCTGCAACGAGCCCACCCGATAAGTCGGTTTTAACAACCCCGGCACGCGGGGCTGGGCACGCTCGGGCCCTGTAGCCGCATCGGCCACCGGCATAGCGAAGAACCCCGCCACACCTAATGTGGCCACGGTAGGTGCGGCCTGTTCTAAATGACGACGAAACCGCTCAGAGCGCACGTCGATACAGAACGCAGCCTGCACCTTAGGGGCGGAGAAGAACTCGGTACCCGGCGCGGCTAACGTCGTGGCTAGCGCCCGCTGGTAGCCCAGCTCATAGGCGTGCTGCCAGCACCATAGCGCCTCATGCGCAGAAGCAATGGCGGCATCGGCGGTTTGCCACTGGGCAAACCACTCGCGCTGCTGGATGCTGGTCAGTTGGTTAACCCCTAACCACTCCCACGCCAGTACCATGGCCGCCAGCTGGGTAATGCCCGCCTCTGCCTGCTGGTGGGCGGTATGCCAACCAATGCCTTGGCACCAGGAAGCCCAGCCGTTAACCCGTAGCAGCAGCGTGTGGGCCAGCACCTCAAACGCTTCTGGGGTGAGCGCCCAGTCTGCGGCTATTTGCTCAACCGCAGCTGTGGGGTCATCTGGCAGAGTTTGTAGCGCCTGGCGCTGCGCTTTAGGCCAGCGCAGATCGTGCTGTGCCGCCGTTTTCCAGAAGTGATAAAGCGAAGGCACAGAACGGCTTGCCCAGCGCTGTTGATGGTGATCGAAGTAGCTCGCGCAGCTCTCCGCCAGCGGGTCAAACCCATCGTGTCCTGCCAGGGAATCCCAGGCGCTGCGTAGCGGCGTTACCGGCTTTGGCGGTGTTGCCAAGTAGCTCACTAGGCTCTGCTCGCTATAAGCGTAGCCGCCTTGGCGCAGCGCCTGCTGCAAGTCTTGCGGAGTAATCCGGCCCGATTCCCAAGCGTCACGATAAAACTCGGCTGGCATGGTCATCGGCTGCCCGGCCCGGCGGCTGAGCGCTTGGCTCACCTGCTCAATGGGCTGATGTTTCAGGCCCCACCAAGGGTTCACCGCTATCCACTGGTCCAGCGGCCATACCGGGGCAATGGTGTCGGTCGCGCGCTTTAGCGCATCGCGGTACTGCTCTGGCGATGGCGCTGATGAATGGCGTGAGGATGTGTCTACGGCAACAGGCTGACTCATGACCACTCTCCTTTTAAACCAGGGGCAAGCGATGAAGGACGCGACCAGGCACGAATGGGGGCCACCGCATCCACCGCACGCTGAAATGGCAGTGCCAGGTAAAGCCCTTGGCTAAAGTGAACACGCCAGCGGGCTACCCAGGCAGCCTGAGGAAACAGCGTCACGGCCCCAGCGGCCAGCACTAGGCTTGCCAGCATCAGTGCCCCTAAAAGGCCTGCCGTGAGTGTTAAAGGCGTGTAGGCGCTGGGCAGCGCCGGTGCCAGCACGCTGTGTAGCAAGGCATACAGCGGCACCAGGGCAAGCGCCATTCCTACCAGCGCTAAGCGCTTGGGTTTGGCGGTGCCCACCGGCATGCCCAACAGCGTGCAGCCCACCGCCAAGCTAAGCAGTGCACCCAGCAGTGGATTATTACTGACCAGAGAGGGCCACATTATCAGTACCGTTGCCGCGACGGCGGCCGCAGGCAGCGCGAGGGAAAGCCGCTGACGCAGCGGCGCAAGCGGCAGGCGCTCACAGCGCGAGGCCCGCACGGTACGGCCAGACGCCAAGAAGGAGTGGGCTTTATAAAGTGAGTGCGCCAACAGGTGAGCTAGCGCCAGGGTGTACGCCCCTACGCCAATTTCAAACAGCATAAAGCCCATTTGCGCGCAGGTAGACCACGCCAGGGCATGCTTGACGGAGGTTTGGGTCAGCATCGTCATCACCGCGACCAGCGCGGTAAAACCACCCACCGCAATCAGCAGGTAGTGGCCCAGCGTTAGGCCATCAAACACCGGGAACAGGCGCAGCCACACAAAGCCCCCCAGGTTAATCACCCCCGCATGCAGCAGCGCGGAGACCGGCGTGGGCGCTTCCATGACTTTGATCAACCAACCATGCATCGGCACCTGGGCGCATTTGCACAGTGCCGCGATGGCCAGCGCCACCGAGGCAGCCTCCACCTGCCAGCCGCCAGAGGATGCCTCGGCGGCGGCAAACAGCTCAGGTAGCTGAAAGGTACCGAAGCGTGCGTAGAGAAGCGCTACCGCTACAATCAGCGCGGCATCGCCTAAGCGGCTTACCACAAATTTTTGCCATGCCGCCCGTTGGGCTTCAACCCGCTCAGGGTAGAGCGTTAGCAAGTGGTGCAGCGCCACACTCACGCCCACCCAGGCAATCAGCATCACGACTAGGTGATGGGTAAAGACCAGCAGCATCACGCTTGCCAGCACCACCAAGCACCAGGGCAAAAACCGACGCTCGCCACGATCGCCCTTTAGATAGTTCTCTGCAAAACGCAGCAGCACCGTGCCTAACAAGCTGATCAGTAGCGCCATCCACACGGCCAAACCATCCGGATACAAGCCCAGCGGCTGAGCGGCTTCGGGCAGGCCGGTGGGTACACTCAGTGCATCCAGCACCAGCAGCCCGCCCACCGCTAGGCTCGCGACCAGCGCGCTTGCCGTTAACCAGCGGCCTATTTTCCAAGCGCGCTGCAGCGATGCGGGCGTGCTGGCCCGTGCGCTGACGCCCGCCATCACTAACAGCGAAATAGGGACCAGTAACCACAGCGCCAGTAGCAATAGCACCGTTATGGATAGCACCGTTATGTCGACGAAATTTGGCATAGCCTTTCCCCCTTAGTCGTATGCCACCGACTATGCCCAGCTCGTCACCATATAAAAAATAGTTTATTTTTCATTAATCGTTCTTTAAAACAGAACGAATAGTCAACACGCAGCCTGAGGCGCCCTCTGCCATGAAGCTCAACTACCATCATCTTTACTATTTTTGGCAAGTGGCTAAATCAGGCCACTTGACCCGCACGGCCGAAGCGCTGCACGTGTCACAGTCGTCGCTTTCCCAGCAAATTCGCCAGTTAGAGGAGCGCTTGGGCCAAGCGCTGTTTATTCGCGAAGGGCGGCAGCTGCACCTTTCCGAAGCGGGCAGGCTGGCGTTTGATTACGCGGAAACCATCTTCACCCAAGGCGAAGAGCTGAGCGCGCTGTTTGCTGAAGGCGGCCACGCCCACCGCGAGGTGGTGCGCGTCGGGGCAGTCGCCACACTTTCTCGCAACTTTCAGGAAGGATTTGTACGGCCGCTGCTGGGCCGAGATGACCTGGATTTGATACTGCAAAGCGGTGGCATGGATGACCTGCTAAGGCGGCTTTCTGCACACAAGTTAGACGTAGTGCTCTCTAACCAACCCGTGCGTGGTGATAGCGAACACCCCTGGCGCTCGCAACGCCTGGCACGTCAGCCGGTGAGTTTGATTGCATCACCCCACCTCTCGCCGCCACCCGCCTTTCCCAACGGCCTGAGCGGCCACGCGTTTATTCTGCCAGGGGTGGAAAACGCCACTCGCCACGCCTTTGACCAGTTGTGCAGCCACTACCGGCTTACACCAAAAATTGCCGCCGAGGTAGATGACATGGCGATGATGCGCCTACTGGCGCGTGACACTCAGCACATTGCCGTTATGCCCCCCGTGGTTGTGCGCGACGAGCTGCACAGCGGCACCCTCAAAGATTACGGCGCGCTGCCCGGCGTATGGGAGGAGTTCTACGCCATTACCATTCAGCGCCGGTTTGAATCCCCCAGCCTAAAAGCGCTGCTCACACGCTCTGGCGAATCGCTGCTGGATTAGCACTTGGCACAAGCGCCCTACTTCGCCAACACATCCGCCACGCCCCGCTCGGCGGCTTCGATGGCACCTGCCAAGTAACCGGCATACTGCTCGCCCCACTCGCTGCCAATGCCGGTTAAGCAAGGCTGCCAAGGCCCATCGGCAGCGCGAACGGGCGGTGCCATACCATGATGCTCGCTAGGTTGTTGATCGGCATGGGTAGCGGTGAACGATTCCTGCGCCCAATCTTTAATCACATCCCGCGTTGGGTGAGCTGCTTCAGGGCCAAACAGCCTGGCTAGCTGTGCGCGGCAGTACTGGCGCAACGCCTCATCGCCTATCTGCGCCCGTGCGCTGGCAGGTAAGCTAAAAAAGCCAAACAGCGCTGCGTGGCCATCTGGGTGAGATGCATCATGAATTTCACCCAGCGGGCCGATCAAGCTACGCGCCTCTCCCGAAAGCTGCTCCTCTCGCCAAAAAGGCGTGGCATACAGCGCCACGTATTTGCCGTGGGGAGCCATCCAGGTAGCGGTATTGGCCCACTGGTGAGCAAGCCGCTCCGGCAGCGGCGGCGTAAAGGTTATCGCCTGCGCCGCCAACCTGGGCGGCACTGCCAGCAGCACGTGCTGTGCGCTGTAACGCTGCCCGCTCGCACACTCCAGTGCCACATTGCCATTGCTGGTGAGCGACATCGACTGAACCGCCTGCCCCGTATGAAGTCGCGAAGATTCAACACGCTGGCGCAACGCATCTATCAAAGCCTGCATGCCGCCTTGCAGCCGCATCGAAGGCGGCTGATTCGCAAAGCCCTGCATGCGCACAGGCGGCATCTGGTGAGAGCGCTCCACCACCATATCGCCAGTTTCATGCTGAGCAAACGACGACAGCCCCAGCGATTCCACCAGCGCCCCCAGCGCGTGCTGAAACCCTGGCCAAAACCACGAAGGCCCCAGATCAAACGCCTCAGAAGCACGGGCCTCATCCGGCACCAGCGACGCAATACGCCCACCCACCCGCTCCCGCGCTTCCAGCACCACGTAATCGGTGATGCCCCGCTGTTCCAACAAATAAGCAGCATACAGCCCCGCCAAACCAGCGCCCACGATGACGATGCGTGTTGTTTGCATGAAGAGGTCTCGATGGTGGGTTAGGGTTGGAAGGGTAGCTTAGACAGGTAGGAAGATAGCCAAAAGGTGTTAGCCTTATAAGCATAGAGTTTATGCACCGCTAGTATCCAGGAGAATATATTTAATTTATGCAACATATTCGGAAATTGCGATAACGTGAATCCTTACTTTGATCAGATAGCACGGAGCCTAGCATTTAAGTTTTCTTTGAAACATCTAATACGAACACATCAATTAAACCCTGAAGCTCGGATGGCAGAAAACTCTCAATCTCAGCCTGAAGCGCCATTGCATCGGAAATCTGATGCTTTGCTTTTCCTGCAACTTTCTCCTCTGCGCCGAACCAAAGCACTAAATATATTCCTTGTTGCTCTGCGTCGGGGTGGATTGAGTACAGTTCGCTCAACTGATTGGATGCAGCTTCGTACAACTTTGGATGCCACTGCCCCTTAACTTCTGTCACAAGCAAGCGCCTTTTTCCTGCTATTACTGAATCGCCCCAGGTTTCATAGACACCTCCAGGCCTTATACTAAAGGTATCTAGGAGGATCCATGAGCCGTCCCCGTTACACTGAAGAATTCAAAATCGAAGCCGTTAAGCAGG
>NZ_JBITWC010000001.1:0-192728 GCF_044543515.1 Vreelandella lionensis | reverse complement strand
CTCGACTTGCATGTGTTAGGCCTGCCGCCAGCGTTCAATCTGAGCCATGATCAAACTCTTCAGTTTAAAATCATTGTGATCCTTACGTGTCACTCGAAAGCAACAAAAGCGGATCAAACTTGGCTCAAGGTTCAAACGAATTTGAAAGATATGAACATCTTTCTTGTGCGCTTGCCTTGATATTTGGTGATTTATCACCCTCATCGGCAAGCGCCCACATGAATTACCTGATCAAATTGTTAAAGAGCTGTTTCGCTGTGCTGGCTCGATGACCTGAACCGTGTTGCCTCAGCGAGGAAGGCGTATTCTACGCATTTCCTAGCGCTTGTCAACCGCTGTTTTCAGCGAGTGAAGCGAGCGATCTAAACGACAACAAGACGGCTCTAACTTCCTGACAAACCAGAGGTTTTTCAACCTCATTCACCGCTGGTAACGCTTGGCGCCCCCGGCAGCGGATGCGTACTTTACGGATTCGCGACCGGGTTGGCAAGAGCTAATTATCAAATAGTCGAAAAAAGCCTCTGCCTCCTTATCTGCCCTCTTCTATAGAGCAACGGAAACCGCTTCGGCACGTCTAGTTTGGCGGTTACACTTAGCACTCTATATAGCTGCCACCTTCACCCACGCCCACCAAAGATGAGGTCCATGATGAGCCAGCACCTATTAACTGTCGATTCATTAAGCCGCGAGAGCGTTGATCACTTGTTACGCGTGGCGGCACGCATGGAGCCGATTGCTAGCCGCCGCCAAGTCACGCGGGTGTTGGAAGGTGCAGTGTTGGGCAACCTGTTTTTTGAAGCGAGCACTCGCACACGGGTGAGCTTTAATGCCGCGTTCTGCCGACTGGGGGGAAGCGTGTGCGACACCACAGGCTTTACCTTCTCTTCCATGGCCAAAGGCGAGTCGCTTTACGACACCAGCCGTGTAATGAGCGGCTACTGCGATGCGATTGTGATGCGTCACCCAGACCAAGGTTCGGTAGCCGAATTTGCTGCAGCCACCCATGTACCCGTCATTAATGGTGGCGATGGCCCAGGCGAGCACCCAAGCCAAGCCCTGCTGGACCTTTATACGATTGATAAGGAGTTTCAGCGATTAGGCAAACGCTTAAGCGGTGCGCATATTCTGCTGACCGGTGATTTGAAATACGGTCGCACGGTGCATTCGCTGATTAAGCTGCTGTCACTTTATGACCCGCTGCGT
The DNA here is from genome assembly GCF_044543515.1 of Vreelandella lionensis. Taxonomy (NCBI): domain Bacteria; kingdom Pseudomonadati; phylum Pseudomonadota; class Gammaproteobacteria; order Oceanospirillales; family Halomonadaceae; genus Vreelandella; species Vreelandella lionensis. Next base: position 191,525 of record NZ_JBITWC010000001.1, on the reverse strand, counting down.
ATTACGCTGGTGTCGCCACCAGGGCTGGAGATGCCTTCTTACTTAATTGATCTGGTGGCTTCTCGCGGGCATCGCATTGAGCAGCGCGACTCATTGGCCAGTGACTTTGCCGATTTGGATGTGGTGTACACCACCCGCATTCAGAAAGAGCGCTTTACGGATGAAATGAACGAGAGTTTCCAGGGGCTTTCCGACGACTTTATGGTCAACCGTGATTTTCTCGACAAGCGCTGTAGCCAAAGCACGATCGTGATGCACCCGCTTCCCCGCGATAGCCGCCCAGGCGCTAATGATTTGAACGTCGATTTGAACGGCGACCCGCGGCTGGCGATTTTCCGCCAAACCGATAATGGCATTCCCATGCGGATGGCGATTTTTGCCACGCTGCTAAAAGTGGATGACCTGATTGAGAAAGACCTGCGCCCGGTCCGCTGGTTCGTGCCTTCCCAAACTGGCACCCTAGACCGTTAATACAGCGGTGGATTAGTAGGCGCTCCGCCCGCCGGGAAGGCCTTCCTGGTGGGCGAACCAACCTTCCAAAATCAGCACAGCGGCAATACCGTCTACGCTCTCTTCTCGGTAGTTGCCTCGGTGGCCCGCTGCATGGGCGATCTGTTTAGCTTCTTGAGTCGAGCCACGCTCATCGACCATCTCACAGGGTTTGCCGTAGCGGCCATGCAGGCGATTGCCGAACTTACGCGCCCTGGTACTCATGAGCGATTCGGTCCCGTCCATATTGAGCGGCAAACCGACGACGAACAGGTCTGGCTGCCACTCTTCAATAAGACGTGTAACCACGTTCCAGTCAGGAATGCCGTCACGCGCGGGCAGCGGCGTCAGCTCCCGCGCACTGTGCAGCAGCTCGTTACCCACGGCAACGCCAATGCGCCGCGTTCCAAAATCAAACGCCAAGATCAGGCGCTGCCCGTTATCTGCCATACCACTTACGCCTCATCCAACCGCACGCTTATGCATGCCCTGCGTTGCGCGTCATTAGGTTTAAATCAACCCCGAGAATACCGGCGGCGGCCGTAAGGCGCTCGGCTGGAGGCGTATCAAACAGCACGTTGCTTTGGCCCTCTACCGTTAGCCAGGCGTTCTCTTTCAGCTCATCCTCTAACTGACCCACTTCCCAGCCTGCGCAGCCTAAGCACACCAGAAAGTGCTCGGGGCCAGTGCCATCCGCCAGCGCTTGGAGAATATCCATGGAGGTAGTGAGCGCAATGCCATCTTCCACCTGAACACTGGAGTCCCACGCTTGGCTGTCGCCAACGTGAAGAATAAAGCCGCGATCTTTATGCATGGGGCCGCCGTAGTAGACCGGCGCATTGCGGTGGGGGCTGTCGTCACCGCCGAGTGAGAGCTGCTCAAACAGCGCATCCAGGGTAATTTCCAGCGGGCGGTTGGCAATCACGCCCATACAGCCATTGTGGTCATGGTCACATAAATAAATCAGGCTGCCCGTGAAATTAGGGTCTTCCATGTGGGGCAGGGCCATCAAAAAGTGGTGTTTTAAGCTTTGCATGCGTCTCCTACGGCTTGCCGATGGCTCGGCAAGCCTTACGTCATTTGGCGAATAGAACGTTCACCGATTAGGCCAAGCGACGTTCGATAGCGTCTAACAGCATTCCGGAAATATCGGTGCCGCGCTGATCGTCGATCTCACGGACACAGGTCGGGCTCGTCACGTTGATTTCCGTGATGTAGTCGCCAATCACGTCCAGGCCGACAAACATCAGGCCTTTCTCGCGAATCATCGGCTGCACCTGCTGGATCAACCAGTGGTCGCGCTCGGTTAGTTCGCGGCTCACACCGCGACCACCTGCGGCCAGATTGCCGCGGGTTTCGCCCGCTGAAGGGATTCGCGCTAGGCCAAACGGCACCGGTTCGCCATCGACCAAGAGAATCCGCGTATCGCCATCCTTGATTTCCGGCAGGTAGCGCTGAGCCATAATTTGGCGCTGGCCACGCAGCGTCAGTTGCTCGATCACCGCGCCAATATTGCGGCCATCGGGGCCGATATGAAAAATGCCCGTGCCGCCCATGCCGTCGAGCGGCTTGAAGATCACATCGCCGTGCTCGGCATGAAAGGCGCGTAGCACATCATCGCGGCTCGCGACGACCGTCGGCGCGCAGCACTGGGGAAACTGCTGGGCAAAGAGCTTCTCATTACACTGCAACAGCGCAGCAGTGGGGTTTACCACCAGCACGCCCTCGCGCTCGGCAAAGCCCAGCAGATGCACCGCGTTAATAAACTCCGCATCCACCGGCGGGTCTTTCCGCATCAGCACCACATCCAGCTCGGCCAACGGACGCTGAATCGCCTCGCCCAGGTCGTACCAGTGCTCTGGGTTACGGTGCACGGTGAGTGGACGCATCCGCGCGTAGGCTTTGCCCGCCTGTAAGAACAGGTCTTCCTGCTCCATGTAGTGCAGCGTATAGCCGCGCTCTTGGGCGGCCCACAGCATGGCTAAGGTGGTGTCTTTCTTGTACGCGATGTCGCTGATGGGATCCATCACCACACCGAGATGCAACGTTGATTGGCTCATCGAAATACAGTCCATGGAGGATCAATAGGTCATCAGTATGCCGCACTGCTTGCACGGCTCCAACTGCGGCTATTTTTCCGCCGGGTCGGAGAGCGCACCGGGCACTAGGCGAATCGCATCTGGCGCTAGAGTGATTAGCTGCTGCTTGTAGAGCCGGCCAATCGCCTGCTTGAAAGCGCTCTTGCTAACTCCCAAGCGGGTTTTGATATCGTGCGCCGAGCTTTTATCACCCAGCGGCAGATAGCCGCCGCTCTCACGCAGCGCTTTCAGCACTTTATCACCTACCACATCCAGGCGGGCCGCGCCGGGCGGTAGCAGTGAGATATCCACGCGGCCATCCTCGCGGCGCTGTTTCACAAAGCCTTTCAGCGACTGCCCACGGCGCAGAGGCTGAGTAATATCGTCTTGGTAGATCAGCCCCCAGTAGCGGTGATTGACCACTACTTTCATACCTAAGTCCGTGCGGTCGGCTACCACCACATCGACTTCGTCGCCCTTCTCTAGCGCCCAAGCGTCGTCCGTTAAAAAACGGTCAAGACGCATGGTAGCGACCGGCCGCCCCTGATCGTCGCTATACAGCATCACCAGCACCCGCTTGCCGGGGTCGGGGCGAAAGCGCTGCTCGCTATAGGGCAGCAGCACGTCTTTGGGCTGCCCCCAACGCAGAAAGGCTCCGGTACTGTTCACCGCCGTCACGGTTAAATAGGCCACATCGCCCAGTTGGGCAGATGCATCGCTGGCGGATCGGGGGGTGGAGTGTGACTCACGGACCATGGGTGCCGTCCTTACAAGAAGTAGATCTTCATTATGGTACCTTGCCTAGGCAAGGCAAAGCGGCGTCGAATGACGCCAGCGCTGGATACAAAAAAACCGCTGCCGCAACAAACACGGCAGCGGCTTGATAGTAAGCGCTTACAAATCGCCGAAGTGGTGCTGCAGCAGCGTGAGCGCGACCACAGGAGCCGTTTCGGTGCGTAGCACCCGTGGCCCCAGCGTCAGTGGCGTAAAGTGGCTGGCGATAGCGGCCTGAATATCCGTATCGCTTAAGCCACCCTCTGGGCCAATCAACAGCGCGGCGGACGCGGGCCGCTCTGGCTGGGCAAAGCCGTTACCCGTCGCTAAGTGCAGCATCAAGCGCAGCGGCTCTTGGCGCTCGGCCAGCCACTCACCTAACGCCTGCGGGGGGTGAACAGGCGGCACCACTGCCCGGCCGCTCTGCTCACAGGCACTGGCCGCCACGGCCTGCCAATGCGCCAGCTTTTTCTCTTCGCGGTCACCTTTCAAACGCACATCGCCCCGCTCGGTATACAGCGGGGTAATCGCCGTTACACCTAGCTCAACGGCTTTTTGAATGGCGTAATCCATGCGGTCGCCCTTGGAAATCGCTTGCCCAAGATGCACCGCAAGCGGCGACTCGCCGCTGCCAGGCCACACCGCCTCAACAGTAACAGTGGTGTGCTTACGCCCCACCTCCGCCAGCTGAACGCCTGCTTCTTGGCCTGCGCCATCAAACAAGATCAGCGGTGCCCCTTCGCCCATGCGCAGCACGCGAGTAACGTGCTTAGCAGGGCCTTCGGGTAGCGTTAAGGTAGTGCCCGCTGAAAACTCAGCAGGTACATAGAGGCGCGGCATTTTGCCGTGCCGCGCCACCCAACCAGCCGCGTTTAGCGAATCGCACATGGCTTAGTGCGTGTTCTCAGCCGCTTGGCTTGCCTGCTGCGCTTCGCGCTGCTTGCGCTGGGCGTACATGGCTTCGAAGTTAACCGGCGCCAGCATCAGCGGCGGGAAACCGCCACGGTTGACCAGGTTATCAACGCACTCCCGGGCGTACGGGAACAGCAGGTTAGGGCAGAACGCACCCAGCGTTTGCTCAAGCTGTGCACCTTCAATGCCTGAAATACGGAACAGGCCCGCCTGCTCGACTTCCGCCAAAAACGAGGTGGTGCCGGTTTCGCTGTCGTTGACCTGCGCGGTCACTTTGACGACCACTTCGTACTGGTCATCGGCCACTTTCTGGCTGGTGGTGTTAAGGTCCAGATTGACCTTCGGCTTGAACGCCTGCTTGAACACAGAAGGAGAGTTCGGCGCTTCAAAGGAAATGTCTTTCACGTAAATACGCTGTAACGAGAATTTCAGCTGGGGCTTTTCGCCTTCTGCGGCGCCTGCCTGCGGGGTGTTGTTATCTTCCGCCATGGGATACTCCTAATTATTTATCCAATAAAAATATGCGCAGCTGCGCAGCTACTTATGCTCTCGTTTACTTCTTAACCACCGGAAGGCCATCCGACTGCCACTGCATCATGCCGCCGCGCAGCTTCATCGCCCGTTCAAAGCCCGCTTTTTCCAGCTTTGCCTGGGCAGCGCCAGAACTTTGGCCATGCTTGCAGACTACAATGATCGGCTGGGCTTTCACTTTATCCAGCTCGTTCATGCGGCTATCAAGGCTGCTTTGGGGAATGTTGCGAGCGCCTGCGATATGCCCGGCTTTGAAGTCTTTGCTCTCACGAATGTCCAGCACCACCGCGTCTTCGCGGTTGATGAGCTGAGTGGCCTGGGTAGAGGACACCGCATTCGAGGAGGCGCTACGCGTTTCATAAATAATCCACGCTATGAGCACCAGCAAAAATGCCCCCACGAGGAGGGGGTGGTTCATTACGAATTCGAACAGCTGATCGATCATCGCGAACACAATCTCTTGGTCTATGCAGAAAAAAGCGGCCTAACCGCCCTCAGAAACGCGACAAGTATACACGTCACAGGGCATACCGCGCAGGCCATGACGCCCGACGGCTGCCTGCGTTATGATGCCCCAAGCGCGCGCCTGTCGCGACCCCGATTATCAGGTGTTGTCTGAAAACTGGCTGAGCCGCCCTCACCAGCGTTTCAAACTGCACCTCACGTCGCTTGGCTGACTCACAAACGAGGGAATTTTCAATGACAACATCTGCACCGCGCCCCGTTGCGCTGATTATCCTAGACGGCTACGGCCACAACCCCGACAACGCCCACAACGCTGTCGCTGCAGCCAACACCCCTGTGATGGACGTACTGTGGGCTAACCGCCCCCACGCCTTCGTGCATACCGATGGCCGTCATGTGGGGCTACCCGACGGCCAGATGGGCAACTCCGAAGTCGGCCATATGAACCTGGGTGCCGGGCGTATCGTTTACCAGGACTTCACGCGCATCACCAAAGCCATTGAAGATGGCGACCTGGATACCAACGAGGTGCTCACCAAGCCCATCGACGCAGCAGTCGCCAATGGCCGTGCCGTGCATCTGCTGGGCCTGCTCTCTCCAGGCGGCGTCCACAGCCACGAAGATCACTTCATCGCCATGGCCGAGCTAGCAGCGCGGCGCGGTGCCCAGCGCATCTACGTGCATGCCTTTCTAGATGGGCGGGATATGCCGCCGCAAAGCGCACTAGCGTCTATCGAGCGCGCCAACGCCCGCCTTTCAGAACTGGTCGGTGCCGATAACGGTTTTGTGGCTTCCATCATTGGCCGCTTCTTCGCCATGGACCGCGACAACCGCTGGGAGCGCGTTGAACAAGCCTACCGCCTGCTCACCGACGGCCACGCCGATTACACCGCCACCAGCGCGGAAAGCGGACTACGCGACGCCTACCAGCGCGGCGAAACCGACGAATTTGTGGCGGCGACCAGCGTGCCGGTTAACGGTAACGCCATCACGTTACAAGATGGCGACGCAGCAATATTCCTAAACTTCCGCTCCGACCGCGCTCGTGAGCTGACCCGCGCCTTCACCGATGCAGAGTTCACCGGCTTTGAGCGCCGTGCCTGCCCAACGCTTGCCGGTGATGGCTTGGTCATGATGACGCGATACTCAGCGGACATCGCCGCGCCAGCCGCGTTTCCGCCTACCGACTTAACCGACACCCTAGGCGAAGTGGTCGCTAAGCGCGGCCTCACCCAACTGCGGATTGCCGAAACAGAGAAGTACCCCCACGTGACGTTCTTCTTCTCCGGCGGTAACGAAGCTGAGTACGAAGGTGAAGAGCGCATCCTGGTGCCCTCCCCCCGTGACGTTAAAACCTACGACGAAAAGCCGGAAATGAGCGCCTATGAGATTACCGACAAGCTGGTAGAAGCCATTGATAGCGGCCGCTTCGATCTCATGGTGTGCAACTACGCCAATGGCGACATGGTAGGCCACACCGGGGATTTCGACGCCGCCGTGAAAGCGATTGAGACCGTCGATATTTGCGTTGGCCGCGCGGTGGAAGCGATTGAGCGCGCGGGCGGTGCCTGCCTGATCACCGCCGACCACGGCAATGCCGAGCAGATGGTTCACCCGGAAACCGGTGCACCGCAAACTGCCCACACCACCTTTGTGGTGCCGCTAGTGTACGTTGGTGAGCGCGCTGCCCAGCTCGAAGATGGCCGCCTGTGTGACCTTGCCCCCACGCTGTTGACCATGATGAATCAGCCACAGCCTGAGGCGATGACCGGAACTCCGCTGCTGCGCTTCGAGTAATGCCCATGTGGCAACGGCTAGCTCGAACGGCCTTGTTGACGACGGCCTTGCTAACGCTGGGCTATTCGTCGACGGCGATGGCACAACAGGACGAACAGGCTGCCAGAGAGCAGCTTGACGCCCTCGGCCAAGAAATTGATGCCATGGCTGAGCGGCTAAGCGCCACGGACCAAGCGCGGAACAGCGCCCAGCAAGAGCTAAGGGAAGTGGAAACAGAGCTGGCCCAGACCCACCAGCGGCTGGACCAGCTACAGGCCGAGCGACGCCAGCTCGCCGATGAAACCACCCTGCTACGCCAGCACCGCGAACGCTTAGAGGGTGAACGCGATGCCCAGTACGCCGCGCTAGGTCAGCAGCTTGCCGCGCTTTACCGGCTGGGGCCAACACCCCAGCTGAAGCTGCTGCTCAACCAAAGCGATCCCGCTGAACTTGACCGCATGCAGGCCTACTTAAACCGGTTAACACGAGCGCGCCAACAACGCTTGAACGATATTGCACGGCTGGATACCGCGCTCGCGGATACCGAACTGGCGCTCGCCGAGCGGCAAACTCGCCTGGATACACTAGCCGACGAGCTGGAAACCCAAAGCGCGCTGCTCGCCGAGCGTACCGAAGAGCGCCGAGGCGTGGTAACGACGCTAGACGACCGCTACGGTAGTGAAGCTGACCGCTTGGCAGATCTTAACCAAAGCCGCGAACAGGCTGAGCAGCAGCTAAGAGCTATTCAAGCCGAACTGGCGCGCTTGGCTGAACCCACACCCACTACGAACATTACCCGCACCCAAGGCGATTTGCCCTGGCCGGTGCAGGGCGCCATTACCGCCAGCTTTCAGCGACGGGACGGCGTTCACTACAACGGGATTGTAATTCAAGCGGGAGCAGGCAGTGCCGTCAAAGCGGTTCATACAGGCCGTGTAGTGTTTGCTGACTGGATGCGTGGCTTTGGCAACCTGCTGATCATCGACCACGGAGACCAGATCATGACGCTCTACGCCCACTTGCAGCAGTTCAGCGCCCGCCCTGGGCAGCAGGTGAGCCGTGGCGATGAAATTGGCCGTGTAGGCAGTAGCGGTGGCCAAGCCAGCCCCTCGCTTTACTTTGAGGTGCGCCGCAGCGGCGAACCAATTAATCCGCAACGTTGGATTGCACGTCGTTGACGGGATAAGCTGGTGGTAATGTCTTTATTATGAACGTCTCAACCTGAGCAGCGCGGCTGGCGCTGCCTTTCGCCTAGCGGAGTCCGCATGACGCTATCTGTTACCGAGGTATCGGCCCCTGCCAAGCGCTTCTTGGCTACCCTGCTTCCGCTCGCGCTGCTGGCTGCCCCGCTACCCTTGGCAGCCCAACCGGCGAACAGCGTTGCCGACGACCTGCCACTTGAAGAGATACAAACGTTCGCGGAAGTATTCGAGCGCATCAAACGCGGCTATGTAGAAGAAGTGGATGACCGCACCTTACTGCGCAATGCCATGCGCGGCATGCTCAGCGAGCTAGACCCTCACTCGGCCTATTTAGACGAGGAGGAGTATCAGAGCCTGCGAGAGTCTACCCAGGGCGAGTTTGGCGGTATCGGCATTGAAGTGGGTACCCAGAATGGCCAACTGATGGTCGTCACGCCCATTGATGACACGCCCGCTTCACGGGCGGGTCTGCTGTCTCAGGATATTATCGTCGCCATCGACGGCACCCCCACCGATAGCCTATCGCTGCAGGAAGCCGTCAACTTAATGCGCGGCGAACCCGGCACGCCACTGCGTTTAACTATTTTGCGCTCAGGAGAAGAGTCGCCCCGCGAGTTCACGCTCACCCGTGAAGTGATCCGCAGTGAGAGTGTCAAACATGAAACGCTGGAGCCAGGCTACGGCTACCTGCGTATCAGCCAGTTTCAGTCACGTACTCCCGAGCAGGCGCGGCAAGCGATTGAGCGCATGATGCGCGATCAGCCGTTGGAAGGTTTAATTCTGGATCTGCGTAATAACCCCGGTGGCGTTCTTCAGGCGGCGGTCGGAGTGACGGATCTCTTTCTAGATGAAGGGCTGATTGTGTATACCGAAGGGCGACTCTCGGATACCGAAATGTCGTTTTCTGCCTCTCCGGATACGCCAGCGGGCGACATACCGCTCGTGGTGCTAATCAACAGCGGCAGCGCATCGGCGGCTGAAATTGTCGCAGGCGCTCTGCAAGACCAGCGCCGGGGCGTCATCATGGGCACTGAAAGCTTTGGTAAGGGCTCGGTACAGCAGATCATGCCGTTGGGCAATGGCGAAGGTTTGAAGCTCACTACCGCCCTTTACTACACCCCGAATGGCCGCTCGATTCAGGCGCAAGGCATCGAGCCGGATGTCGAGGTGGTACGCGGCCGTCTGGAAGTCGCGGAAGGGCGTCGTGAAATTCGCGAAGCAGATCTAGACGGCCACTTAAGCAGCCAAGACGATATGCCCCCGGAACGCGCCGCCATGTCTCAGCGGCTGCGCGACGACTACCAGCTCAGCGAAGCCCTTAACCTGCTGAAAGCGCTGAACGTGGTGGATCGCCGCCGCGGCTAGCTAGCGGCACGACGCTGGCAGGCGGCCCCGCTCTCCGGTCGCCTGCCGCATCACCACACGCTTAAGCGGCACGAGCTGGTTCATGCCACTCATCCCCAGGTTGCGCGCCAGCGTAAACACTGGCTGATGGCTGCCAAACAGCACCTTAAAGCCTTTCATTAAGCCCAGCATGGCCGTGTTATCCAAGCGCCGACGGCGCTCATAGCGACTCAACGTGGCCAAGCTACCCCAAGGGGCACCGCGGTGCCATGCCGCCACCACCTCTTCGGCTAATACCGCCGCGTCCATTAATCCCAAATTAACGCCCTGCCCGGCCAGCGGATGAATGCTATGGGCGGCATCGCCTACTAGAGCGAAGTTGGGCTGCACATAATACTGGGCGTGGCGCTGCACCAGCGGAAACCGATAGGCGCTATCCACGGGCATGACATCGCCCAGGCGATGGTCGAAAGCCTCGCCAAGCGCCTGCCCCAGTGCCTCAGCAGAGTAAGCGGTGAGTTCACTGGCATGCTCAGGCGTTGTGGACCACACAATGGAACAGAAGCGATCATCTCCATTGACAGTAAGCGGTAAGAAAGCCAGCGGACGACCACCGATAAAGGCTTGGCGAGCGGTAGCGCCGTGGGACTGTGCGCAGCGCACCGTGGTGACGACCGCCTCTTGCTCCATGGACTCCTCCGCCACCGAGATGCCTGCTAGCGCTCGCAAGGCAGAGCGTGCGCCGTCCGCAGCGATCACCAGCGGCGTTTGTAGCTGCCTACCGTCCTCCAGTACCAGCCAGCGGCCGCTAGCAGTGGTCTGCAGTGCCGATACGCTGACGCCATCGAAGCGTGTCAGGGTCGGCTGCTTGGCAATTTGCTGATTCAACGCGGCCTGCGTGACATCGTTTTCCACAATATGGCCGAGCACGGCGGTGCCCGCTTCGTCCGCAGAGAAGTGAATATGGCCACTACCCTCAGCATCCCACACCTGCATATAACGGTAAGGCGTTACCCTTGCCGCCGCCATGGCAGGCCATACGCCCAAATGCGCGAGCAGCCGTTGGGACACCGGGGTCAGCGCACTAACGCGGGGGGCGGGAATCTCGCCAGCGACGTCATCCAGGCGCAGCGGCGATGCCTTGGCTTCCACCAGCGCCACCTGCATTCCCGCTTCTGCCAGTAGCCCGGCCAGCGCAGCGCCCACCATACCCGCGCCAACAATTACCGCATCGAAACGCGTGACGGGCGGCTTAGCTGCTTGTGATTGCGTTGTCATAACACTCCTTGGCTTGGGTCATTGAGGGCGCTGGATAAGAGCGTCAGCGCTCCAGGCCCATCGCGCGGCGTGCCAAGCCACGGCGCAGCGGGCCAATCAAATTAAGGCCGATCAATCCAGCGCCACGGGCGTGGGGCAACAGCGGCAACGAGTAACCAAACAGCCGCACTAAGCCGTCACTAAAGCGGATCACATTGGCGCGGTCTTGGGCGCGGCGGCGCTCAAACGCCTGCAACGTGTTCATATCTCCCAACCTGCGCTGCTGCTGAGCACCTTGGGAGAGCGCTTCAACCAAATCCATCACCGAGCGCAGCGCTAAATTGAAGCCCTGGCCAGCTACCGGGTGCAACGCATGGGCCGCATTGCCCAGCACGGCTAAGCCGGGGCGCACGGGCTCTTCTGCAGTCACCAGCGAAAGTGGATAGCTAAACCGCTGGCCAACGCGGGTAAAGCGCCCGACTCGGTCGCCAAACGCCTGCTGAAGCTGGCTCAAGAAGGCATGATCCGGTAGCGATAATCGTGCCTGCTCGCTACCGCTGGCATGGGTCCAGACCAGCTCCATAGCCTGCCCCGGCAGTGGCAGCAGCGCGATGGGTCCCTCGGAGGTAAAGCGTTCGTAAGCGATCCCTTGATGGGGCTGGCTAATGCCCACATGGGCAATGACCGCCGTCTGCTCATAGGAGTGACGGCGGCTAGCAATCCCTAGCTGTTCCTTCAGCCCCGAGCGGCCGCCATCGGCCAAAATGGTCAGCGCGGCCGTTAGCTCGCTGCCACCGGAAAGCCGCAAATGGTGGCCGCTGGCCGTGGGAGTCATCTGTGCCACCGTGGCTGGGCAGTGCCACTCGATGGGTAATTGCTGCAGCTTCTGATGCAACACGCGTCCCATCCAAGCGTTGGGTATCACGTGACCCAAGGCAGCGACGCCTAGCTCTTGTGCATTCAGACGCGTCGCGCCCAAACGGCCCCGCTCGCTGATATGAATACGATTAATCGGTGTGGCCTCGACCTGCATCGCTTCCCACACGCCTAGCTGGCGAAAGCGCTGAGCAGAACCCTCGGCAATGGCGCTGGCGCGGGCATCAAAGCTCGGCTGCCACGTCGCTTCCTCGGCGCTCTGCGGTAGCGCATTGGCCTCGATGATGGCGACTCGCCAGCCATAGCGCTCAATCAGCGGTGCCAATGCACAGCCCAAGCTGGCACCTACCAGCCCACCGCCCACAATCACGATGTCATGGGTGGGCGACTGCTGCTGTGCAGGCGTTACCTGTTCTGCCCCATGCATTGGCTTCTCCTCTTCACAATACGCGCTTATATAACGCACTTACACGATAAGCACCTTGGCTAAACGTAATTTCGTAACGTAGTTTACATAAACAAAAAACAGACCGTTTTTGCTGGTTATTTTTTAACCATCAACTGCTCTATTTCATCTATCTGCTTCGGCACGCCATCAGTGAGAATGTCATGCCCCTGTTCGGTGACCACAACGTTATCTTCAATCCGAATGCCGATACCGCGATAGGCAGCGGGAATATCGTCTTCATCAGGGATATAGAGCCCAGGTTCCACGGTAAGCACCATGCCTAGGACAAGCAGGCGAGGCGTCGCTTCGTCCAAGCGGTAGGTGCCCACATCGTGTACATCCAATCCTAACCAGTGGGAAGTGGAATGGAGGTAAAAGCGCCGGTAGCTTTCGTCATCAATGCGCGCCTGAACGTCTCCCTCTAAAAGCCCCAGCTCAATCAGGCCAGCCGTTAGGTCATGCACCACGCCCTGATGGATATCCGCTAGCGTAGCGCCAGGCGCAATGGCATCCACCGCACGCACCTGGGCATCTAACACCACTTGGTAAAGCGCCCGTTGAGCATCATTAAAGCGCCCGCTCACCGGGAAGGTGCGCGTGATGTCTCCTGCGTAGAGATCAAACTCTGCACCGGCGTCAATCAGTACCAGCGCGTCCTCCTCCAGCACATCACTGTTCTCAATATAGTGCAGCACACAGGCATTGGCGCCGCCGCCCACGATCGTGCTGTAGGCAGGCCCGCTAGCGCCGTGCCAAACAAAGGTGTGCTCCAGCTCGGCCTGAAGCTGGTACTCACTTAGCCCGGCTTGGCAGGTGCGCATAGCGCGTACGTGGGCCTGGGCCGAAATGGCCGCTGCGTGACGCAGCAAAGCAATTTCAGGGGGGCTTTTGATTAGGCGCATCTCGTGAATCAGTGGGCGGCTATCCAGCCAGCCTTTCAGTGCGGGCTTGCCCCGGCGCATGCCCGCTTGGGCATGGGCAAGCGCCTCTTCAGCAATGCTAACCGCGTCGGGGTTATCCAGCGGCGCATAGAGTAGCTCGCGGCCATCCAGCAGCTCTGCCAGCAGGTCGTCGCGCTCCGCGTTCTCGAACGCTTGGTCGATACCATGCAGGCTGACAACGCCCTGCGCTCCCAGCCTTCGGCCGGTCCAGGCCTCCATGGTGGGGTCGCGGTCTTGGCAGAACACCACACTTTGGCCCTCTGCGCGGCCTGGCAACAGAACTAGCAGCGCGTCAGGCTCTTGAATGCCGGTTAAGTAATAGAAGTCGCTCTGCTGGCGGAAGGGGTATTCGCTGTCGTGGGAGCGAGTCACTAGCGACGCCCCCGGCACCAGCAGCGCGGCATTGCTCGGCAGTTGCGCCATGAGCGCCTCCCGGCGCTGACGATACTCTTTTGGATGAATAGCAGCGGGGCGAGGCAATAGCGTTGGCATAACGGCTCCTATGCAGACGTGATGGGCGGAAATTAATGAACGGGGGCGTCGGTTTGCTCAACCTGAGGCTTGCCGGGATGCTGTTCGGTGTACAGCAGCATGGCCGCCATTCGGGCATGCTCGGTTAAGGCAAACAGGTCGTTCTCGTTTTCCGTGCTATCGTCGATGTCGGTCTCCATCTGGCCAAGGCCTTCCAAATCATCAATCGCTTCTTTCAGCGTTTGCGACCAGCGCTCCCGAAGGGTGTCATCGGCCACCTCATCCACTACTTCCATAAAGCCAAGCGTCCACTCTTTCAGCCCTTGGGCCTGTTCTGCCAAAGAGAACAGCTCATCGGGAAGTAATGGCGCGTAGTTCAGGTCGCTGGCGCTCAGCGCTTCTAGGGTTTGACGACGCCAGCCCAACAGCCGCTCGGCGCTGGCCGGGTCACGGGGTTGCTCTACCCCCAAACTGATACACACTTCTTCCAGCCACGCCTCGGCCGTCACGTCGCGCAGAGCCAATAAGCCGCACAGCCGTCCATCCAAAAACGCGGGAGACTGCATGCTACCGTGCAACAAAAATACATCCGCTACGTCAGAAAAGTCCTGGCGCTCGTCAATCAATGACATGATTCATGCTCGCTTTATACAGTGTGAAGATAAAACCACGAGGATAGGCGGGCGAGCCTGCGCGTTGACCCCGCACAAGCGGCTCTCTTATAGTGAACCCCGTCTATCCTTCCTATGTAGTGATGTTAACGCATCGGGCCCCTTGCTGGCCCGTGCTGGAGCCATTGATGAGTAACGCAAAGCGGCCAACGAAAGAGATCACCCTACTGGGTCGCAGTTATATGATTGCCTGCGACACGGGCGAAGAAGTCCAGCTTGAACGCGCTGCTCGCTATTTGGACCGCGCCATGCACGGCATTCATGCCCAAAGCAGCGTGCTGGGCAGTGAGCGTATCGCGATTATGGCGGCGCTAAATATTACCCACGAACTGCTGGAAGCGCTGGATGAGCACCGTGCTGGAGAGGCCAGTCTCACCCGCTTAAACGACCGGCTTGAGCGAGCGCTTGCGGGCACTCGGCCACGCAAAGAGCCTTAAACCGCCAATCATCTTTAACCGGCACTTTGGCATTAGCGGCGGCTCTGTTAGGATAGCGATGTTCTCTGGGGTGTACGCCAGTCGTTATAGTCCCTCGAGCCTATGCGCAGTACCCAGGGGGCCAAATGCTAGCCAGACCCGTGTGCATGTCCGTGCGTCGGAAAGCCTGACGGTTTGGCTGCGGCCACCCACCTGAACCAGTAGGTTCAGGGCCAGAACGACAGCGGCATTCTGGGGAACACTCTTTTAATGGCCTACCGCGTTATGACCCACACCACGCCTAGCGATAAGCCTGCATTACGTCGAGAATTAAAACGCCGACGCCGCACTCTCACCGCCGAACAGCAAAAGCAGGCGGCTCTGGCCCTGTGCCAACGCCTAAAACAGCTTCCAGAAATTCGTCGTGCCAAACGGATCAGCCTTTACCTGCCGGTGAATAGTGAAATTGACCCTACACCGTTAATCCCCTGGCTGCGCCAGCGTCGTATTGCTATCTATTTGCCTGTGCTGCGCCCCTTTAGCGCCAATAGCCTTTGGTTTGTTGCCTATCGCGATACCACGCCCATGGTCAAAAACCGCTTTGGCATTGCTGAACCTTGCCCGCGCTTTGCTGCTCACCGGCACAATCGGCTGCCTGCCTGGGCGCTGGATACGCTGATTGTGCCGCTGGTAGGGTTTGATCAATACGCTAACCGGATGGGCATGGGGGGCGGCTTCTATGACCGCAGCTTGGCCTTTATGCGTCGCCCTGGGCCTGCGCCCTCGCTGATTGGCGTGGCTCATGCCTGCCAACAGGTGGATGCCCTGCCAATCGAACCCTGGGATATCCCGCTCAACGCGGTAGTCAGCGATACTGCTGTTGTACGGCCAACCAATGCAGGGCCAACAAAAACGGGCTGATCGCTATGATCAGCCCGTTTTATTGATTCACCTAGCAGGTGCAGCGTCGATACCGTTAGCGCTGTTGTTAACCGTTGGTTAACTCCCCGACAGCGCCTGCGCATATCCAGTGGCTAATACGCCGAGTAAAAACACCACTGTTAACGCCATCACCATATCAGGCTTTCTACGCCGCATGCCTCTTCTCCAACGTGTTTAACAGTTGCCAAATGCCCTTAGTGCGTCACCAAGTTTTTCATTTTGAGAAGATGACCCACTTCACTAATTTCGCTCACGACTATAGGGCCATAAGGGGCTCAATGACAACTGCTAATAGCACTATTTTAACCCCTTAATTAAACGTTTCAACAACACCTCTCCACCTAGCAGCTCTGGCATGCACCGTTAGTAAGCACTTACATAGTGTTACGCCATAAAGAGCCGGTAAGCGGGGTTATCACTCTCTTGCCAGTAGCGGTAGCCAATCGCGTCTAAATACTCCGCAACATGGGTACGATCTTCACTGGGCACCTGCATGCCCACCAGAACGCGGCCATAGGCAGCCCCGTGGTTACGATAGTGAAACAGCGAAATGTTCCAGTCGTGTGGCAGCTGAGTTAAGAAGTTCATCAATGCGCCAGGACGTTCAGGAAACTCGAAGCGATAAAGCTCCTCTTCAAAACGTTCGCTGGGGCGGCCACCGCTTAAGTGACGAATATGCAGTTTCGCCAACTCGTTATCGGTTAAGTCTTCTACCTGATAACCGCCCTCACGCAGTTTATCAATTACTGCTTGGCGATCTTCCCCACCTGGCTTGACCTGCACACCCACAAAGATATGCGCTTCGCTATCATCGGCGTAGCGGTAACTAAATTCGGTGACCATACGCTTGCCCAGCGTGCGGCAGAATTTCTTAAAGCTGCCGGGTTTTTCTGCAATGGTGACGGCCAGAATGGCTTCGCGCTGCTCACCCAACTCGGTGCGCTCGGCAATATGCTGCAGGCGATCAAAATTGGTATTAGCCCCGGAATTAATGCACAGCAGTGTCTCGCCTTCCGCGCCATTTTGCTGCACGTATTTTTTAAGGCCCGCCAACGAGAGCGCACCGGAGGTTTCTGCCACGGCGCGGGTATCTTCAAAAATATCTTTCACCGCAGCACACATTTCATCGGTATTGACGGTGATCACATCGTCGATCAGGTCACGCACCAGGGAGAACGGTACTTCGCCAATTTGCGCCACCGCAACGCCTTCGGCAAAGACGCCTACCTGATCCAGCACCACGCGCTCACCGGCTTCCAGCGCAGCTTTCAAGCAGGCGCTATCCTCCGCTTCCACACCGATGATTTTGATATCCGGGCGAAGGTACTTCACATAGGCAGCCACCCCGGCAATCAGCCCGCCGCCGCCTACGGGGATAAAAATCGCATCTAACCGGCCACTGTGCTGGCGCAGAATCTCAACGCCAATGGTGCCTTGGCCTGCCACTACGTCGATATCGTCAAACGGCGGAATATAGGTGTAGCCGTGCTCTTTGATCAGCTCCTGGGCATGCTCGGCGGCGGCGGCAAAGGCATCGCCTTTTAGCACCACTTTCGCCCCACGGGCACGCACCGCCTGAACCTTGATGTCTGGGGTGATGCGCGGCATAACGATGACCGCTTTCACGCCCATCAGCTTAGCCGCCATGGCCAGACCCTGGGCGTGGTTGCCCGCCGAGGCAGCGATAACGCCTTTGGCTTTCTGCTCTTCTGTTAGCTGAGCCATTTTGTTGTAGGCCCCGCGAATTTTGAACGAGAACACCGGCTGTAAATCTTCGCGTTTAATCAAAATCTGGTTGTTGAAACGACGCGACAAAAAGGGAGCGGGAGAAATAGGCGTCTCACAAGCGGCTTCATAAACGCGGGCTTGGAGGATCTTTTTGACGGTTGCTTCGAGCATGCTGACATCCCAGAAAAATGACGTGACCCTGACGGGTGCGAGAACAAAACCTTTATTGGTAGCAGATTACGACTGGCAACGTCTAGCGGCGTTTCCATCGGCAGCCAGCGCTTAGGTCGTTATACTAAGGGGCGACTGCCTCTCCTGATACTGGAACCATCATGACACAAGATGAACTAAAAGCCGCCGTGGCGGATGCCGCCATTCGCGAAATAGAGCCTCACCTGAATAAAGACACGGTGCTGGGCATTGGCACTGGCTCGACAGCCAATCTGTTTATTGACCGTTTAGGCCCTCTGCGCGATCGGTTCAAGGGAGCGGTTGCCAGCTCAGAAGCCAGTGCCCAGCGCCTTAAGGCCTTGGGTATTGAGGTATTTGAACTGAACCATGTGGGCGACGTACCTTTCTACATCGATGGTGCGGACGAAGTAAATGCTCACTTACATATGATCAAAGGCGGCGGCGCAGCGCTGACCCGAGAAAAGATTGTGGCCGCTTGCGCCAAACGCTTTATCTGTATCGCCGATGGTTCCAAATACGTGGCGCAGCTAGGCCGCTTTCCGCTGCCGGTGGAGGTGATTCCCATGGCGCGCTCCTACGTTGCTCGGGAGTTGGTCAAGCTGGGAGCAGAGCCCGTGTATCGCCAAGGGGTGGTGACCGATAACGGCAACCATATCATCGACTGCTTTAATTTTATGATTGATGATCCGGTCGCCATGGAAGCGCGCATTAACAGCATCGTCGGCGTTGTTACCAACGGCCTGTTTGCCGCACGCGGCGCCGACGTACTGCTGCTGGGCAAGGCTAATGGCGTAGAGCGGACGGCGCTATAAGTAGCGGCCAAGCCCATCCAGCGTTCGCAAAAGCGCCCCGCGATGGGCTTCGATCACCGTCTGCCCTGCCTCACCCGCCTGCCGAGCACGCTGAGGGTAGGCGATATACTCTGCCAGGGTGCTTGCAAGCGCTTCTGGAGAATCAACCACGGTCAGCGCCTTGGCCGCTAACAGCGGCTCGGCAACATCGCTGAAGTTCTCCAGCGACGGCCCACACAGCACGGGCTTACCCAGTGCGGCAGGCTCCAATACGTTGTGCCCGCCCAGCGGCACCAAGCTTCCGCCTACGTAAGCCACGCTCCCCGCGCCGTACAGCGCCGCCAGTTCGCCCAATGTATCGCCCAGGTAAATCTGGGTGGCGGGTGTAACGGGTTGCTGCTCGCTACGGCGGCTAATCTCCCAGCCCTCGCGCTCGCACAGTGCCGCCACCTCGTCAAAGCGCTGAGGGTGGCGAGGCACCAGCACCAGCAGCGCGTCTGGAAAGCGTTTCAGCAACTGCCGGTGGGCCGTGAGCAGCAGCGCTTCTTCCCCATCGCGGGTCGAGCCCGCGACCCAGACGGGCCGCCCTCCCCAAGCCTGAAGTAAGCGTTCACTTTCCGCCAACGCCTTCTCAGGCAGTGCTTGTTCAAATTTCAGCGACCCCACTACGGTGGTGGATTCAGCCGCACACCCCAGTGCTTGAAAGCGCTCAGCGTCTTCTGACGATTTGGCGGCAAGCCATGTCACGTTGGCTAAGGCGCTGTGCATCAGCGGGCGAAGACGCTGGTAGCGGGCAAACGCGCGGGGCGATAGTCGGCCGTTGACCACTGCAACAGGCACCGCTTGCCGGTGGCAGGCGTGAAGCAGATTCGGCCACAGCTCGGTTTCAAACAGGATGGCAAGCTCAGGCTGTACGCGGGCCACAAAGCGCTTGGCCGCGCCGGGGAAATCCAGAGGAAGAAAACGGTGGGTAAGACGACGCTGATCGGTAGCGCTCTGCTCTGCGATCAGCGCCAGCGCCTGCTGGGCGCCGGTGGCGGTCATGGTGGTCAGCAGCAGGCGATGGTGAGGAAACCGCGCTAGCAGCCCTTCGATCAGCGGACGGGCTGCGCGTACCTCGCCTACCGAGGCACAGTGCAGCCAAATGCGCGGCGCGGGCGGCAGTGGTTCAAGGCGTGTCCCCAACCGCTGGAGCCGCGAGTAAGTGGGTACTTGCTCACGCCAGATGCGCCAGCCAATCAGCGGCGCTAGCCCATACAGCACCGCCGAATAGGCCAATCGCGGCCAGCGGGATAGCACCATTAACTTTCGCGATCCAGAATCGAGCTGATCATCGCCGAGGTGGACACACCGTCTTCAAAGCCCAGCACTTTCACCTCGCCACCGTTGGCAATCACGGCGCTGCCGCCAGCGATATCCTCGGGGCGGTAGTCGCCGCCTTTGACCAGGATATCCGGCAGTACTTGCTCAATCAGTGCAGCGGGCGTGTCGTCACTAAATGGCACGACCCAATCCACCGCGCCGAGCCCGGCCAGCACTTGCATCCGCCGGTTCAGCGGGTTGATGGGGCGCTTTGGCCCTTTTAAGCGACCAATGGAGGCGTCGTCGTTCACCGCCACAATCAGTCGGTCGCCTAGGCGCTTGGCCTGCTCTAAGTAACCCACGTGGCCCGCATGCAGAATATCGAAGCAGCCGTTGGTCATCACCACGCGCTCGCCGCGGCGCTGCGCGGCACGCACAGCCTCCACCAATGCTGCCTGCGTAATCACGCCAAATTCGGCCAGCTTGTCGCCGTGCAGCGCGGTGTAGAGCTCAGCAATCGAGAGCGTGGCGGTGCCCGGCTTGGCCACCACTAAGCCCGCGCCGAGGTTCGCCAGCATCATTGCTTCCGGCAGCGAGTGGCCAGCGGCTAGCGCTAGTCCCATCAGACCAATCACGGTGTCACCGGCACCGGTCACATCGAACACTTCCTGAGCACGGGTGGGCAGGTGCAGCGGAGCGTGGCCTTCACGAATTAGCGTCATGCCCTTTTCGCTGCGGGTAATCAACAGCGCTTCGAGTTCTAGCTCAGCACGCAGCGCTTCGCCTCGCTCGGCCAGTATGGCATCGGTGGCGCATGGGCCTGCCACGGCTTCAAACTCGGTTAAGTTGGGGGTAATCAGGCTGGCCCCCCGGTACTTGGTGAAGTCTTGGC
The DNA here is from genome assembly GCF_044543515.1 of Vreelandella lionensis. Classification (NCBI taxonomy): domain Bacteria; kingdom Pseudomonadati; phylum Pseudomonadota; class Gammaproteobacteria; order Oceanospirillales; family Halomonadaceae; genus Vreelandella; species Vreelandella lionensis. Next base: position 171,027 of record NZ_JBITWC010000001.1, on the reverse strand, counting down.
CCTTGGGGTCGATCAGCACTCGCTTGCCATGGTGGCGAGCCATCTCGATCAGCCGCTCCACTTGGTTGAGCGTGCCCTTGCCGTAGTCCGATAAAATCACCACGTCGCACTCAGGCAGGGCTTGCTCAACCTGTGCCAGCAGGCCGCTGGTATCGACACTGTCGAGGCGCTGCTCAAAGTCGAGGCGCAGCAACTGCTGGTTACGGCTCATCACGCGCAGCTTAGTAATCGTCGGAACGTCTGGGCTGCGCTGAAAGTAAGTGCTTACATTGGATCCAGCCAAGCGCTTGGTGAGCAGCTCGGCATTTTCATCCTCGCCCACGACCCCCGCCAGCGCCGCATGGCCGCCTAAGGACGCCACGTTAAGCGCTACGTTGGCCGCGCCACCGGGGCGGTCATCGGCATCTTCCACGCGTACCACGGGCACCGGCGCTTCCGGGGAGATCCGCGAGGTGCCGCCGTGCCAGTAGCGGTCGAGCATGACGTCGCCTACCACCAGTACGCGGGCATGTTCCAGGGCGGTTAAATCAACTTTCATCCGAGGGTCCTGTTGTGGTCTGCGCTGCGGTATGCGCCAGCAGCGCGTCTAGCTTGGCAATCACATCGTCAGCCTTGATCAAGTCCATGGCATCGGCATGGCGTACTCGCTGCCCCCAGCTCACCTCGTCCACCGATTTATGCAGGTAGGTGCGTACCGCATCGGGGTAGGCATTGACGGCAAAATCACGCCACAAGTAGGGCGCGGCCCGCTGGGGATTGGTGGTGGCGTAAAGGCCAAGCGTTGGTGTGCCCATGGCGTTGCCCATATGAGCCGGGCCAGTATCCGGCGCAATCACCGCGCGTGCGTTATCGATCAGCGCCAATACGCCCTTCAACGAGGTGCCGCCAATGGCGTTGATCACACTTCCTGACTGGCAGAGCGCTTCGATATGGTCACCCATTTCCCGCTCAAGCGGGCTGCCGCCACCGGTGAGTACGCTCTTAAGACCGTGCTGCACCCACGCGTGTTCAATCACGCTGGCGTAGCCTTCCACCGACCAGTTGCGGAAGTTGCGCAAACGCGCGTTGCTACAAGGGTTAATCACTAAATAAGGGGCATCGCCACTAATAGCGCGGGCTTCCTCATAGGCCACTGTGGGCACGGCGAGATTCCACTCTAGGCGGTCGTCTTCGACGCCCAGTAAACGGGCGAAGTCCATGAATGACTCCAGCACGTGGGCGTTGGCATGGGGCGCTAGCTGGTGTTGGGTAAACCAGTGCTGGGCGTCCTTGGCACGGGCTTTGTCATACCCGACGCGCACATTGGCTTTAAGCCCGAGCGAGAGCACGCTGGCGCGAATGGCCTGCTGCATATGCAGCAGCACATCGAAGCGGGTATCCGCCAGTTCGCGCCAGATAGCGCGCATGCCGGAGAGCCCCGTCGATTTGTCGTAAACAACAAACTCGACCCCAGAAAGCCCCGCCAGTAAACTGTGCTCCCCCTTGCCGATAATCCAGGTAATGCGCGCGTTCGGCCACTGACGCTGCAGCGCTCGCACCGTGGGCACGAGATTGCATGCGTCTCCCAACGCGGAGAGGCGCAAAATGGCAATATGGTTTGGTTGAGCAGGCAGAGAGGGCTTCATGCGCTTAGCGGCACTCCAGCAGAAAAATGGGCTGATTCTACATGATGCTGACAGTTTAAGTGACGCCTGCGCATCACACCAACTGTCCTCCCCTACTCACCCCTTGAGCACGGCGCTGTTTGAAGCGGCGTATTGGCGAGCGCGTCACTTGGTGGTCGGCGAAGCGCCGGGCCGTGGTAGCAGTTTGTTCCTGCAAGCACGCGACGACGAACAGTGGGTGCTGCGGCCCTACCAACGCGGCGGTCTGATCGCCAAACTTAGTCAGCAACGCTATATATGGCTGGGGGTCGAGCGCACCCGAGCGTTTCGTGAAGTGCGCTTGACCGCCGCGCTGTATGAGCAAGGCCTCCCCGTGCCGCGCCCGGTGGCCTGTTGCGTCACACGGTTTGGGCTGACCTATGAGGCGGCACTGCTGACCGTGCGCATTCCCGGCGCTCGGGCACTGGCCTCATTACTGAGTGCTGGCGAGGCTGATGAGGCGCTATTAAAGCGCGTTGGCGCAATGATCAAGCGTTTTCATCAAGCGGGCCTGGACCACGTGGACCTCAACGCCCGCAACATTCTGGTGGATGAAGCAGGTAAGCCCTGGCTGATCGATCTCGACCGCTGCCGCCTGCGCCCGCCAGGCAAGTGGCAGGCAAGTAACCTGCAGCGGCTGGAGCGCTCGGTGGTGAAGTTTGCCCCTGGCCAGGTGGAAAATCTGATGGCGCCGCTTTACGCAGGCTATGCCGACACTGAGTAGATCTCCATTAAGCGCTTCACGTGCTGCTTGTTACTGAAGTGCTCCTCGACGCGCCGCCGCGCGGCACGCCCCATGGCTTGACGTGTGGCCGCATCACGAATGAGCGTGTCCATGGCATCGCGCCAGGCGGGCACGTCAAACGGGCCTACCAACACGCCGGAATCAGCATCCACTAGCTCCGGCAACGACCCGGTATTCGAGCCAATGATCGGCATCCCACAGGCCATGGATTCGATGATGGTCAGGCCGAACGCTTCGTTTTCTGACGGAATACACACCACATCCAGCACGGGCAAAATATCCGTCAGGTCACTGCGATGCCCTAGAAAGGTGATTTTATCCGCCAGCGGCGTGCCCGCGATGGTGCGCTGCAGCTCGGCATAGAACGCTTCCACGCCACCTGACGCATAGTCAGTGCCACCGATAGAGAGCGCATAAAAATGAAGCGTGGGGTCAAGCGCTAGCAGCGCGTTTACCCAGACGTCCTGGCCTTTGCCAGGCGTCACCCGGCCCGGAAGCCCGATGAGCACCGCGTCTGCCGGGACACCCAGCGCTTCACGCTTAGCCGTAATGGCAGCGGGGTCACCATTGGGCTGGTACTTATCGACATCGACTCCGTGGGGCAAGCAAATCACCCGCTCCTGGGGAAGCGGTAAATTGCGGATATTGCGCTGATACGTTGCTTGGCTAATAGACAGCACACGATCAACGCTGCCATAGGCAACACGGTGATAGGGGCTTTTTTTAGGGCGCTGCCCGCCCACGTGATCTATATAAATTATTCTTAGCTTCGGTAGCAGCGCTTTTAACAGGGTGGTGAGGCGTAGATCACTCGATTTATGGCAGTGAATGACGGAGATGTTTTCCTCCTTCAACCAGCGACGTATCGACAGCAGGTTGACCAGCGCCTGCCCGTTGCTCGCAAAGGCCTTATACGGCACTCCGTTGCGCTGCATGTAAGTTTCTACCTTGGTGTCTTTCAGGCAGATGCCGAGGACTTCCCAACCTTCCGCCAGCAGGTCTTCTATCACCCGGTCTACGTATAGCTCCATTCCGCCTTTACCATCGGAAAGACACAGTTGCAGTACCTTATTTGCCATCGCTTGCCCTACCTAGCCGCCCACTGTTAAACAATCCTTACAATCTCTTGTAGTATACAGGCTGCTATTAACGGGGCCTAAATCATGGCGCAGAGACTGCTTGTCGTGCGTAACGACAAAATCGGCGATTTTATGTTGGCGTGGCCAGCCTTGGCGTGTTTGAAACAGGCATCGCCTGCGCCCCACGTCACGGTGCTGGTGCCCGCTTATACGGCCCCGTTAGCCAAGGCGTGCCCATGGGTAGATGAGGTCATTATCGACCCCGGCAGCCAAGCCGATAAAGCGGCGCAGCAGGCGCTATTGTTTCACGTGAAACAATCGAAATTCGATGCACTGCTAACGCTATTCTCGACGCCGCGCATTGGCTGGCTAGGCATGAAAGCAGGCATTCCGCTGCGCGTTGCCCCGGCGACCAAGTGGGCGCAGGTGTTATATAACGTGCGGGTACGCCAGCGCCGCTCACAGTCAGCAAAGCCGGAGTACCAGTACAACGTCGATTTGGCCTGTGAACTGCTGGCTCGCCTTTCGCTAACGCTTTCCACCCTGCCCTCGCCCCCCTTCTGGCCGCTAGATGGTGCGCAACGTTATGAACAGCGCCAAATGTTGGTCAAAGACTCTTCAGAGCACGTGGTGGTGGTTCATCCTGGCAGCGGCGGCTCGGCTGTGAACCTATCGGTAGCGCAGTACGCCGCACTGATCACTCAAGTGCACCAGCAGTGCCAGCACCTGCCACTACGCTGGCTGATCAGCGCTGGCCCCAGTGAGCAGCCTCAGGCACAAGACTTGAGGGAGCAGCTTGCCAAACAGGGCGTTGCAGCAGACCACTTCCCCAGCACCGCAGGTGTCGATGCCTTTGCCCTACAGCTTGGCGGAGCGGACATGCTGATTGCCGGTTCAACCGGCCCGCTGCATATCGCAGGCTGCCTGGACATCGCTACAGCGGGCTTTTATCCCGCCAAGCGCTCAGCCACGCCACTGCGCTGGCAAACCTGCAACAGGGCGGAAAAGCGCCTGGCGTTTAGCCCGCCTTCAGGCGCCGACCAGCAGGACATGACCGCCATCGATCTCAACGCGGCAGCCGAACAGATCTCAGCGCTGCTTCTCGGAGGTCTGCGTACGAACCCACAGATCGGCGTACTTAGCGAAGGTTGAGTGAGCGGACAGCAGTGCTAACAACAAGCCCTGTTTGCCATCTTTAAACCCCGCCTTAAGCACATACATTTTGAGAAAGCAGGCCAGCCCGTGGCTAATGCCCTGCCATAGCGTGGCCGTTTTACCCTGGGCGGCGCGCTGCTCTGCCCAGGCCTGGGCGTAATGTGCCGATTTTTCAAGATAGTGGCGCAGGTCGCGGTAGGTATAGTGAAGCAGGTCGCCGGATAACGGCTTTTCAGCCAGCCCGGCTTCTACCACCAGCTTTTCATGCACCAGCGAAGCGTTATAGCCCGCCTGGCGTTTCGGGTAGAGGCGCAGCACGCGGTCTGGGTACCAGCCAGAGTGGCGAATAAAGCGGCCAAAGCACCAAGATAGCCGGCTCACGCTGTAGGCAGCAGGCGGCTGCTGAATGGCAGCTTGAATGCTGTCGCGCAGTTCAGGCGTTACGCGCTCATCGGCATCGACCATTAAAATCCACTCGCCGTTTGCCAGGGCTTCTGCCCGCTGGCGCTGAATACCAAAGCCTTGCCAGTCGGCGTTGACGCTCACATTCTGGGTGAACTCTCGCGCAATCGCGCACGTCTCATCCTGGCTACCCGCATCGAGCACCACGATTTCGTCGGCCCAGGTCAGCGTTTCCAGGCACTCACGTAAATGGTGCGCTTCGTTTTTGACAATTAACACAGCGGAAATAGACACGGTTCACCTTTGCCCACTCGGTTTAAGACCCATGGTGCTCATTACCATAGCTCGTTTAGTTGCATGCTAACACGGCCACGGCGCGCGACTTTTGATAAGCTGAACCACTCATTTAGCACGTTCTGAAAAGGGATACAGGATGCCCCCCTTAAGGTCACTCAAACTTACCCCCTGGCTGCCTCTGGTTGTGATTGGCCTCAGCCTCGGCTATGCCGTCACTGTGCTAACTCGCCTGCCCTGGTGGACACTCTTTTTAATCGCAGCCGTGTGGATTGGGGTCGGCCTAAAACTGCGTTGGGGTGCGCCACTTAATGCACGCTATCGGCACATGTGGCCGTGGTCACTTGCCCCGCTTAGCCTATTTAGCATCTATGTCTATTTGGCCGATAGCTTTGGCAACGTTGATCTAGGCGCAGTTTTTTTTCACCTTCAAGCAGGCATGGCAGAGCACGGCGGGGCTGGGAAAATGCTGCTGGCGCTCACCTATACCTTAATGGTATTGGCGGTGCTGGCATCCGTTACGTGGCTGTCGCGCCACGACCAGCGCTGGCGATTAACCGAGCGCTTCTTTGCCATTACTCTGCTGGCGGCTAACCCGCTGCTTTATGGCATCGGCCAGCGCAGTGCTGCCATTGTGACTGACGATGGCGCGTGGCTAGACCGCCGCTATGTGTCACCGCCTACCGGCGACCAGCCTGATGCCCCCAACCTACTGCTGCTCTATTTAGAAAGCTTGGAACGTACCTATAGCAACGAGCTGTTTGGCGACGCTTATGCCGATTTAACCGCGTTAGGTGAGCGCGGTCTGGTATTTGAAGGCATTCACCAAATGGAGAATACCGGCTGGACCATGGCCGGGATGATCGCCAGCCAGTGCGGCGTGCCGCTCATGCCCGCAGGCCTGCTACACGATAGCCAGTTCGAGCCGCTTTCCAAGGTAGTACCCGGTGTTGACTGCCTGGGAGATGTGTTGGCTGAACAAGGCTATCGGCTTAGCTTTTTGGGCGGTGCCAGCACGCAGTTTGCCGGGAAGGGACTTTTCTATCGCGGCCACCAGTTCAATACCGTGAAAGGCAAAGAGGAGCTGCTGCCTGAACTTGATGACCCAGAGTATGTGAATAGCTGGGGGCTGTATGACGATACGCTATACGACTTTACTGCCGACGAAATACGCCGTTTGAATGAAGAGGACAACGGCCCTTGGGCCGTAGTCAACCTCAACATTGCAGGTCACGCCCCCAGTGGATTCCCTTCGCAAACCTGCCAGGACCGCCAGGGCGAATTCGATGGTCAGGATATTCTCTATTCGGTGGAGTGCTCCGCCCGCCAGGCGCGAGACTTTATTGAGCAATTAGAACAAGAGGGGCTGCTGGAAAACACCCTGGTTGTGGTCCTCAGTGATCACCTCACCATGCGCGTATCGGTATGGGATCAGCTCACCGCGCTGGATCGCGACAATACGCTCATCATGCTAGGTGATGGCATTCGACCACAGCGGGTACGTAGAGGCGCCACCATGCTAGATGTGTTTCCCACGATTCTGGATGCCATGGGCCTGCCACTGAATGATAACCGCGCCGGGTTAGGCGCATCACTGCTCAGCAGCCAGCCCACCCTAGTGGAGATCCACGGGCTTGAGGCACTGAACGAGCGGCTGCGGGAAGAGACCGCTCTACAGCACCGCCTCTGGGAAGGCCTTGCACCTCAACGACGTGAACCAGCAGAGAGCATCACAGAGCAGGTCACCGAGACACCCGCTGATCAGGCCACAGAGGTGGAAATTATGCGTTGACGATGACGCCGTTAGCGTCGTGTCGATCAGCACGCATCGCCTGATATACCCGCTCAACATCTAACTCATTTAAACAGTTCGTGTGACCTAGAGGACAGGTTCGCTGAAAACACGGCGAACAGGAGAGCCCGAGATAATGAATGGCCGCATTATTGGTCAGCGGAGGCGTGTAGACAGGTGATGAGGAGCCGTAAAGCGCATGGATACGCACGCCAACGGCGGCTGCCACATGCATCAGGCCAGAATCGTTAGTGACCACTTGGCGGCAGTCGGCTAGCAAATCCACGGCATCGGCCAGTTGGGTTTTCCCGCATAAATTATGCGCATGCGGCAGGCCTTTCACGATGGCCTGCCCTGCCGCATGGTCCTTCGCTCCGCCCAGCACCCTTACTTCAAAGCCCTCTTTGATCAGCCTTGCTGCAAGTTGATGAAAGTACGCCAGCGGCCACTGCTTGGCGGGGCCATACTCTGCGCCTGGCATCATGCCAATCGCAGGGCGCGACGAAAGCGCATGGGTAAGACGCAGATTCACCAGGTTGTCGCGGTCGATGGTGAGCCGCGGCTTGGGAATCGTGAACTGCCCGCTTTGTGCCTCTTCCAACGGCAGCCCCAGCGATACAAACCGTTTGACGGTTTGGTCCAGCACCTGCTTGTCTAATTTGCGGCGCTCTTTTAATAAGCCGTAGCGATGCTCTCCTAGAAAGCCCACCCGTTCAGGAATGCGTGCCATAAAGGGCACCAGCGCCGCTTTCCAGGAGCGCGGCAGCACGATGGCACGATCAAAGCGGCCCCGTAGCCGAGCCGCCAGCTCGCGGCGACTGGCTAGCCCAAACTCACCGTGGCCCACCGCCAACGGCAGTACTTCATCCACTTCCGGCATTCGCTCAAGAATCGGCTGAGACCAAGCGGGGGCGACCACCCCTAAGGTGGCATTTGGGTAGCGTGCTTTAAGGGTCATAAACAGGCTCTGTGCCATGACCATATCGCCTACCCAGGAGGGGCCTACTACCAGCAGTCGCTTGGCAGAGTTAGCCATTTAGCCACTCCAAGTACGCCTTAACGCCCTGGGCGACGGTTTTAAACTCCACGTCGCAGCCAGACGCCCGCAGGTTGCTAATATCAGCACGGGTGTAGCTCTGGTAGCGCCCTTTCAGCTCTTGGGGGAAGGGAATGTAGTCGATTTCGCCCTGGCCATAGAAGTCGATGACCGCTTCGCCAATGGCCTTGAACGGCTCGGCGCGGCCGGTGCCCAAGTTGAAAATTCCCGACGCACTGGGGTTATCCAGGAACCAGAGGTTTACATCGACCACATCGCCCACGTAAACAAAATCACGGCTCTGCATGCCCGCCTCGTAGCCGCCGTAAGCACCGAACAGCTTCAGCGTTTCGCCGTTACGGATCTGCAGGTGGTTGTGGTACGCCACGCTGGCCATCTTGCCTTTATGCTGCTCTCGCGGCCCGTAAACGTTGAAGTAGCGGAAGCCCACCACCTGCGTAGTCAGCTCGTTCCAGCGCGAGCGCACGTGCTGATCAAACAGCAGCTTGGAGTAGCCGTACACGTTGAGCGGCTTTTCATGCTCCGGTGCTTCCTTGAACACCTCGCTGCCGCCGTAGGTCGCCGCTGACGATGCGTACAGAAAAGGGATGCCCAGTTTTTCACAGTAGTTGAGCAGCACTTTGGAGTACTCGAAGTTATTTTCCATCATGTAGTGGCCGTCCCACTCGGTCGTATCCGAGCAAGCACCTTCATGGAAAATCGCATCGATGGTGGGTAAATCCACCGTTTCACCGCGCAGCGCTGCTTTCACGCGGGCAATAAAATCATCTTTATCCAGGTAGTCGGCGAGAGTGCAGTCCGCCAAATTGACAAACTTAGTACCATCACGCAGGTCGTCGACCACCATTACATCATCACGGCCACGAGCATTTAGCGCTTTGACAATATTGGCGCCGATAAACCCGGCTCCGCCTGTTACAACGATCATCTCGTTCTCCTTACCAAAAGCGGCTCTTTGGCTAACGTGCCTATAACCCATCTGCCTGTGATTGTATACTTGACGGCTTATGAATTCATGGCCAACGGTGCTTTCCGCGATGAGTGTTTCGACAAACCAATCGACACCCGATGTGTCGACCTTTCAAGGCTTGATCCTTGCTCTGCAACAGTACTGGGCAGAACAGGGCTGCGTCATCCTCCAGCCCCTCGATATGGAAGTCGGCGCGGGCACCTTCCACCCTGCCACCTTCCTGCGGGCGATTGGCCCAGAAACCTGGAACGCTGCCTACGTTCAGCCTTCCCGCCGCCCAACCGACGGCCGCTACGGCGAAAACCCTAACCGCCTGCAGCACTACTACCAGTTCCAGGTGGTGATGAAGCCCTCCCCCAGCAACCTACAGGATCTTTACCTAGGTTCGTTGAAGCGTTTAGGGCTTGACCCGCTGATCCACGACGTGCGCTTCGTGGAAGACAACTGGGAGTCCCCCACTTTAGGTGCCTGGGGTCTTGGTTGGGAAGTATGGCTCAACGGCATGGAAGTGACTCAGTTCACCTACTTCCAGCAGGCGGGCGGCATCGAGTGCTACCCCGTCACCGGCGAGCTGACCTACGGGCTTGAGCGTATCGCCATGTACCTGCAGAACGTCGATAGCGTTTACGACCTGGTATGGGCCATCGCGCCGGACGGCAGCAAAGTGAGTTACGGCGATGTCTACCTGCAAAACGAGCGCGAGCAGTCGGCGTATAACTTTGAGCACGCCGATGTGGATCAGCTCTTCGCGGCGTTTGATCACCAGGAAAAAGAGTGCAGCAAACTCTTGGCCGCAAGCCTGCCGCTGCCCGCTTACGAGCAGGTGCTTAAAGCGTCTCATACGTTCAACCTGCTGGATGCCCGCCACGCGATCTCCGTCACGGAACGTCAGCGCTTCATCCTGCGCGTACGCACCATGGCGCGTGACGTCGCTACCGCCTACTTCGAGTCTCGTAAAGCAGCAGGCTTCCCCATGGCCCCCGAGGCCCTGCGCCGCGAACTGTTACAAGAATCACTCGCCGACCAGGGAGACGCATAATGGCCGTTGATACGCTTTTATTAGAACTGGGCGCAGAAGAGCTTCCGCCGACCGCGCTGGACGCGCTTTCAGACGCCTTTGCTGCCGGCATTGAAAAAGGCCTACAGGAAGCCGAGATTCCCTTCCAAGCGGTGACCGCCTACGCCACGCCGCGCCGCTTAGCCGTACAAGTCACCGGGCTTGCCGACAAGCAGCCAGACCGTGAAGTAGAGCGCCGTGGCCCCGCCCTGGCCGCCGCGTTTAAAGACGGCACCCCCACCAAAGCGGCAGAAGGCTTTGCCCGCTCCTGCGGTGTCAGCGTGGATGATCTGATCCATCTGGAAACCGATAAGGGCACCTGGCTTGGCTACCGCGAACAGCAGCAGGGTGACAGCGTTCAAGCGCTACTGCCTGAGATGGTACGTAAAACACTACAGTCGCTGCCGGTACCCAAGAACATGCGCTGGGGTGCTTCCCGCGTTGAGTTCTCCCGCCCGGTTCACTGGTTGGTAGCACTGTACGGTAGCCAAGTTGTTGCCGCCGAAGCCCTTGGCCTTCAAGCCAGCCGTACCACCTACGGCCATCGTTTCCACGCGCCGGATGCAATTCAACTTGAGCATGCCGACGACTATCTAGCAGCCCTGGAAAATGCCTACGTATTGTCAGACCGCCAGCGTCGCCGGGAGCGTATTCGTGAGCAGGTGCTCGCCGAGGCCGAGGTTCAGGAAGCCAACGCCGTCATTGATGAGGACCTGCTGGTAGAAGTCAGCGGTTTGGTGGAGTGGCCTGTCGCACTGACCGGCAGCTTCGACGAGCGCTTTTTGGAAGTGCCCGCGGAGTGCTTGATCTCCTCCATGAAGGCCAACCAGAAGTACTTCCACCTGCTGGATGATCAGGGCAAGCTGAAGCCGCTGTTCATCACTATCTCGAACATCGAGAGCCAAGACCCTGATCAAGTGATCTCCGGCAATGAAAAGGTCATTCGTCCACGCTTGGCGGATGCGGCCTTCTTCTACGACACCGACCGCAAGCACACGCTGGCCTCGCGCATTCCACAACTAGAAAGCGTGGTCTTCCAGCAGCAGCTGGGCACGCTGGCGGACAAAGCCCGCCGTAGCACGGCCATTGCGACCTTTATCGCTGAGCGTATTCACGGCGATGTGTCCCACGCGCAGCGTGCCGCGGCACTGGCAAAATGTGACCTCGTTACCGAGATGGTGCTCGAATTCCCAGAGCTCCAGGGCATCATGGGCCGCTACTACGCCGAGCAGGATGGCGAGCCTGCGGAAGTCGCCCAGGCGTTAGAAGAGCAATACCTGCCCCGCTTTGCCAGCGATGCGATTCCGCAAAGCCTGACCGGCCAAGCGCTGGCACTAGCAGATCGCCTGGATACCCTGGTGGGCATCTTCGGTATCGGCCAGCGCCCGACTGGCGCGAAAGACCCCTTCGCCCTGCGCCGCGCCTCCATTGGCGTGCTGAACATTCTGGTGAAAGGTGAGCTGAACCTCGACTTGCGTGAACTGCTGCAAGTGGCGGCTGATCAGCACCAGAACCTGCCGAAAGCCGACGGCCTGGTAGAAGACGTACTGACGTATATGCTCGACCGCTTCCGCGCTTGGGGTCAGGAAGAGGGCATCTCTGCAGAGATGTACCTCGCGGTTCGCGCCCGCCCGGTCACCAAGCCGCTGGATTTCGCGCGTCGCTTACGCGCCGTCAAAGCATTTGCTCAACGTGAAGAAGCCGCAGCCCTGGCCGCTGCCAACAAGCGCGTTTCCAACATCCTGAGCAAGCAGGAGCATGATGGCAGCACTCAGGTAGAAGCTTCGCTTCTTCAAGAAGCGGCGGAAAAAGCGCTGTTTGAAGCGGTCACGGCTAGCCAGCAGCAGGTGGCTCCGCTGTTTGCAGCAGGTGATTATCAGCAGGCGCTAGACGCGCTTGCCACGCTGCGCGAGCCGGTCGATGCGTTCTTTGATCAGGTTATGGTCATGGCGGATGACGATGCCATTCGCCGTAACCGCCTTGCCCTGCTTGCCAGCCTGCAGGCGCTGTTCCTGGAAGTGGCCGATATCTCTCAGCTACCCCAGTGACACGATGAGTGTTTAGAGCGTCGACTGCTCTGAAGGCGCAACCGATAGCCCGGCTTTTGATAAGCCGGGCTTTTTATTGAGGGCACGATTGTTTCACGTGAAACACTCGCTCATTCGCGCTTCAGGGCTTACGCTAATGTTGATGTTTTTGCCCACCGCATTAAGAGGAGCCCCATGATTACTGCTCAGCAGCTTGTGATACTGGATCGCGATGGCGTGATTAATCACGACTCGGATGCTTATATCAAATCCCTTGCCGAATGGATCCCCTACCCTTTTGCCATTAGCGCGATTGCCCGCCTTACCCAGGCAGGCTTTACCGTGGCAGTGGCTACTAATCAATCCGGCATCGCCCGTGGCTTCTACGATGAAACCACGCTGAACGCTATGAATGAGCGCTTACATGGGCTGGTGGAAGCGGAAGGCGGCCAAATTGCCCATATCGCTTACTGCCCTCACGGCCCCGATGATCAGTGCGGCTGCCGAAAACCGCTTCCTGGGCTATTTACCGAGATACAGGACAAACTAACGCTTTCCAGTCTGAAAGGCAGTTGGATGGTGGGCGATAGCCTACGCGACCTGCAAGCGGGTGAATCGGTGGGGTGCCGTAGCGTTCTCGTGAAAACGGGTAAAGGGGAAAAGACTCTCGCAAAAGGGGACGGGCTAGAGCATGCCTTGGTCTACGCTGATTTAGCTGCCTTTGTTGACGACTTAATCGCAGGTGCCTTGGACTAACCTTTCCACAATTTTCATGCTGGCCTTGAACACCACCACCCATAAAAAAACCGCAGGCGTTTCGCCTACGGTTTTTTGCTTTTACATGTTTCACGTGAAACACATTGAAGAGGCTTTTTAGATATCGAGGTTAGCAACGAGCGCGTTGGTCTCGATGAAGTCGCGACGCGGCTCAACTTCATCACCCATCAGCGTGTTGAACATCATATCCGCCGCTACCGCATCTTCAATAGTAACCCGCAGCATACGACGGCTATCCGGATCCATGGTGGTTTCCCACAGCTGGTCTGGGTTCATCTCACCTAGCCCTTTATAGCGCTGCACAGAGAGGCCACGCTGGCCTTCTTGCATCAGCCAAGTCAGCACTTCAGAGAAGTGTGCAACGGGCTTCTGACGCTCACCACGGGCGATGTAAGCACCTTCATCCAGCAAGCCGCTGAGGGTTTCCCCTAAGCCTGCAATAGCGCGGTAATCGGCGCTTTCAAAGAAGTCTAAGCCCCACACATACTCTGTCGTCACGCCGTGGGCGATCAGAGAAACTGCCGGTAGATGCAGGCCACGCTCGGTGTCTTCTTGCAGGTAGAACTGATAGCGCGGGCCGCCTTCATAGGCCACCATGTCATCCATGGCTTTCTGCAGCTCGGCAATCCAGTTCTCCATGGTGACGCGGTCTTTCAAGCTTGGCTCACCCTGTAGCGCGGTAGCATGTACTACCTGCTTCAATACTTCGATGGGGTAAACCCGCGCCAAACGGTCAATTCGCTTCATCACGTTGCGATACTGATTCACCAGCGCTTCCAACTGTGAGCCAGCAATGCCAGGCGCATCCGCATTAACGTGCAGCCCTGCCCCATCCAGCGCGGTGGTGGTCAGGTAATCAATCATGGCCTGCTCATCTTTCAGATAGAGCTCTTGCTTACCACGTTTGATTTTATAAAGCGGCGGCTGGGCAATAAAGATATGCCCACGCTCAATCAGCTCTGGCATTTGACGGAAGAAAAACGTCAGTAGCAGCGTACGAATGTGCGAACCGTCTACGTCGGCGTCGGTCATGATAATGACCGAGTGGTAGCGCAGCTTATCGGGATTAAACTCTTCCCGACCAATGCCGCAGCCCAGCGCCGTGATCAGCGTACCCACTTCCGCGGAGGAGAGCATTTTATCGAAGCGTGCTTTTTCGACGTTCAGGATTTTACCTTTTAGCGGCAAAATGGCCTGAGTGCGACGGTCACGCCCCTGCTTGGCGCTTCCTCCTGCCGAGTCGCCCTCCACCAGGTAAAGCTCTGATTGGCTTGGGTCTTTCTCTTGGCAATCGGCAAGCTTGCCCGGCAGGCCTGCGATATCCAGAGCCCCTTTACGGCGCGTCATGTCCCGCGCTTTACGGGCTGCTTCACGGGCACGTGCGGCGTCCAGCATCTTATTGACGATGGATTTGGCTTCGTTGGGCTTTTCAATCAGGTAGTCTGCAAACAGACGCCCCATTTCCTGCTCTACCGCTGTTTTCACCTCGGAAGAGACCAGCTTATCTTTGGTCTGCGACGAGAACTTGGGATCCGGAACCTTCACGGAAATAATGGCGGTTAAGCCTTCCCGAGCATCGTCACCAGAGGTATTCACTTTGGCTTTTTTCAGCAGGCCCTGAGCTTCAATATAGTGATTCAGCGTACGCGTCAGGGCAGCGCGGAAACCTGCTAAGTGGGTACCACCATCCCGCTGAGGAATGTTGTTGGTGTAGCAGAAAATGTTCTCAGTGAAGGCGTCGCTCCACTGCATCGCCACTTCGACTTCCACTCCGTCTTCACGCACCGCATTAAAGTGAAACACCGGATTGAGGACGGTCTTGTTCTTATTCAGATGGTCGACGAATGCTTTAAGACCGCCTTCATAATGGAACAGCTCCTCTTTGCCGCTGCGCTCATCCATCAGGCGAATGGCAACACCAGAGTTGAGGAAAGAGAGCTCGCGCAGGCGTTTCGCCAGGATATCGTAGTGGAATTCGATATTGGCAAACGTAGCCGGTGACGGGCGGAAATGAACGCGGGTACCGCTCTTTTCCGTTTTACCTACCACGCCTAGCGGCGCTTGCGGCACGCCATGGTGGTACATTTGTTCGAACACTTCGCCTTGACGCCAAATCGTCAGGCGCAGCTCTTCTGAGAGCGCGTTCACCACCGACACACCCACGCCGTGCAAGCCGCCCGATACTTTATAAGAGTTATCGTCAAACTTACCGCCCGCGTGGAGCACCGTCATAATAACTTCGGCAGCAGAGACGCCCTCGCCTTCGTGTAGCTCGGTCGGAATACCCCGGCCATTATCGCTCACGGTTACCGATTCATCCGCGTGGATGACCACTCGAATTTCGCTACAGTGGCCTGCCAAGGCTTCATCGATGGAGTTATCCACCAACTCGAAAACCATGTGGTGCAGCCCGGTGCCGTCGTCGGTATCACCGATGTACATGCCTGGACGCTTACGTACTGCGTCTAGCCCTTTGAGCACCTTGATGCTTGATGAATCGTAAGCCTGCTCGCTCATTGACCACTCCGTCGTGAAGTCTGTCTCGTTCCGTGTCGTCTACCCATCTGGCTGACACTGGCTAAACCCCTGCTCGGAGTGTTTCACGTGAAACATCTCAACGGCGGTAGTGGGCTGCCAGACATCGCTTAGCGCGGTGGGCTCGACGCTGGTAATAAATGCTTGGCACTGCATCTCTTCAAGCAAAGCGCAAAACTGGCGGCGGTGATGCTCGTCCAGCTCTGCCGGTAGATCATCTATCAAATAAATGCAGTGCCGCTGTGCGGTACTTTCCAGAAGCCTTCCTTGGGCGAGCTTTAATGCACTCACTACCAGCTTCTGCTGGCCTCTGGAAAGCACCTCAATTGCGGGCTGCTTGTTCAACCGAATACGCAAATCGGCGCGCTGTGGGCCCTGCTGCGTAAACCCCATCTGCTGGTCGGTTTCTCGACTATCGTGCAGTACATCTGCCAGCGAGCGTTGTTTATCCCAACCTCTTGCATAGCGGAGTGTTAACCCGGGCAGCGGCAGCAGTTTTTTTAGTGTTTCATCAAATACGGGCAAGAACTCACTAAACCATGCTTGGCGTAGCGTATCCATCTGCTCCCCCCAATGGGCGAGCTCCTGCTCCCACACCGCTATTTCACTGGCCGCTATTCTACCACGCCTAAGGAGTGCATTCCGATGTTTCACCGCCCGGCGAGTCCGCTGCCACGCGTCCAGGAAGTGATGTTTCACGTGAAACACTCCCCAGTCTAAGAACTCACGGCGACCAGCGGGTGACCCTTCCAGCAAGCGAAAAGCATCATGATTAATAAGCTGGAGCGGCATAGCTTCTACCAGCTCAGCCAATCGGACGCCCTTTTCGCCACGCAAACGCAGCTCCAGCTCACGCTGAGCCCGCATTCGCCTTACCCCCAGCGTCACCTCAGGATCTCCTGCCAAGCGGCCGTACAGCGTCATATACGGCGCCTCTGACTGAATGGCATTCTTCAGCTGACGAGTACGAAAAGAGCGTCCCATGCCCAGAATATGAATACCTTCCA
This sequence comes from Vreelandella lionensis, assembly GCF_044543515.1. Classification (NCBI taxonomy): domain Bacteria; kingdom Pseudomonadati; phylum Pseudomonadota; class Gammaproteobacteria; order Oceanospirillales; family Halomonadaceae; genus Vreelandella; species Vreelandella lionensis. The sequence goes on along the minus strand of NZ_JBITWC010000001.1, from coordinate 154,487 downwards.
GAAGACTGGTCTTACCGCTACCGTTCACGCCATAGATAACATTGATACGTGGTGACGGATAAATCGTAACCGGAGCCAAGTTACGCAGTCCGTGAAAAGTGAGTTGTGTCACGCTCATCCGCGAATGCCACCTAGTAAGACCATGAAACGCGCTATCCGTTGCCAAATGCGAAAACGGCGCTTCTGACAAGTAGAAGCGCCGTTTTCATTCAGTACCAATGCTGTTATAAGCGCATCGGCATAACAACATACAGGGCATCACCACCGCCAGGCTCTTCCAGCAGGGCACTGCTGTTAGGGTCGGCTAGGGTAATTTGTACGCGCTCTTCATCAAGCACAGAGAGCACATCGACCAAATAACCAACGTTAAAGCCCACTTCCATGGCGCTACCGTTGTACTCCACGGCAATGTTCTCTTCCGCTTCTTCCTGCTCCGGGTTGTTGGCCATTACTTTGAGGTTATTTTCCTCAAGATACAGCCGAACACCACGGTACTTCTCATTTGAAAGAATCGCAGTGCGCGACAGCACCTGACGCAGCTCTGCACGCTCAGCAATCAGCACCTTATCGCCATTGCGCGGCACTACGCGCTCATAATCAGGGAATTTGCCGTCAATAAGCTTAGAGGTAAACGTGAAGTCACCTGTATGCGCACGAACATGCGTTGAACCCAAGGTAAGGCTGACAGGTTCATCGCTGTCATCCAACAGGCGAGAAAGCTCAAGGATACCTTTACGGGGCACAATCAGCTTTTGAGACTGGCTTACTGCAACGTCAATGGGACGCGAGCACATCGCCAAACGGTGTCCATCGGTCGCGACCGTACGCAGCAAATTGCTCTGAATTTCCAGCAGCATACCGTTTAGGTAATAACGCACATCCTGCTGCGCCATGGCAAAGGAGGTGGATTCAATCAAATGCTTAAGCGTGCCACGCGGAACGCTGAGTTCCTGACTGCCATCGGCATCTTCAATATTAGGAAATTCTGCTACAGGAAGCGTAGAAAGTGTAAAGCGCGAACGACCACTACGTAATACCGCGCGCCCCTCTTCGACCGCTAACTGAATGTCGGACTGATCGGGCAGCGATTTACAAATATCCATCAGCTTTCTAGCCGGCACCGTAGCAGCGCCCGCTTGGTCCACTTGGCTGGCGACCGTGCGGCCTACTAGCTCAACTTCTAGATCCGTACCGGTCAGGGCGACCTGATCGCCTTCAACTTGAATCAGTACGTTAGAGAGCACAGGCAGCGTTTGGCGCCGTTCTACTACGCCCGCCACCAGAGTCAGCGGGCGAAGCAGCGCCTCTCGGGAAATGGTAAATTTCATCGAAACTCCGGTTTTCTATCCTGAAAGGCCTGCCCATGGCAGGCGTAAACGAAAAAGGTTAACTGGTTAGCAGACGAAGAAGGTTTTTGTAATCCTCACGGATATCCGCATTCTCTTCCTGCAGTGCTTTTACTTTTCGGCAGGCGTGCAGCACGGTGGTGTGATCGCGGCCACCAAATGCATCGCCAATCTCAGGCAGGCTATGGTTGGTTAGTTCTTTCGCCAGCGCCATAGCGACCTGTCGCGGGCGCGCTACCGAACGGGAGCGCCGCTTAGAGAGCAGATCCGCCACCTTGATTTTGTAATATTCAGCCACCGTGCGCTGAATATTATCCACCCCCACCTGCTTATCCTGCAGCGCCAGTAGGTCTTTCAGCGACTCGCGGATAAAGTCTTGAGTAATGGTTTTACCCATAAAGTGGGAGTCAGCAATGACCTTTTTCAACGCGCCTTCAAGCTCACGCACGTTAGAGCGAATCTTCTGAGCGATAAAGAAAGCCGCATCGTGGGGCAAATCCACTTTTGCTTGATCGGCTTTTTTCATCAAAATCGCCACTCGTGTCTCAAGCTCCGGCGGCTCGATCGCCACGGTAAGCCCCCAGCCAAAGCGCGACTTAAGACGCTCTTCAACGCCACTAATCTCTTTGGGGTAGCGGTCAGAGGTGAGAATCATCTGCTGACCGCCCTCTAACAGCGCATTGAACGTATGGAAAAACTCTTCCTGAGAGCGCTCTTTACCGGCAAAAAATTGAATATCGTCAATCAGCAGAGCATCGACGCTGCGGTAGAAACGCTTAAAGTCGTTAATCGCATTAAGCTGCAGCGCCTTCACCATATCGGCGACAAAACGCTCGGAGTGCAGGTAGACCACGCGTGCATTTTCACGACGACCTGCCAGTGCATTGCCCACAGCATGCATCAAGTGCGTTTTACCCAAGCCAACACCACCGTATAAAAACAGCGGGTTATAAGCGCCACCAGGATTTTCCGACACCTGGCGGGAAGCTGCACGGGCAAGTTGGTTCGATTTACCTTCTACAAAGGTATCGAAGGTGAAATTAGGGTTTAAGCCACTGCTGTGCTTTAAGCTGCCTTCGACTTGAACCTGACGTTCGTTGCCACGACGGCTAGGAACACTCTCTTCACGCAGTTGGTCAATCTCACGCTCATCGCCAATATCACCACGCAGCGGAGTATGAACGGCGGGGGATGACGGCTGTGCTGGCGCGGCCGAGACCGGATTACCCAGCTCTCTGGGTTGCGGCGCAGCCGCTGCAGCCCGCCGACTGCCGACGGTTAAGCTGACCTTGGGAGGTTTAGAAGGGGCGAGCTCACGCATTAGCTCACTAATACGCTTAGCGTACTTATCACTCACCCAGTCGCGCACAAAGCGATTCGGCGCCAATAAGCGTAGCTCATTGGTGTCTCCTTCTTCTGCCTGCAGCGGACGTATCCAGGTGTTGAACTGCTGTGAATTCAGTTCGTCCTGCAGGTAGTCCAGGCACTGTTGCCAAAGCGCGAGCGACACTCATCTCACCATCGGTTGAAAACGGCCGACCATTGTAGCGCCCAACGAAGTGGTTATCCACACGCACTAACGGCTCTTTTTCACCTGTGGACAACTTTAGGTAAGGGTTCAGGAAAACCCGGTGATGCCATGGGTACAACTCTATTTTGGGCTGTTTTGTCTTCGGTTGACCACATCAAACTCACAGTTTATTCGCTCGTTATTCGATGCTTATACACAGATTTTTTATTGTTTTAAGCTGTTGATAAAATTGTGCTAAAACCACTTATCCACAAATAGTATCCCCACTATTAATAACAGTAAGTTTTAAATAACTTCATTAGTAATAGTAGTGTGCCCCAAGTTGAATCGACTCCACAGCGGAGCTATTGCCTTTTTCACGCTTTTTATGCAAGGAAAAATTGCACCCAGCGCGGGAAGTCTCTACAATTTCCGGTCTTGAATTGAAACTCCCCGGCTAGTTCCTCACTGGACCGGGTCTTTTGGAATTCACTTTCCGTCCTAAACCACGTGGGAATAACGAGTTATGAAACGCACTTTTCAACCCAGCGTTCTCAAGCGCAAGCGCGCGCATGGCTTCCGTGCTCGTATGGCAACCAAAAACGGCCGTGCCGTTATCGCACGCCGCCGCGCCAAAGGCCGCAAGCGTCTGAGCGCCTGATCTCGGATTGCGTGTGTCGCAACAAGGCTTTCCCCGGTGCTTACGTTTGCTAAATGCCGGGGATTTTAGTCACGTGTTTGAACAGGCCGACCTGAAAGTTCATGGCAAAGGTATGATGGCGCTAGCGCGCATGAGTACCCGGGGGCATCCCCGTATTGGACTGGTGGTCAGCAAAAAAAATGTGAAGCTCGCTGTTGATCGTAACCGCTTCAAGCGACTCGTTCGGGAATCCGTTCGCTTACGTCAGGATCACTTACCCTCTGTGGATATCGTGATATTGGCGAAGCGCGGCGTTCAGGATGTCGATAATGAGACGCTCACTCGCCAGCTACACGGCATGTGGAAACGGCTTCAGCGCGACGCACAGGCGGTGTCTGCACCTCCCCCGCCTCATGGCGTAACACGTGACGCTTGACGACATACCTCGCCGCTCGACCTCGGCCTGCCGCTTGGCAGGCTTTCGTGTGTCATGGGTCGAGTAAATGACACTGCGCCATTAGCATGTTCACCACCCATCGGGCAGAACCCTCATGGACGTAAAACGACTTTTATTACTGATTCCACTGGCAGTGCTTGCCTACCTTTTGGTTGTACAGTGGAATCAGGATTACGGGCAGACCACCTACGACTCAACGCCTGAGATAACCCAAAGCAGTAACGGGGCTCCTGCGAGCGAGAACGGTAGCGATGATCTCTCTGTACCTAGCACTTCCGCTCCTCAAAACGCCATCAGCGAAGGCGTCGGTGATGCTGAAAGCGACACCGCCAGCCGCGACTTTATTGCCGTCACCACCGACGTACTTGACGTACGCATCGACCCCTTTGGTGGCGATATTGTCTACGCTGCCCTGCCGCAGCATAAGCTGACGCTGGATTCCGACCGCAATTACGTGCTGCTATCGGATAACGCTACGCGTAGCTACGTGGCCCGCTCAGGGCTACAGCTAGATGGCCAAGCAAGCCGCATTGCCTTCACTCCTGAGCGTAACGAGTACCGCTTGGGTGACGAAGAAGAGCAGCTAAGCGTTGACCTTACCGCCGACGTGAACGGTGTTGAGGTCATCAAGCGCCTGACATTTGATCGCGGCAGCTATGCGGTTAACGTGAGCTACTATCTAGCCAATAACACCGATGCGCCGGTGAGTGCTCGCTTTATTGGTCAGCTGGCTCGCGACAATAGCCCGGACCCGTCTAGCGGTGTGGCCATGGGGATGAACTCCTACCTGGGGGCCGCCTATTCCACGCCGGAAGCGCGTTACGAGAAGATCGACTTTGAAACTATTCAAAGCCGTAGCTTCGAGAACCGCGAAGCGCAGGGTGGTTGGGTTGCGATGATCCAGCACTACTTCGTCTCCGCTTGGGCACCGCCACAAAACCAGCAAAACCTCTACTACGTAACGACCGATTCTCGTGATCGTAACGTAGTGGCCTTTGCTGGCCCCACCAGCAGCGTCGCCGCCGATGGCGAAGCTACGCTGAGTGCTACGCTCTACATGGGTCCGAAGGTTCAGGACTACCTTGAGCAAGTCGCACCGAACCTTAAGCTCACCGTGGATTACGGCTGGCTTTGGTTCATTGCCAACCCGCTGTTCTGGCTGCTGGATAAGATCCACGACATCGTCGGTAACTGGGGCTGGTCGATCGTTCTGCTTACCGTGCTGGTGAAGCTGGTGCTCTTCCCGCTGTCTGCCAAGGCCTACAAGTCCATGGCGCGTATGCGCAAACTGGGCCCAGAGATGCAGCGTCTCAAAGAGATGTATGGCGACGACCGCCAGAAAATGTCTCAAGAGATGATGAAGTTCTACCAGAAAGAGAAGATCAATCCGCTAGGTGGCTGTTTGCCGATTCTGGTACAGATGCCGGTATTTATCGCCCTGTACTGGATGCTGCTGGAATCCGTTGAGCTGCGCCACGCGCCGTTCATGTTCTGGATCCAGGATCTCTCGGTGAAAGACCCCTATTTCATCCTGCCGATTCTGATGGGTATCTCGATGTTTGTTCAGCAGATGCTGAACCCGACACCGCCAGACCCCATGCAGGCGAAGATCATGAAGATGCTGCCAATTATCTTCACCTTCTTCTTCCTGTGGTTCCCGGCAGGTTTGGTCATCTACTGGGTAGTCAACAACATCATCTCGGTGGCGCAGCAGTACTTTATTACGCGCAGTATTGAGAATGACCCAAGCGTCGGCAAAGGGATGCGAACCAAGTAATCGCTCTCCTCTGCTACTCCCAGACCCCCGCCTTTGCGGGGGTCTGGCGTTTTAGGCCTAACCTGCTCATCATGAGCGCCATCACGATACACTCATCTCTCTAGACACTAGGAAGCGCCATGGCCGATCGACTCTATACCCAAGACACCATTACCGCCTTGGCAACCCCACCCGGCCGTGGCGGCGTTGGTATTATTCGCGTGTCAGGCCCCGCTTGCCGCGCGATAGCCGCTGAAATACTGGGTAATTGCCCTGCTCCTCGTTACGCCCACTACGGTCCGTTTCACGGCGCTGAGGGCATTATTGACGAGGGCATAGCGCTACTGTTTAACGGCCCCCACTCCTTCACCGGTGAAGACGTGCTGGAGCTGCAAGGCCACGGCGGCCCCATCATTATGGATATGCTGCTTGAGCGCTGCCTGCAGCTAGGTGCTCGCCTGGCCCGGCCTGGGGAGTTCTCTGAACGGGCTTTTCTTAACGACAAGCTGGATCTGGCACAGGCGGAAGCGATTGCCGACCTAATTGATGCCACCTCCCGCTCCGCCGCTGAGAACGCCGTGCGCTCGCTTCAGGGCGAGTTCTCACAGCGGGTTGCTGCACTGGTCCAACGGCTGATTGAGCTGCGCGTTTACGTTGAAGCTGCCATCGATTTTCCGGAGGAGGAGATCGACTTTCTCGCCGATGGCCATGTCGCCACGCACTTAGAGAGTGTTCAGCAGGCGCTGGTTGCTGTTCGTAAGGCCGCTGGGCAAGGCGCTCTGCTACGCGAGGGCATGAGCGTGGTGATTGCAGGACGCCCCAATGCAGGTAAATCGAGCCTACTGAACGCGCTAACCGAGCAGGATACTGCCATCGTCACAGATATCGCGGGCACAACGCGGGACGTACTCCGGGAGTACATTCACCTAGACGGCATGCCGCTGCATATTATCGATACTGCCGGGCTGCGTGATACGCCCGATGCAGTAGAGAAAATCGGTGTTGCACGGGCGTGGGAAGAGATCGAAAAGGCCGACCGCGTACTGCTCATGGTGGATGCATCCACCACAGCGGCTACCGACCCAATGAGCATCTGGCCTGAGTTCGTGGAGCGCCTCCCCGATCAAAGCAGGCTTACCCTGGTGCGTAATAAAATCGATGCCAGTGCTGAAGCGCCGGGCATTGAATTATCCACAGCCACTCCGATTATTCGGCTATCTGCGAAAACCGGAGAGGGTGTGGATAGTTTGAAAACGCATCTGAAAGAGGTGATGGGCTTCTCTGCAACGACAGAGGGCCGCTTCTCCGCCCGCCGCCGCCACCTGGATGCCCTTGACCGCGCCATGGCGGCACTTGATACCGGGCGAGCACAGCTAGATGGCTACGGTGCAGGCGAGCTGCTTGCCGAAGACCTAAGGGATGCGCAGCAGGCGCTGGGAGAGATCACCGGCGAATTTAGCGCCGATGATCTGCTTGGCGAAATTTTTGGCAGCTTCTGTATTGGCAAGTAACCGAGCCACTCGTAACACATCATCCACCACGACTATCCGTCACTACTCGCCCACCAGCCATTTGGCGCGGTAGTGGCTGTCGCTCCCCAGCAGCGGTGTCACCTGCGACATCGCTGCAGCAAGCTGCTCATCCAGCCCCCAGGGCGGATTGATGACCACCATGCCGCTACCGTACATCCCGTGCGCACTCTCCCCCGCGGCTCGAAGCAGCAGCTCGCTGTGCCAAATCTTGCGAATGCCGCTCGCTTCAAGGCCGCTGAGCAACGTTTCGTGATGCCCAGCAGGCAGCAGCGGGTACCAAATCATCACCACGGCGTGGCGCACTTTTTCCAGGGTATAAGCAACCGCGTCGACAACCTCTTGATACTCCGCTTTGCGCTCGTAGCTAGGGTCTACTAACACGCACATTCGTGGCGACGACACCGGCACCAACTGTTTCAGCCCCTGCAACCCATCGCCGTATACGCGACGTGCCTGCTTTGGCAGCGTCTGGCCACTCAAATGTTCATGCTCACCCGGGTGTAGTTCAAATAGACGCAGTTGATCATGGTCACGTAGCGCCTGAGCAAGCCACCAGGGTGAACCCGGGTAGTGAGATAGCGCATCAGCGTTGGGTTGTGCTGAATTCAAAGCGGTAAGCCAACGGCTGAGCAGTGGGTCGCTCAGCTGCTGTCGGGCCTGCCAGAGCGGAGCGATACCTTCCCGGTACTCTTGAAGCCGCTGGGTCTCTTTGGTGGCTAGCGGATAGAGTCCTCTCCCCGCATGACTATCAACATATGTAACTGCTGATTTTTTACGTAATAAATAATCAGCCACCGCATAAAGCGTTAAATGCTTCTGGACATCGGCAAAATTACCGGCGTGATAGGCGTGTTGATACGACAGCATGGCAGCTCGCTTGCAGTTGAACAAAAAAAGCCCGCTATGTGAGCATAGCGGGCTCTAGACAGCAATGCTGAGATTAACGCATCACATTACTGGCCGTTACCGGTAGGGGTCAGGGTAATTTCAACCCGGCGGTTTTGAGCACGCCCCTGTTCATTATCGTTACTAGCGACCGGCTGATTGGCACCGTAACCCATGGTGTTTAAGCGCATAGAGGAAACACCGTTCTGGCTCAGGTAGCTACCAACCGACTGAGCACGACGCTTAGAGAGACGCTGGTTGTAGCTGGCATCGCCGGTGCTATCCGTGTGGCCTGCGATGTTAACGCGGGTGTCGGTGTATTCGGTGAGTACGTTGGCCACTTCATTGAGGGCGCTGCGCGCGTCGGCGGTCAGCTCAGCCGAATCAAACCCGAACGTAACGCTGCTGGGCATATTGAGCACGATGTCGTCGCCACGGCGATCGATCTCAATACGCGAGCCTTGCAGATTGTCACGCAACTGCTGCTCTTGGCGGTCCATGTACACACCCACACCAGCACCGGCCGCCGCGCCTACTGCGGCACCAATTAGCGCACGGTCACGGCGGCTGGTGCTGCCATCGCCCGAAAGCGCGCCGGCAGCCGCGCCAATCGCCGCGCCAATGCCGGTGCCCATCGCGGTGCTAGAGCGCTGCGTTTGACCGCCGTAAGGGTCGGAAGTCGCACAGCCAGCCAATAAAATAGCCGCTGCTAACGGGGTCAGTAGTCGAGAAATACGCATCACTCACTCCTTGCTTATGATTGGGTTATTGCCTTATTGATCGCTGGTCACTTGTACTGATCACTCTTCGCTGATTAAGGCCAGCAACTCGTTCAAGAATAATAGACCTTGAGGCGATGCACGCAGCTTTTCAGGCATTTCCACTAAAAGTCCTTTTTCATGGGCGCTTTGTAAACGGCTAAGTAACAGAGCATTTGGCTGGCCAGTGTTGGCAAACCAATCCGCTAATGTCACGCCTTCCGTTAAACGCAGCGCGTTCATGGCAAACTCAAGGGGCAGCTCCTGGGGTTCAATGAGCTGCTGGCCTGCCACAAAACCACGCGGGTCGTTAGCGCGACGTAAGTACGCATCGGGTTGGCGGGTTTTCCAACGCCGCTCAATCTGCCACTCCCCCTGGGAATCTATATGGGTGAGTTTTCCATGAGCGCCTGCGCCAATCCCCAAATAGTCGCCAAATCGCCAGTAGTTCAGGTTATGGCGGCTCTGACATCCTGGGCGGGCATAGGCTGAGATCTCATACCGGTTTAATCCAGCCTGCTCCAGGCGCTGGTGCCCCGCTTCCTGAATATCCCACAGCGCTTCCTCTTCTGGCAGTGGTGGCGGATGCGAGAAAAACGCCGTATTAGGCTCTAGGGTTAACTGATACCAAGAAAGATGTTCAGGATTGAGGGCAAGCGCCTGGTCAATATCTTCCATGGCTTGCTCGGGCGTTTGCTGGGGTAGTCCATGCATCAGATCAATATTGAGGTTATCAAATCCCGCTGCCCTGGCCTCGCTGATGGCCGTCACCGCTTCGTTACCGCTATGAATTCGCCCTAAAGCGCTCAATTGGGTTGGGCGGAAACTCTGTACGCCTAGAGACAACCGATTAATACCTGCCTCCCGGTAACCGATAAACCGCTGCTGCTCGGTCGTGCCTGGATTCGCTTCCAGCGTGATTTCAATCGTGGGTGAAAAAGGCAGTCGCTGGCGGATACCTTCAAACAACTGTTGATAAAACCCAGGAGAAAGAAGACTAGGCGTACCCCCACCGATAAAAATAGTTTGAATGGTTCGGCCAGAAGCCAACGATACATCACCGTCCAAGTCGCTAAGTAAAGCGGCCAGGTACGCCGCTTCGGGTAGCTCGCTAGAATCAGGTTCATGGGAGTTAAAATCGCAATAGGGGCACTTGCGTACACACCAAGGCGTATGAATATAAAGCGATAGTGGCGGCAGCTGATCAGCCATGCGCCACCTTCAAAATATCTACTAGGGCGTGAAGCGCGCGCCCTCGATGGCTTAAGCGGTTTTTGGTCTCGCTTTGTAGTTCGGCGACGCTCATGCCCTGGTCGGGTAACCAAAAGAGCGGGTCGTAACCAAAACCACCCTCGCCGCGAGGATGGGCAAGGATTTCTCCCTCCCAGCTACGCTGCACAATCACGGGCACCGGGTCTTCTGCATGGCGTAAATAGACCAAAACGCACCAATAACGGCCCGTGCGCTGACCTTCCGCGCACTCACTGAGCGCCGCCAACAGTTTCTCGTTGTTACGTTCGTCACTTTTAGGCTCACCCGCATAGCGAGCGGAATAGATGCCTGGCGCCCCATGCAGCGCATCTACTTCTAACCCAGAGTCATCTGCTAGCGCAGGTAACCCACTTACTCGGCTGGCTTCACGCGCTTTTAACAAAGCGTTTTCGACAAACGTGAGGCCTGTCTCCTCCACATCGTGCACACCAAATTCTGCTTGAGGCCGTACGTCCAACCCTAGCGGCGACAGCAACTGATTGAATTCTCTTAATTTACCGGCATTTCCGCTGGCTAAAACAAGCGTGTTCGATGCATTCATTGGGGCTACCTCCTCACAGAAGGTTCTCAGTTTACGCCTATCCGAAACGCAGCTAAAGGCGACAAAATGTAACTCAGTGTATCTTAAAAAACTGGCGCCAAAAAATCAGGAATAAGAAAAAATATCTTTAAAAAACAAAACTATAATCAAATATTGCAAAATAGAATAACTATATAAAAATTACTTTTGCCATTATTTTGATAACAAAACTTTACGAAATGTGGCTTATGGGCAACACTCTAGTAGTCACCTGCTCACGCTTTATTTCCATGAGGTCTACCTAATGTCACAAGAAAAACTTCAAGGCTTGGTGTACATCGTCACCGAAAAAAGCCCTCAATCGCAGCTGTTTGCTGACTACTTACATCAGCACACGGGATGTACGGTTAGCATTCACCCACCCCGTGGTACCTTACCCACTGCCACCTCAGACAAACTCCTGATCTTGATTGATAGCGATCACATCTGGATTGATGCTCTGCCCGAGTGGCAAGACAAGCTTCCCGAACCATTAGCAAAAACCCCCCTTGCCGCCTTTAACATCCGAGATATGGACCATGCTTTAGAAGCTCTCTCCTGCGCTCAGTTAAAAGGAGTGTTTTATCGGAATGAAAGCTTGGAAGTTATATGTAAAGGCATACATGCATTGCTGGAAGGCGAACTATGGATGTCTCGGGATTTAATGGCCCGACTAATCCTCTTTTATCGTAAATATCAAAGTAATGCTTTCCGTCCTGCCTGTGGTTTAACCAACCGAGAAATGGAAATTATCTCACTGTTAAGCTCTGGCTCATCCAACCAACAAATTGCCGATAAGCTATTTGTTAGCGAGCATACGGTTAAATCGCATCTCTATAACATCTTCCGGAAAATTAACGTCCATAATCGTATTCAAGCACTTAACTGGATTCACCAAAACCTAGGGCCCATTCTTCCCAATATTGAGACTGCACGAAGTTTGCAGCGTCATCGGCAATGCTAAACCCAAAAGGTGATTCGCTATGCTATCGATACACCGTTTATTCATAGGCATTGTCACTATATCTATTTGGTTAACAACCTCTATTGCATTAGCTGAAGAGCCTATTCAATCAGACGATGCATTGCCCGCTAACGGGCAAAATGAGCAAGAAGCGATTGATGCCATTAATAAGCTCTCCAGCCCAGATGGGCCTGAAGTGTTAGCAAATACCAATGGGGGAAGTGAGCTCACCGGTGTATTGGTGGACCGCACCATCACCATGGCAGGCAAGACGTTTTATCGCGCGTTTAGCCAACTGGCGATGGATAACCCGCTCATTGGCAATGCCACGATTACTGTCCAGGAACGCCCTGATGCTCGATGGGGTAGCCAGCTCTGGATCATGGAAGGCAACCGGATGTATTTCAGAACGCAGCTCTCTCCCAGGATCAGTGAAGCAGATCGCGTAGCCGGAGATGCTGTGCAAATCGTCGAAGAAGCACTGCTTCAGCAGCGGCTGACAGCGGCACTTACTTCAGACAAAGACCTAGGCAAAGAGGAGCTAAACTAATGAACGCGACGTTTTTAACAATCCTGCGTATAGAAGCTATGCGTATAAACACTTCGCTTATGAAAGCTTTCTATATAAAATCCCTATTTAAAAAAAGTACCTTGAGCGTAGCCGTCATAGCCGGTATGACAGGCTTAGCCTCTTCCAATATAGCCGCTGGTGAGTTGATCTACCAACCGATCAACCCCTCCTTTGGCGGAGACCCTTTTACTGGAAGCTATTTACTCGGCAAAGCGCAATCGCAGGATACTAACACCGACCCCAATGCGAGAAGCATCGAAACGCTCTCAGCAACAGACCGGCTCATTCAAAGCCTGGAAAGCCGATTAATATCTCAACTGATTAATGATGTAGGGGCTGGAGATATTGGTGAAGGCTCTTTCGACAGTGGCGAATTTAGTGTCGTCGTACGCGACGAAGGCGGACAACTCGTCGTCAGAGTCGTCGATAAAGTGACGGGCGATGTGACTAATATAAGCGTTGGTGGTTTATTTAACCCCTAACCTACCTTCTTATTCTTATTAAAAAAATTAACACGGTCATTAAACCGGATAACGAATGTTATTGGTGCTATCAGGGGATCCACATGAAAATTATCGCTTCACTACTAATGGTCAGCCTTTTAAGTGGCTGTGCCGGAATGGTAGCCACCTCAGAAAATCTAGAGGGTGCTCAAGCAACATTAACGCCTCGAGGAGCTACTTACCAAGACCTTGTCTCCCTACCGCCACCCGCTGGGAAAATATTTGTTTCGGTTTATGATTTCCGCGATCAAACCGGTCAGTATCGGCCAGCACCCGCCAGCACCTTTTCAACGGCCGTAACGCAAGGGGCAGCCGCAATGCTCACTGGTGCGCTGGCAGACTCTGGCTGGTTTATTCCTCTTGAGCGCGTTGGGCTTCAGAACCTGCTTACCGAGCGTCGCATCATACGTGCCGAATTTGAGCGCTTTGGTCAACCGGATACACTGCCATCGTTAAGAGCGGCATCGGTCATGTTAGAAGGCGGTATTATCGCCTATGAATCTAACGTGCGAACCGGTGGGGCTGGCGCTGAGTATTTTGGTATCGGAGCATCAGGGCAGTATCAAGTTGACCAGGTCACCGTTAATTTACGGGCCGTAGAAATATCGACGGGTGAAGTTCTCGCCAACGTAACGACCACAAAAACCATTTACTCCAAAGAACTACGCGCAGGCGTATACCGCTTTATTGACTTTAGGCGATTGCTAGAAGCTGAAGCAGGAATTACCACTAACGAGCCCGTGCAACTAGCAGTGATGTCAGCTATCGAGTCTGCCGTTATTCATTTAGTTGCTCGGGGTGTGGAGAGTAATTTATGGAATCTATCTAATGGTACTGATTTACAAAGCACCATACTAGCGGATTACCTTAACGCGCCTACCCCAGTCTTATAACTGCTAATCCACTTCTCTTATATATCTACCATTATAAAATCAAGAAGTGAGCACATGCGGCTTTTCATTTTAGAAAAGCCGCTTTTTTTGCACTAAACATAATGAGATAACTACAACTATATCGTAATTTTTTAATTATAAAATACATCCTTACCATAAAAAAATGTCTTATTGCGCAAAAATTTAAATAACCCAAACTCAACACATGAATACAAATTGATACAAAACGAAACAGAGAGAGTGCTGCAATGACACCTAACTCAGCCAAGCCTAAGACAGTAAAGCTTAGTTTTTATAAGACAGTTGTTGCCGGTGTTGTGATGGCAATGGTTTCTCTGCCGTCCTTTGCAGACTCTTCTAATCACCGTATTGAGCAGTATTTTAACGATATGCCCTCCCACCATTACCAAGGCAATTACAGCATTATTAAACAAGTGGGCAACCATAATAACGCCAATGTTTCCCAGTCCTACTCTGCTCGTTATCAAGCAGGAAATTTTTCTAAAATTTTTCAGCAAGGAAACTGGAACGTTGCCAACGTTGAGCAAACGGGGGGCAACAACGTTGGTGTTATCTTACAAAAGGGCAACAGTCATATTGCCAATATTTCTCAGTCTGGGAATGAAAAGCAAATAGAAACTTATATTTCCCAAACTGGCCATTATAGCGACATTCAAGTTTCACAGTCGGGGAGTGGCTACCGCGGCATTAGTGTTGAACAACAATCGTTTTCAGCCAGTGCACGCCCAGTCACCGTCGAAACCTACTGAGCAGCAACCGTTGTCTCAGTAATAACTAAAGCAAGTATGACATAATGGGGAAACACCATGAAAACTCAAATCACTACTATCGCTGCCGCCGTTGCCTTCGCTATGAGTACTGCTGCGTCTGCACAGTACTGGTCATCAGGTAGCGACTCCACAATTTATCAAAGCGGTAACCACAATACTAACGATATTACCCAGTGGGGTACCCAAACATCACGCGTTTACCAAGAGGGAAATAATAACTCGACTGTTGTTTCTCAGGACGATATCTCAGGGATTGCTACTAAGTTTCCTGGCAATAATGACTCTGGAATTGACCAGATTGGCCAGCACAATAAAGCCAATGTTACCCAGCTAGGCGCCTTGAATGATTCGACTGTGTATCAACAAGGTGACAACAATACAGCAACCATCGATCAAGATGGTTTTAAGAACATTTCGGTAGTAGAGCAAATTGGCAACCACAACGGCTCAACAGTATCACAAGATGGCAAATTTAATGATAGCTATGTCTATCTTGAAGGTAACAATAACAAAGCCACTGTTAAGCAAGATGGTGAAGAAAACGTATCTGTAGTAGAAGAAAATGGCACTCATAATAATGCCAACATTACTCAGATTGGAAATGAAAATGATAGTTACACGTATCTAAGTGGCAACTATAATGAAGCTTATGTGACACAAAATGGTTATTCGCTAGACAGTACGATTCTTGCTGTTGGTGACCATAACACTCACGACGTCATGCAGTCTGGTTATAACCACGACTCCTATATTTACACCCAAGGCAGCAATAACGCACAACACGTTACCCAAAGCGGCTACTTATGGGGCGGCAGCCACAACTCAACCATTGAGACTTACGGTAATAACAACACTAATTATGTGAGCCAAGGCCAATAATCGCAGCTATACACAAATAAGCGTACCTAGCGCTTGTATCAACCGCCCCCGTCGGGGCGGTTTTTTTATGTCTTAATGCACCATCACCGTCAGTGTGCCGCCTTTGCCTTGAGTAGAAGAACGAGAACGGTTGTTACCCTTCACAATATCCACTTCCAGCCGCTCGTCATCGCTTAGTAATTTTACTGTGCCCTCTAAGGTATCGCCCTCAAAAGTGAATTCTGCGGGTACCGTGCCCTGGGTTTCAGGATGCTCAACGGTTTCGCCATTGTGGGTAATGCGCCACTCGGCGGAAAACTCAGCGCCGGGGGAGCCGCTCATGGTGATGTGGATCTGGGTCATATCCTGCTCCTGTGCGGCTAGCCCTGTTAAGGGAAAGCCAAAGGTGAGCACGGCGGTAAACAGAGCGCCGTGTAAACGTAAAGCTTGCCAAGCCGATGGTTGTTTCATGGTTAGCTACCTCGTTAACCACAAGAGCCGCTCAACATGAGCGGCTCTTGCAGTGTAGCAGGCGTTCTAACTACCAGTTACCTAGTGTTACATAACAGCAAAGGCTTTCTCTGCGGCATCCAGAGTGAGCTGGATATCCTCAGGCGTATGGGCACTGGACATAAAGCCCGCTTCATAGGCAGAAGGCGCGAGATAAACGCCATGATCGAGCATCGCACCGAAGAAACGGCGGAAGGCATCCGGGTTACAGGCAGTCGCCTGGGCAAAGTTATCGACCCGCGATTGAGAGGTAAAGAAAAGACCAAACATGCCGCCCGCTGATTGCGTCATCATCGGCACTCGGGCTGCGTTGGCGCGCTCTTGCAGGCCGTTACACAGCGTTTGTACGCGCTGGCTCAAGGCATCGTGGAAGCCCGGTACCTGCAGCTTAGTGAGTAGCGCCACACCGGCGGCCATGGCCAGCGGGTTACCCGAAAGGGTGCCCGCCTGATATACCGGCCCCAGCGGAGAGATGTTTTGCATAATGTCGCGCTTGCCACCAAACGCGCCGACCGGCATACCACCACCGACGATCTTACCCAAACAGGTCAAATCCGGCGTGACACCGTAGTAAGCCTGGGCACCGCCCAACGCTACGCGGAAACCCGTCATCACCTCATCAAAAATCAGGATGCTGCCGTACTCGTTACAAACGTGGCGCAGGGTTTCCAAAAAGCCCGGCTGAGGTGGAATACAGTTCATATTGCCCGCCACCGGCTCCACGATAATGCAGGCAATTTGCTCACCGATCTCTGCAAAACACGCCTCTACGCCTTCCGGGTCGTTGTAGGAAAGCGTGATGGTGTGCTCGGCCAGCGAGGCGGGTACACCCGGAGAGCTGGGCTCGCCGTGGGTCAAGGCACCGGAGCCCGCTTTTACCAGCAAGGAGTCCGAGTGGCCGTGGTAGTTACCTTCAAATTTAACGATCTTATCGCGACCCGTGGTGCCCCGCGCCAGCCGAATCGCTGACATGGTGGCCTCGGTGCCCGAGCTGGTCATCCGCACCATTTCCATGGAGGGAATCATGTCGCAGATCAGGTCTGCCATGGTGGTTTCCACGGCGGTGGGGGTACCGAACGAGAGCCCGTTATCCAACCGCGCACGCACGGCTGCCAGTACGTCTTGATCAGCGTGGCCGGTGATCATCGGCCCCCAGGAACCGATGTAATCGACGTAGCGGTTGCCCTCCACATCAAAGAGGTAGGCACCCTGCGCACGCTCCATGAAGACCGGCGGGCGGTGCAACCCTTTGAAGGCACGCACAGGAGAGTTCACGCCCCCAGGAATATGGCGACTCGCGAGGTCAAACAGTTCAGCAGATGTGGTCATGGCATCCTCTATATAAATGACTTACTACCAATGAGATCAAAAGCGCACGGGGCGTGGCAAGCGATTCGGCAAGCACTGCCCGCTCGGGGGTTGGTAGCCGTGAGACAAGCTCTCCCAGGTAAAGTGCTGCGCCTGTTCACACGCCGTTGGTAAGCGCTCACCTACTGCTAGTCGCGCTGCCAAGGCCGACGCGAGCGTACAGCCGGAACCATGAAACACTTCCGGCAGCCGCGGCCATTGCCACTGGCGAGTGGTGTCGGGCGAATGCAGTGTATGCACCACTTGCTGTGCCGTACCGGGTAATGGGTCATCCGTTGCCGTTACTAACACTGCTTGGCAACCCTGAGACAGTAGTGACACCGCACGGGCGGTATCGTCATGAGGCTCATGGATCTCAGGCGTCAGCGCCGCTAGCTCAAAGCGGTTCGGGGTTAAGATATCCACAAGCGGTAGCAGCCGATCACGGTAAAGCGCCTGCAAAGCAGCTGTGGATAACATAGTGCCTCCCCCTGCTTTGAGAACCGGGTCAGCAACCACGGGTACCCCAGGAAAACGGCGAATAATTTGCTCCGCAGCGCGTAGCGTAGCTTCATCCGCCAGCAGGCCGAGCTTGATCGCGGCAATCTGCATATCACCGACGGCTTCGGCCATTTGCCGCATGGCGCCAGGGTCGGCGGGCATCACCCGCGACACGTTGTGGCAGTTCTGCACGGTCATCGCCGTGGGGATCGTCACCGCCCAACCGCCGCAGGCGGCGATGGCTTCGCTATCAGCGACCAGTCCGGCACCGCCCGTGGGGTCATGGCCTGCTAACACTAAAACGACGGGGGGAAGGGGTTGGCGCATCAAAAGGGCTTCACTACCGCCAGTAGAATAATCGCGACCAGCGCAATCACAGGCGCTTCATTGAACCAGCGAAAAAATACGTGGCTCTTGGTGCAGCGCGACTGGTCAAACTGCTTCAGGTAGATCAGGCAAACGTGGTGGTAGGCAATCAACAGCGCAACCAGCGTGAGCTTAACGTGCATCCAGCCCTGGCTAAACCACGCAGGCACCAAATAGAGCATCCAACCACCAAAAATCAGCACCAGGATCATCGATGGCGTCATGATGCCGCGATAGAGCTTACGCTCCATAGTTTTGAAGTAAGTGATCGCTTGCTCATCGCCTTTGTCCCGGGCCATGGCGTGGTACACATAAAGTCTTGGCAGGTAGAACAGTGCGGCAAACCAAGTAACAACGGCCATCAAGTGAATAGCCTTTACCCATTCGTACATGGTCTCTCCTTAGGCGGTGACGTATGGCTAGGAATCGGTCTCGCGGGCATCTGTTTGCCGAGCGTCAGTGTAGTGGTAATAACGCTCGATCGCGCCCCGGGTAATGATACCTGAAATTCGCTGCTGCTTTGGTCGATAGCCATGCACCACATAAAGCGCCCCAAGCGCGCTGTCTTGAAGCTTTAAAAACGCTTCCGATAGCGTGGCCTGCAAACCAATCGGGGCCATTTCCAGCCGCTGGCCGGGAATCTCCAAAAGATCAATCAACTCATCCTCCGGCGGCGCTTCTCCATCAAGCGCCTCATCGTGCTCCAACAGCCAGCGGGCAAGCTCCGCCGCCTTCAGCGCCAGCACGGGCTTCTCTTCACTAGAGCGCTCGATCACTAGCCACATGGGGTTGGTTTCCAGCAAGCGGCGGGCTTGGTCTGGCGTAATCATCCGTTCGGTGCGCACCAGTTGGCGCTCCATCACCGCCGGTACTGATACCCGGGAGAGCGCCTGCATCAGCGGCTGCTGCAGCGGGTGTAACCCGTAGCGCACCGAGCTAATGAAAAAACCTTCACAGCCCGTCAGCTGCCGCGACGTCAAGCAGGCCACCACCACGACCAGCATCCCCGGCAGCATGATATTGGGTGTATGCGTCAGCTCTAATAGCGCCATCAGCGCTGCAAGAGGCGCCTGAAGGACGGCCCCCATCATCGCCGCCATGCCCAGCATGGCATAAATGCCCGGGTCCGCGGCTTTATCGGGCCATAGCCAGCCACCAAGCATACCGCCTAGCGCCCCAGTGGCCGCCCCCGCCACCAGCACTGGGCCGATAATACCGATGGGCACACCGCCAGCGACGGTAATCGCCGTAATCAGCAGCTTGGCCACCATCAGCGCCAACAGCACCGTGATCGTCAGCTGATTATTCAGCGCTGCGGCGACGCTGTCGTAGCCGATCCCCTGAATTTCAGGGAACCACCATGCCAACGCCCCAGTGGCCACGCCTACCACTGCTAATCTCAACCACAACGGCAATTTTTGTAAGCGCTGGCTGCGAGAGATATGGATAAATACGCCTGCCATTAACCCAATCACCAAGCCAACAATGACGATCCAGGGCAGGTTCATCAGCGATCCTAACGCCACCTCAGGAATCCGAAAGGCAGGCTCGTTGCCATACATCACCTGAGCCACAAGCGCGCCCATGGTGGAGGCTAAGATCACCGGCATAAAGCTCATCAGGGTGTACTCCATCATCACCACTTCCATGGCAAAGATCACCCCAGCGATGGGCGTGTTGAACGAAGCCGAAATACCGGCTGCCGTGCCGCAGGCCACCAGCACCCGCAAACTGTTATTGGGCAGCCGCAGCTTTAGCCCTAACCCGCTGGAAGCCGCCGCGCCTAAATGGATCGCAGGGCCTTCGCGCCCGGCGGATAAGCCACCCAACACGGAGACGACCCCCACCCACCACTGGTTCAGCCAGTTACGCAGCGGAAAGCGCCCCTGGTGATAGGTGAGACGCTCAATCACATGGCTGACCCCGAGCTTGCGCGCAGCGGAGCGCTGCCGATATAGCAACAGGCCAATCAATGTGACGGCGACGATCGGCAGAAGTGCTCTCAGCCACGGTGACAATCCTTCGAAGGCTTCCGGATCCCCCTCCGGCATATAGAGCACCGCCCCGGCTTCAAGCAGCAGGCGAAACGCCACCATCACTGCCCCAGTAATCACCCCAGACACCAACCCCAGCACACACAGCTGCGGTAAGGCATCCACGTTCGCCAACTGGCGGCGAAAGCTCTCTAGAGTGAAATCTGACCGAGAAAAACGTGCCACAACGTCCGTCCTTGCGTTTGTTGTTCGTTTCATTGTCTCGCGTTGCACAGCGCTCTTAAGCGCTGGCTCTCTTGTGTATCATAGCTGGATACACTTCAACAGCCTGGCCACACTGATTAGGCTGTTAATTATTCAAGCGTTGGCTGTGCGAAGCACACAAGGAGTGGTTTGTGATTAACGTTGGCATTGTAGGCGGCACCGGTTACACCGGCGTCGAACTTCTCAGGCTGCTGGCCCAGCATCCCCAGGTAAGCGTGAAAGCCATCACCTCTCGCTCAGAGGCGGGCGTGAAAGTGTGCGACATGTACCCCAATTTACGCGGCCACTACGACACGCTGGCGTTTAGCGAACCTGACGCCAAAGCGCTGGGCGCGATGGATGCGGTCTTTTTCGCCACACCCCACGGCGTTGCCCATGCGCTTGCAGGCGAGCTGCTGGCTAACGGAACCCGGGTAATCGACCTCTCCGCCGACTTCCGCCTGCGGGATGCCGACGAGTGGAGCCGCTGGTACGACCAACCCCACGGCGCGCCGGAACTGCTGGAAGAAGCCGTCTACGGACTGCCTGAAATGCACCGCGAGAAGATCAAAACAGCGCGTTTGATTGCCGTTCCTGGCTGCTACCCCACCGCCGTTCAACTAGGCTACCTGCCGCTGTTAGAAGCGGGCTTAGTTGATCCGAGCCAGCTGATTGCCGACTGTAAATCCGGTGTGACCGGTGCTGGCCGCGGCGCTAAGGTCGCCTCGCTGCTCGCCGAGGCCAGCGAATCGATGAAAGCTTACGGAGCGGGCGGCCACCGCCACCTGCCGGAAATTCGTCAAGGCTTGGGCGACATGCAGCCCAACCCGGTGGGGTTGACCTTTGTGCCCCATCTAACGCCCATGATCCGCGGCATTCACGCCACGCTTTACAGCACGCTGACCGCCGAGCCCGGCGACTTACAGGCACTGTTCGAGCAGCGCTACGCCAACGAGCCGTTCGTGGATGTGATGCCCGCTGGCAGCCACCCGGAAACCCGCAGCGTTAAAGGCAACAATACCTGCCGGATCGCGGTCCACCGCCCGAGTAACGGCAATACGGTCGTGGTGCTCTCGGTCATCGATAACCTGGTGAAGGGCGCCTCTGGTCAAGCCATTCAAAACCTCAACCTGATGTTTGGCTTTGACGAGCACATGGGGCTCAACGCCCCCGCACTAATGCCCTAACGTTTGAGTAATTCCCAGCAATAGTTGACCAATTTGCTGGGAATTACCCATAATCACCCCCCAATGCGGATTATTCGTTCTTAAAGCTCGCGGGAGGTACCCATGAGCGGTGCAGAAGCTTTTGTTCCAACCCCTCTGTTACTGTCAGACAGCGCACGCAAACGTATCAAAGCGTTAATGGCTGAAGAGAGTAACCCGTCGCTGAAACTGCGCGTGTATGTTACCGGTGGCGGCTGCTCAGGTTTTCAATACGGTTTTGACTTTGCGGACAACGTTGCCGAAGACGACACGCTGATTGAGTTTGGGGATGCCACGCTGGTCGTCGACCCGCTCTCTTATCAATACTTGGTCGGCTCCACGGTCGATTATGAAGAGGGCTTAGCGGGCGCACGTTTTCGTGTCCAAAACCCAAATGCCACCACCACTTGCGGGTGCGGTGCCTCCTTTATGGTGTGACCAACGTTGGTGGCAACCCCTTCCCCATGACTTGACGCCTTGGCGGTTTCTCGCCAAGGTTGAAAGGTCAATAACGTTTGCTTGCCCGATTTATCAGAAAAAAAATTCTATAAACAGCGCAGCAAACCACATAAAACATGGGGAAACTAATGAAACACTTACTCACTACCTCTGCCATTGCGACCGCCATCACACTGGGCTTGGGCAGTACCACCGCGTTTGCACAAACGCCGTCTGTTAACGTGGCCACTGACCCAAGCTTTGTGCCTTTCGAGATGCTCGACCCTGAGACCGGTGAAATGATCGGTTTCGACATGGACATCATCAACGAAGTCGCTGAACGCGCTGGCTTTGAAGTCAACCTCACCACCATGGAGTTCTCTGGCATTATTCCCGCCGTCCAAACCGGCAGCCAGGAGATCGCCATTGCGGGTACCACCATCACCGACGAGCGCTCCCAGGTCGTCGACTTCTCTGACCCCTACTACGATTCCGGTCTACAAATCATCGTGCGTGCCGATAACGAAGAGGTTTCTTCCATTGAAGACCTCGAAGGCCTGACGATTGCCACCAAAATCGGCTCCACCAGCTACGATTTTCTCCAGCAAGAGCTAGGTGAAGACGCCGATATCACGCCCTACCCCGGCACCGCTGATATGTACATGGCACTGCTGGGGCGCAACGTTGACGCCGTTCTTTACGATGCGCCGAACGTTGCCTACTTCTCACAAACCCGTGGCGAAGGCCGCACCAAAGTGGTCGGCCCGCTGTATGAGGGTCAGCAGTACGGCATCGTGTTCCACAAAGGCAGCGAGTGGGTAGAGCCGACCAACGAAGCGCTGGCCGCTATGCGTGAAGATGGCACCTACGATGAGATCTACACGAAGTGGTTCGGTGAAGCACCCAGCGCTGAGTAAGTAGCGCATAGACCATAACCAACGCTTAAAGCGACTCTCACCACAGGGCCGGGCGGCCATTTCCCCCGGCCCTGTGTCGTTGTTCCTCTTGCCTGGAGATAACGCGTGGACGTTAACTTTCAGTTTGATTGGTCGGCTGCCTTTAGCTCGATCCCCTACTTGTTACCCGGTATTCCCTGGACCCTACTGATTTCGTTTGGTGGTCTGGCGATTGGTTTTTTCATCGGTATTTTCTTTGGTCTTTTGCGCATTAGCCCAGTGCGCTGGTTACGCTGGCCAGCCATTGTGTATATCGAAGTGTTCCGTGGTACGCCCATTCTGGTGCAGGTACTGTTCATTTTTTATGGCTTGCCACAGCTCCTGGGCGGGCCTATCAACGCGTTGGTCGCCGGTATTGCCGCCATTGCCGTCAACTCCGGTGCCTATATCTCTGAGATCGTGCGCGGCGGTGTGCAGTCCATCGAGCGCGGCCAGCGGGAAGCATCGCTATCGCTTGGCCTCTCCCGGGTACAAGCCTTCCGCTATGTTATTTGGCCCCAGGCACTGCGCCGTATGATTCCACCGCTGGGCAACCAGGGCATTATCAGTATCAAAGATACCTCGCTTTTCTCCGTCATCGGGGTCAGTGAGCTGGTACGTCAAGGGCAGATCTATATCGCCACCACCTTCACCGCGCTAGAGGTCTACTTCATGGTGGCGCTGATGTATCTCGCCATTACCTGGACCCTCTCACTGGTGCTGCGTCAACTCGAAAGCCGCAGCCTCGCCGGACAATAAGGAGCGCACAATGACCTCTACTCAAACGCCTATTGTGCGTATGCAAAAGCTCCACAAGCACTTTGGCAGCCTACACGTACTTAATGACATCGACCTGGAGATCGTTCCAGGTGAAGTCGTCGTGGTCATCGGGGCCAGCGGTTCCGGTAAATCCACGCTCATTCGCTGTATCAACGGCTTGGAAGAGTTTCAGTCAGGCAGCCTGGATGTGGACGGCAATACGCTGCTACCCAACGGTAAAAGCAGTCAGGCACTGCAAACCATCCGCACCGAAGTGGGCATGGTGTTTCAGCAGTTCAATCTGTTTCCCCACTTGAGCGTGCTCGATAATGTCACTCTCGCACCGATGAAGGTGCGTGGCTGGAGCCGCCAGGACGCCGAAGAGACTGCCAAGCGGCTACTTGATCGCGTAGGTATTGCCGACCAGGCAAATAAGTACCCCAGCCAGCTCTCTGGCGGCCAGCAGCAGCGTGTGGCGCTGGCGCGTGCGCTGGCGATGGAGCCGCGCCTCATGCTGTTCGATGAGCCAACCTCCGCCCTCGACCCCGAGATGATTGGTGAAGTGCTGGATGCCATGCGGGAGCTTGCCAAAGAAGGCATGACCATGGTGATCGTTACCCACGAAATGGGCTTTGCCCGTGAGGTGGCTGACCGCATCATCTTTATCCATAAAGGCGAAATTGCCGAACAAGGCACCCCCGAGCAGCTGTTTGATGCCCCTCAACACGAGCGCACGCAGTCGTTCTTGGCACGGGTACTGAAGCACTAATTTCGTGCTAACCATGTGTTCTTAAATCGCCAATATTGCGCTTAAAACGTCCTATCTAATGGCCTGTCTTCATGACAGGCCATTTTTTTTGCCTGTGGATACTATTTTTTACACGCTTCTCGCTACTTCGCCACGAAGCCCACCATGAGCGCTTATCCGCATGATTAGAGTATATGAAGCAGGTTGTTCACAGGTGCGGTAACAAGCCAGGTACCCAGCGGTGGATAACCCGTTGTCAGTCAGCCTTGTGGGTAAGTCGCACTTTCATCCACAGCTCTAACACCGCTTCTACGCAGGCACTCCGCTGCTTAACCACTTAAAGGTCAACAATGTAAAATATTGATAAAAATAGAGTTAGTAGACTTATCAACAGATTTTGTCCACACCAGTAGTTACTACATCAACAGAACTTCTCTTATTTATTTTTATTTTGTTATTAATAAAGACTGAACCCTTAGGTTGGGGTGTGGAAAAACCTGACGGTTACCCACAGGAGGTTTATACTGGCGGGCTTATTCCAACAGCGCTGAATCGCTGACCACATCATCCGTGCCAACAGGCGCAAGACGAGGTGTCTCTTGAACTACCCCGACCGCTTTGACGTGATTGTCATCGGCGGTGGCCATGCGGGAACTGAAGCCGCACTGGCCTCTGCTCGCATGGGCTGTCAAACCCTATTGCTAACCCACAACATCGAGACGCTTGGCCAAATGTCGTGCAATCCCGCCATTGGCGGCATCGGCAAGAGCCATTTGGTGAAAGAAATTGATGCGCTCGGCGGTGCAATGGGGCTAGCCACGGATTTAGGCGGCATCCAGTTTCGCGTGCTCAACGCACGCAAAGGGCCAGCGGTACGTGCAACCCGTGCCCAGGCCGACCGCATCCGCTACAAAGCCGCCATTCGCGGCATGCTGGAAAACCAGCCCAACCTGACGATTTTTCAGCAGGCGGCAGGTGATCTCATTGTGGATAACGACACCGTACGCGGCGTCGTGACTGAAACCGGCATTCGCTTTCACGCGGAATCCGTCGTGCTCTCAACCGGTACCTTCCTGGGTGGCGTTATCCACATCGGGTTGGATCAAAGTCGCGGAGGCCGCGCGGGTGATCCGCCCTCCAACGCGCTGGCAGAACGACTGCGTGCGTTGCCGTTTCACGTTGACCGGCTCAAAACCGGCACGCCGCCGCGTATCGATGCTAAAACCGTCGATTTTTCGCAGTTGGAAGAGCAGCCGGGCGATACCCCAACGCCGGTGATGTCTTACCTCGGCTCGCGGGAGATGCATCCCCAGCAGGTGAGCTGCCATATCGCGCACACCAACGAGCGCACCCACGAGATTATTCTGGGTAACTTGGATCGCTCGCCAATGTACTCTGGCGTGATTGAAGGGATCGGCCCCCGCTACTGCCCCTCGATTGAAGATAAAGTGCACCGCTTTGCCGACAAATCGAGCCATCAGGTGTTCATCGAGCCTGAAGGCCTGGATACCCACGAGCTCTATCCCAACGGCATCTCGACCTCGCTGCCGTTTGATGTGCAGCTGCAGGTGGTGCGCTCGATCAAAGGGTTAGAAAACGCACACATCACGCGTCCTGGCTATGCCATTGAGTACGATTTCTTTGATCCGCGGGATTTGAAACACTCGCTGGAAACCAAATTTATCCACAACCTGTTTTTTGCCGGACAAATCAACGGCACAACCGGTTATGAAGAAGCGGGTGCCCAGGGGCTACTGGCGGGCTTAAACGCCGCTCGCCGCGCTAAACAGCTCGACGCTTGGTACCCCCGCCGTGATGAAGCCTATCTCGGCGTTTTGGTAGACGACTTAATCACCATGGGCACCAAAGAGCCCTACCGTATGTTTACTTCGCGGGCGGAATACCGCCTGCTGCTGCGTGAAGATAATGCCGATCTGCGCCTGACTGAAAAAGGCCGCGAGCTAGGCTTAGTCGACGACACGCGCTGGGCAGCGTTTAGTCAAAAGCGCGAAGCCATCGAGCGGGAAACTGCACGCTTGGCCACCGCTTGGGTGCAGCCCAATAGCCCGGCGGCTGAAAAAATCGCTGAAATAACCGGCAGGCCGCTACCCCGAGAGTACTGCTTAAGCGATTTGCTGAAACGCCCTGAGCTAACGTATGCCGATATTACCTCGCTCCCCGGTATGGAAAGCGATGATGTGCATGACGAAGCCGTGGCCGAACAGGTGCAAATTCAAGCCAAATATCAGGGCTATATTGATCGTCAGCAGGATGAGATCGATAAGCTTAAGCGTCATGAAGCTACGCCGCTGCCTGCGGAGCTTGATTATCACCGGGTGGAAGGCCTCTCCAACGAGATTCGCCAAAAACTCAGCGACACCCGTCCAGAAACCCTTGCACATGCAGCCAGGATTTCTGGGGTAACGCCCGCAGCCATATCGATTCTGCTCGTGCATCTGAAAAAACGCCGCCTGATTACCAACGCCGAGGTGGCCAACGGATGAGTCGACTCCAGCCGCTGGTCAACAGCTTACCCAATGGCGTTGCACCACGACTTGATCAAGGCCTATCAGCGCTAGGGGTTGTGATTAGCGCTGAACAGAGAGAGCAGCTGCTTGGTTTACTGGCGCTGTTGCACAAGTGGAACCGGGCTTATAACCTCACCGCAGTGCGTGATGTTGAAGAAATGGTCTCGCGTCACGTACTGGATAGCGCCGCCGTTGCCCCCTACGTTCACGGCCCAACGCTGCTGGATGTGGGGGCAGGGCCTGGGTTACCCGGCTTGGTACTAGCGATTATGAAGCCCGAACTTCAGGTGACGCTGCTGGATAGCAATGGCAAGAAAGTCCGCTTCCAGCGCCAAGCGGTGATGGAGTTGGCGCTGACGACCGTGACGCCTACTCAGGCACGGGTAGAGCAGTTCGCCGGCCAGCACTTTGATCAGGTGATCTCACGTGCGTTTGCCAGTTTGGTGGATTTCGTGACGCTAACGCGCCCCCTGCCAACTGCAAATGGCCAGTGGCTAGCAATGAAAGGCCCTGGTGCCGATGACGAGCTGCGTGACCTGCCGGAAGGCATTGAACTCAGCGAGCGCCACCTGTTGAATGTACCCTTTGAAACGGCCGAGCGGCAGCTGTTGATCCTGACCCCAAAAGGAGTTGAGTAGTGAGCCAGATCATTGCCCTGACCAACCAAAAAGGCGGCGTGGGCAAGACCACTTCAGCCGTTAACCTGGCCGCCAGCCTGGCTGCTCTTGACCGCCGCGTACTGCTGGTGGACTTGGACCCACAGGGCCATGCCAGCATGGGCAGCGGGATCGACAAGTACGATCTTGAGAAAAGCGTGCTGGACGTGTTGCTTGGTGAAGCCACTGCAGGCGAGGTTATCGTTCGCGGGCTACCGGTTCACTACGACGTTCTACCCGGTAACGGCGACCTCACTGCAGCAGAAGTCGAATTACTGGATAGCGATCAGCGCCAAAGCCGCCTATCGCTCGCGCTCGCCAGCGTCGCGGACGATTACGACGTGGTGCTGATCGACTGCCCGCCGTCGCTGAATATGCTGACAGTAAACGCACTCACCGCCGCCCATGGCGTACTGATTCCGCTACAGTGTGAGTTTTACGCCCTAGAGGGGCTCTCCGCGTTGCTGGATACGGTGGAGCAGATCAAACAAAGCGTGAATCCTGAGCTTGCCGTCTCCGGGATTCTGCGCACCATGTACGATAAGCGCACCAGTCTCACCCGCGAAGTAGATAAGCAGCTACGCGACTTTTTCGGCGATGCGCTTTTGAAAACGACGATTCCGCGCAACGTGAAAGTCGCTGAAGCGCCAAGCCACGGCGTACCGGTCACCCAATACGCGCGTTTTTCGCGGGGTAGCCAAGCCTATCGCGTGCTGGCTAAAGAGATGATTCGGCGTCTGTCGTTGTAACGGTTGCCGCTGTAGCGTTCAAAGCACGTAACGTTAAAAGTACGAGGGAAAGCGAATGACGCGTAAACGCGCGCTAGGACGTGGCCTGGATGCCCTGATTGGTGCGGGCGCACGTCGTCGTGACAGTTTAGACCTGACCGGTGGCGCAACGCTTGAGAGCGCCGACGCCCCGGTGCCAGACGTGGCGGTAGATGACGCAATGGCTGAACGCCTGGAGCGTCTGCCACTTGGGCAACTGATGCGCGGAAAGTATCAGCCCCGCCGAGACATCCAGCCTGAAGCCCTGGAAGAGCTTGCCGACTCGATCCGTGCCCAAGGCGTGATGCAGCCCATCGTGGTGCGTCCGGTAGGTAAAGACCGCTATGAAATTATTGCCGGTGAGCGCCGCTGGCGCGCCGCGCAACTGGCCGAGCTGGACGTTATTCCGGCGGTCATACGCCATGTGAGTGATGAAGTCGCGCTGGCCTTAGCGCTGATTGAAAACATCCAGCGGGAAAACCTTAACGCCATTGAAGAAGCGATTGCGCTGAAGCGTTTAGGTGATGAATTTGAACTCACTCAGCAACAGATTGCCGATGCAGTGGGTAAGTCCCGTACCCAGGTTGCCAACTTACTTCGTCTGCTGGCCCTCGACCCAGAGGTGCAAACCCTGCTAGAGCGGGGCGATTTAGATATGGGGCACGCTCGCGCACTGCTCTCGTTAAATAGTGCACAGCAGCGCCAAGTCGCCCATGAAGTGGTCAATAAAGACCTTACCGTGCGCGATACCGAA
Source organism: Vreelandella lionensis (assembly GCF_044543515.1). Taxonomy (NCBI): domain Bacteria; kingdom Pseudomonadati; phylum Pseudomonadota; class Gammaproteobacteria; order Oceanospirillales; family Halomonadaceae; genus Vreelandella; species Vreelandella lionensis. Next base: position 125,441 of record NZ_JBITWC010000001.1, on the reverse strand, counting down.
GCGTTGGTGAAAAAGGTGCAAACCCACCAGGCGCCTGTATCTTCTGCCAAGCAGTCAGCCAAAACACCCGATGTGGCCCGCTTAGAAACCCATCTGGGCGAGCTTCTCGGCGCGCCTGTTTCGATTGATCATGGTCAAAAAGGCAAAGGCCGAGTCACTATTCGTTATACAAGCCTTGAAGAGCTGGATGGAATTCTAGCGCATATTAAATAGCACGCTAATGAAAGATGCGGCCTATTTTTAGCCCTTTGGTCGCAAGTCGATGCTGAAACGCGCGAATTCCGTGCAACTTCGGTTGAAGGTGTGATAGTGCTTCCCTATAATCGCGCAAGATTTGTGCAGGTTGGTATTAAGTCACCTACCTGCCAAAGCAATAATGGCCGTTCATTTGACGTACTGGGGAAATATGCAGCGAATTGAGACCCAGCGACGTAAAGCGTACATCCTACGGTTGGCCATTATTCAACTGCTAGTGACGCTGATGGCTATGTTGCTTGCGTATTCATCGACACAGCTAGCAGGCGTGACCTCAGTACTGAAAGGCGCTCTTGTCGCATTGTTGCCACATGCCTTTTTTGTCTATCGGATGGGGTTTTTACATACGAACGTTTCTCAGCGGTCAGCGATGCTGCTGCGCGCCGAGGCAGGTAAGTTTGGTTTGACGGTGGCACTCTTTACAGCCGTATTTGTTGCCGTGCCCCCCTCAAACCCAGCTTTCTTTTTTAGCGCTTATGTCGCGATTGTTCTGACACATTGGCTGGCTCCATTGCTGATGCTAAGGCACCGCGCAACTAATTGAGGTGACATGTCTATGGCCGCAGGTAACGAAGTCTCAACGACTTACTATATCCAGCACCACTTGCAGAATTTAACCTTTGGTAAGCACCCAGAGAATGGCTGGTCGTTGGCGCACTCTGCTGAAGAAGCAAGTGAAATGGGCTTTTGGGCGATCCACTTGGATACCATGGGTTGGTCGATTGCCATGGGCTTGCTGTTCATTTTCCTATTCCGTAAAGCCGGTAAAATGGCGACTACTGGGGTGCCTGGCGGTTTGCAAAACGCCGTTGAGATGGTCTTCGAGTTCGTAGAAGACATGATTAAAGGCGCCTTCAAGGGCCACAATCCTATTATTGCCCCACTAGCGCTAACGCTGTTCGTGTGGATTCTCTTCATGAACACGCTGAAAATCATTCCGGTCGATTACTTTCCGGTGTTGTTCAGCAAGTTAGGCGTCGATTATATGAAAATCGTGCCGACGACAGACGTTAACGCCACCCTAGGCTTAGCGTTGGGCGTCTTTGGCCTCATTCTCTACTACAGCTTCAAAGTGAAAGGCGTAGGTGGATTTGCCAAGGAGCTGTCGTTGACGCCGTTCAACCATTGGGCGCTGATTCCTTTCAACCTGTTGCTTGAAATTGTCGCTCTGCTGGTGAAGCCGTTCAGCCTGGCAATGCGTCTATTCGGCAACATGTTTGCAGGTGAAGTTATCTTTATTCTGATCGCCATGCTGCCATTCTGGGCAATTTGGCTGTTGGATGTGCCGTGGGCGATTTTCCATATTCTGATCGTTGTCCTGCAGGCATTCATTTTTACTGTTCTGTCCGTGGTGTACCTCAGTGCTGCTCACGAGCATCACTAAGCGCACCGCTTGCGTGAGATTAACCCTTAACCTTAACCCTCAACCTTGCACTTAAACTTGAAAAACTAGGAGCATTACCATGGAACTTATCTACATTGCTGCCTCCATCATGATCGGCTTGGGCGCTTTGGGCACCGGTATCGGTTTCGCTATCCTCGGTGGCAAACTGATCGAGTCTACTGCTCGTCAACCTGAGCTGGGCGACCAACTGCAGACCAAAACCTTCCTGATGGCCGGTCTGCTGGACGCCGTTCCGATGATCGGTGTTGGTATCGCGATGTACCTGATCTTCGTTGTTGCCGGTTAATGATTGCATCGCCGAGCGGCTAACCCGCTCGGTTTTGTTTCACTCCGGTCGCCACGAACTTGTCAGAGGTACATCCCTGTGAATATCAACATGACGCTTATCGGGCAGACGATCGCCTTCGCGATCTTTGTCTGGTTTTGCATAAAGTATGTGTGGCCTCCGATCAGCAACGCGCTTCATGAGCGTCAGAAAAAGATTGCTGATGGCTTGGACGCAGCCAGCCGTGCGACTCGCGACCTTGAGCTAGCTCAAGAGCGCGCTGAGCAAACGCTGCGTGAAAGCAAGGAGCAGGCTTCTCAAATTCTCGAGCAAGCCAACAAGCGCTCTGCTCAAATGATCGAAGAAGCACGCGAACAGGCTCGCGCTGAAGGCGAACGCCTGATGGCAAGCGCTCGTTCCGAAATTGAGCAAGAAGTGAATCGTGCAAAAGACGAGCTTCGTGCCCAGGTTTCTCACCTCGCCATCCTTGGTGCCGAGCGTGTATTAGAAGCTTCGGTCGACGAGAAAGCACATCGCAAGTTACTTGATGAGCTTGCTGCTGAACTGTAAGGAGGTGACCCATGGCGGAATTACTTACCGTCGCTCGTCCTTACGCTAAGGCGGCGTTTGAATACGCGCGTGATCATGAGGCGCTTGATAGCTGGTCTCAGGCGCTTAGTTTTTTAAGCGCTGCGGTTGCTAACAGCGACTTTCGTCGCTTGATGGGCAGTCCAAAACTTGAGAATGACAAAAAAGTAGCGCTGCTTTCCGATATGTTGCCGGAACAGCAGAACGACGATTTGTCACGCTTTTTGGATACCTTGGCCGACCAAGGTCGCCTGACGGCACTGCCCTTTATCGCTGAACAGTTCGAGTACCTGCGTGCCGAACATGAACAGCGTGTTGAAGTGACCGTTACGTCCGCCTATGAGCTGGACGGCGAACAGCAGACCAAGCTAGCAGACGCGCTCAAGAAACGTTTGAATCGCGAAATCTCCATTACTACTCAGGTGGACAAGTCGCTTATTGGCGGTGTCATCCTGCGTGCCGGCGATACCGTCATTGACGGTTCGGTGCGTGGTCGATTGAACCGCCTTTCTGAAGCACTGACCGCTTGAGTCTGAGGGACATGGCATGCAGCAACTGAATCCTTCCGAGATCAGCGACATCATCAAGCAGCGAATTGAGAAGCTTGACGTCGCATCCGAAGCCCGTAATCAGGGCACCATCGTCAGCGTTTCCGACGGTATCGTGAAAATTCACGGCCTCGAAGACGCGATGTTTGGTGAAATGATCGAATTCCCCAACAGCATCTTCGGCATGGTACTGAACCTGGAGCGTGACTCCGTCGGTGCTGTTGTCCTGGGTGACTACCTACAGCTTGAAGAAGGCATGACCGCTCAGTGTACCGGTCGCATTCTGGAAGTTCCGGTAGGCCCTGAGCTGATTGGTCGCGTTGTCGACGCGCTGGGTAACCCCATCGATGGCAAAGGCGATATCAACGCTAAACTGACCGACGCGGTAGAAAAAGTAGCGCCTGGCGTTATTACCCGTCAGTCCGTTGACGAGCCGATCCAAACTGGTCTGAAATCCATCGACGCCATGGTGCCAATCGGTCGTGGTCAGCGTGAGCTGATCATCGGTGACCGTCAGATTGGTAAATCTGCCATTGCCATTGATGCGATCATCAACCAGAAAGGCAAAGGCGTCACCTGTGTCTACGTCGCCATCGGTCAGAAGCAGTCGACCATTGCTAACGTGGTGCGCAAGCTTGAAGAACACGGCGCGATGGATCACACCATCGTTGTAGCTGCAGGCGCTGCCGATCCGGCACCGATGCAGTTCCTGGCCGCCTACTCTGGCTGCACCATGGGTGAATATTTCCGCGATCGCGGTGAAGACGCGCTGATTGTCTATGACGATCTTTCCAAGCAGGCCGTTGCGTACCGTCAGGTATCGCTGCTGCTGCGTCGTCCGCCGGGCCGTGAAGCTTACCCGGGTGACGTTTTCTATCTCCACTCACGTCTGCTGGAGCGCGCTGCGCGCGTTAACGCTGACTACGTTGAGAAGTTCACCAACGGTGAAGTGACAGGTAAAACCGGTTCCTTGACCGCACTGCCGATCATCGAAACACAAGGTGGTGACGTATCGGCATTCGTACCGACCAACGTTATCTCTATCACCGATGGTCAGATCTTCCTGGAAACCAACCTGTTTAACTCCGGTATTCGTCCGGCGATTAACGCAGGTCTCTCGGTTTCTCGTGTAGGTGGTGCTGCGCAGACCAAAATCATCAAGAAGCTGGGTGGCGGTGTTCGTCTGGCCCTGGCTCAGTACCGCGAACTGGCGGCGTTCTCGCAGTTTGCCTCTGACCTTGATGAAGCCACGCGTAAGCAGCTTGAGCACGGTCAACGTGTTACCGAACTGATGAAGCAGAAGCAGTACTCGCCGATGTCAGTTGCAGAAATGGCGCTGTCTCTGTACGCCGCTAACGAAGGTCACCTGGATGACGTGAGCGTCGATAAGGTGCTGGACTTCGAACGTGCTCTGCACGATTACATGAAGTCTGAGCACAGCGAGCTGCTCGATAAGATCAACCAGACCGGCGACTACAACGGCGAGATTCAGGACGGCTTGAAGTCAGGTCTCGAGAAGTTCAAGGCGACTCAGAGCTGGTAATGTCCGGCCCGCCTGCGGGCGGGCTTGCATGCTTTCTGAGAGCCACGAACGAAGGGTAGATCGCTATGGCAGCTGCAAAAGAGATACGCACCCAGATCGGGAGCATTAAAAATACGCAGAAGATTACCAGTGCCATGGAAATGGTAGCTGCATCGAAAATGCGTAAAGCGCAAGATCTGATGAAGGCTGGCCAGCCGTACGCCAAGCAGATTCGTAACGTGGTAGGCCACATTGCTGACGCAAACCCCGAGTACAAGCACGACTATATGGTCGAGCGTAGCGAGGTAAAGCGCGTTGGTTATATCGTGGTTTCCACCGACCGTGGCCTGTGTGGCGGCTTAAACGTCAACCTGTTCAAGGCAGTGGTAAAAGACGCTGTTGCCTGGAAACAGCAAGGCGCTGAGCTAGACTTCTGCGCCCTCGGCTCGAAGGCCGGTGCCTTCTTCCGCAATTACGGTGGCAATTTGATTGCTGCAAAAAGCGGATTAGGGGAATCACCGACCGTTGAGGGTCTGATCGGTAGCATTAAGGTGATGCTTGAAGCGTACGATGAAGGACGCCTAGACCGCTTATACGTGGTGTATAACGAGTTCGTTAATACCATGACGCAGCGGCCGGTAGTGCGTCAGCTTCTTCCTCTGTCGTCCGATATGGGCGCAGACGCTAAGCATGACGAAGAAAACGCCCGTCCCGGAAGCTGGGACTACCTGTATGAACCGGATGCCAAGGCGTTGCTAGACAGCCTGTTGGTTCGATTCATCGAATCGCAGGTGTATCAGGCGGTAGTCGAAAACGGTGCGTGCGAACAGGCCGCCCGAATGATCGCTATGAAGAGTGCCACTGATAACGCGGGCAACCTGATCGACGATCTGGAGATGGTTTACAACAAGGCCCGTCAGGCCGCCATCACCCAGGAAATTTCCGAGATCGTCGGCGGCGCTTCAGCCGTATAACGCCTAGGGAGCCTGCCATCGCTTAGGTGGCTCCCGGCAGACAGGTTTCATTTGCAGGTTTTTGAGAGGAACCAAGATGAGCGGACGTATCGTACAAATCATCGGCGCGGTGATTGACGTAGAGTTTCCGCGGGACTCTGTGCCCAAGGTCTACGACGCGCTGAAGGTCTCCGATGTTGAGACCATCCTCGAAGTCCAGCAGCAGCTGGGCGACGGCGTAGTACGCGCCATTGCCATGGGCTCCACTGAGGGCTTAAAGCGTGGCATGGACGTGACCAGCACAGGTGCCGCGATTTCCGTACCGGTAGGTAAGGAAACGCTAGGTCGCATCATGAACGTGCTCGGCGAGCCGATCGATGAAGCAGGCCCGATCGGCGAGCAAGAGCGCATGCCGATTCACCGTAAAGCACCGAGCTATGCTGACCAAGCGGCTTCTAACGAGCTGCTGGAAACCGGTATCAAAGTCATCGACCTGGTTTGCCCCTTCGCAAAAGGCGGTAAAGTTGGTCTGTTCGGCGGTGCGGGTGTAGGTAAAACCGTTAACATGATGGAGCTTATCCGCAACATCGCTACCGAGCACAGCGGCTACTCTGTATTCGCCGGTGTAGGTGAGCGTACGCGTGAGGGTAACGACTTCTATCATGAAATGACCGAATCCAACGTTATCGACAAGGTAGCGCTGGTGTATGGTCAGATGAACGAGCCGCCCGGCAACCGTCTGCGCGTGGCGCTGACCGGTCTAACCATCGCTGAGAAATTCCGTGATGAAGGCCGTGACGTTCTGCTGTTCGTCGATAACATCTACCGTTACACCCTGGCCGGTACCGAAGTATCTGCCCTGTTGGGTCGTATGCCGTCTGCGGTAGGTTATCAGCCGACACTGGCCGAAGAGATGGGCGTTCTGCAGGAACGTATCACCTCTACGAAAACCGGTTCTATCACTTCCGTACAGGCCGTTTACGTTCCTGCGGATGACTTGACCGACCCGTCGCCGGCGACCACCTTCTCCCACCTTGATGCGACCGTGGTACTGGCGCGTTCAATCGCTGAGCTGGGTATCTACCCCGCGATTGACCCGCTGGACTCCACTTCACGTCAGTTGGATCCGCTGGTCGTAGGCGAAGAGCACTATGATGTTGCTCGTGGCGTTCAGAACGTTCTGCAGCGTTACAAGGAACTGAAGGACATCATCGCGATTCTGGGTATGGACGAGCTGTCTGATGAAGACAAGCTGGCCGTTGCCCGCGCGCGTAAAATCCAGCGCTTCCTGTCGCAGCCGTTCTTCGTAGCCGAGGTCTTCACTGGTTCGCCCGGTAAATATGTGTCGCTGAAAGACACTATCCGTGGCTTCCAGGGCATCCTTGCAGGCGAGTACGACAACCTGCCGGAACAGGCCTTCTACATGGTCGGCTCCATCGACGAAGCTGTCGAGAAAGCCAACCAGATGAAGAAGTAATCCCGTCCATTAGGGGGATTCGCTATGGCGAATAGCTTCACTTGCAATATCGTCAGCGCTGAAGATTCCATCTTCTCAGGTACTGTCGAGATGGTGGTAGCTGCAGGGATTATGGGTGACCTCGGCATTTTGCCGGGGCACACCCCGCTGCTGACCGAGCTTCAGCCAGGCCCGGTTCGCGTGATCCACGATGATGGCAAGGAAGAAAACTTCTTTGTCTCTGGCGGCTTCATGGAAGTCCAGCCTACCGTTGTCACAATCCTTGCCGACGCAGCGACCCGTGCCAGCGACCTTGATGAGGCCGCGGCGGAAGAAGCGCGTCAGCAGGCGCTGAAAGCCTTTAACGACAAGTCATCGGAGCTGGATTATACCCGCGCTGCCGCTGAACTTGCCGAAGCCGTTGCCCAGCTGCGAACGATTCAGCAGCTGCGCAAAAAGGCGGGTAAAGGCTAACAACACGCTGCGCGTGAACAAAACGCTCCTTGAACCCGTAATAGGGTTTAAGGGGCGTTTTTTTTGTCCGATATTAAAGCATACGATTAGCAGTATGGCGCTTGCCTGCACACAAGGAGATGGCGATGGCACTAAACGAAGAAGCCCTACAGGCATTAAAAAGTGAGCTGCTGAAAGAGCTTACCCAGGAAGCGCCGAATAAAACACAGCTGGCCGAACGGCTAGCGGAAATTCGATCAGCAGATATTGGCGATGTCTTAGAAGAGCTGATTGAGGAGGATGACGAGCTTGACGCCGCGCTTGCCGTGCTGGCGATTCTCTCCGCCGAGCGGGCGGCCAACGTGTTGGGCTACCTGCCGGGAGAAAGCCAGCTTGAGGTGGTCGGGAAGTTATCCGATACCCAAGTGCTCAAACTGCTGGAAGAGATGGGCTCCGATGAGCGGGCGGACTTGTTCAACCTGCTAGGGGAAGATCGCCGTGAAGCGCTGTTGCGTCGTATGGCGCACCAAGAGCGAGAAGATTTAAAGCGCCTCGCCAGCTATGAGGAAGGTACGGCCGGCGCCATCATGACCTCTGACTATGTAGCCATAGCCAGTGGCATGACGGTGTCGCAAGCGATGATGCGCGTGCGCCAAACCGCCCCTGATGCAGAAACGGTCTACCAGCTTTACGTGCTGGATAATGACGGCCAACTGATCGGTACCATGTCGCTGCGCCAACTGATGGTCGCGCGCCCTGGGGCGTTGGTGGATGACATCATGATCAAAGATGTCATCAAAACCCCTGTGGATAAAGCGCAGGAGGAGGTGGCGAGAATTGTGGCTCGGTACGACTTGCTGGCGCTGCCCGTGGTTGATGCCGATGGCCGTATGGTAGGCATCGTGACTCACGATGATGCCATGGATGTTGCTGAGTCAGAGGCCACCGAAGATATCCACAAAGGGATGTCCATCGGGCAGTTGGAAGATGGCGTTAGCCGGGTGCGGTTGTGGAGCCTTTATCGCAAGCGGGTGTTCTGGCTGGTGCTGTTAGTATTTGCCAACCTCTTTTCGGGAGCGGGCATTGCATATTTTGAGGACACTATTGCGGCACAGGTAGCGCTAGTGTTCTTTTTACCCTTACTGATTGGCAGCGGTGGTAACGCGGGTGCGCAGGCCGCCACGCTGATGGTGCGCGGCATGGCCACTGGCGATATCGGCGTGAAAGACTGGAGCAAGATGCTCGGGCGCGAGCTGTTGGTAGCTGGCTCATTAGGGTTGACTATGGCGGTTGCCGTGGCCCCCATCGGTATTTTTCGCGGAGGCGAAGCGGTGGCCATCATCGTCGCGCTGAGCATGGTCACCATCGTGCTGTTTGGCAGCATGATCGGCATGTGCTTACCGTTCGTACTGGAGCGTTTTAAGGTGGACCCCGCCACCGCCTCGGCGCCGCTGGTCACCACACTGATTGATGCTTCTGGGGTACTGATTTACTTCAGTATCGCCACGGCCATATTGTCAGGCGTTTAGGAGAGGCTTAACGCATGGCGCTGCTGGCCGCGCGGGTAATAAATAGTACTTCCACATGACCAAGCCACTCAATATCGCTAGCCAGCGCTTTTAGCTGGCTGGCCAAGCATTGAGGCGGTTGGTGAACCGCATCGCCAATAATCAGCGATACCGATACCTTATCTTCTAAGTAGTGGAGCTGTAGCTCGTTCAGCGTGCGCCATACCGGATGTTTGTACCAGCGCTCGTTCAGCGCCGCTTCCACTTCTGGACGCAGCGGCAGGCCGGGCAAGCGGCTGGGGTCGCCTTCGCCGGCGTCATCTTCCGGGTCGACGTGGAAGATCACGTCGGTCAATAAAGGAAATTCGTGACGCAGGCGACGGCTCACTTCGTTTCCGATTTCATGGGCTTCCGACACGGTGATCTTCGGTCCCACCACCACATGCAGGTCGACCATCACCCAGCCTGCAGATTGGCGTGTGCGCAGATCGTGTACGCTATCCACCCCAGGTACGCTGCGGGCGACATCGTGCATCTGCTGCTGAATGTCTTCTGGAAGGGCAGTATCCACCAGTTCTCGGGCCGACTCCCACAGCAAATCCCAGCCCACTTTACCGACCAGCAGCCCTACGATGATAGCGGCCACGGCATCTAGCCAGCCTAAGCCAAACTGGGCACCCACCAAGGCGACCAGCACTACCGCTGTTGAAAGCGCATCGCTGCGCGAGTGCCAGGCATTGGCCTCCAGCAGTTTGGACTTCACCCGTTTAGCCACTCGCATGGTATAGCGGAAAATCCACTCTTTGCTGAGTAGCGCGAGCACGGTGATGCCAATGGCTATCATGCCGGGAGCGTTGACTTCGGCACCGCTAAACAGGCGATCCAGGCTCGACCAGGCGATGCCCCCGGCCACGAAGATCAGCACGCTGCCCAATAGCAGGGTGGTGAGAGTTTCGATTCGGCCATGGCCATAGTGGTGATCGTTATCTGGCTCCTGGCGGCCATAGTGAATGGCCGCCAGCACAAAACCATCGGTCACAAGATCAGAGAGCGAGTGAATACCATCGGCAATCAGCGCGGCGGAGCCGACAAGAAAGCCCACTGCCACTTTGATAACGCTCAGCAAACCGTCTAGCCAAGCGCCAATATAGGTAACGCGCTTGGCCTCTTGGCTATCTAGCTCGCGGTTGGGAACCACTGGCGTTTCTACGGTCTGAGTCATGAGGTACCTTGCAGGGACGCACATTTCCAATAGACGCCTATTGTAGCTTACCGCTGCGCAAGCTCTATACCCTCTTGTGAAATCGCATGCTTAACCGGTGCGGACAACGAATTGCTGGATGTGTATCCTTAGCGCCACTGCAAGCGAGTACACATCATTTCATAACGTAATACAGACAGGACGATCTATGGATTGGCTCCAAGTGGTGGTGTTAGCAGTAGTACAAGGGCTCACTGAATTTCTTCCTATTTCTAGCTCTGCTCACCTTATTTTGGTGCCAGTTCTGACCACCTGGGAAGATCAAGGACTCGCCTTCGATGTGGCGCTGCATTTGGGCAGTTTAAGCGCCGTGGTGATCTATTTTCGCCAGGAAATTTGGAAAATGGTCGCTAGCAGCCTGACGGCGGTAAAAGGCAATGGTGTTGATGAAGATGCGCGGCTAGCGTTTTGGGTAACCGTCGCCACGCTGCCAGTATGTGTCGTCGGCTTTTTACTCCATGATCTTATTTCCGGCTATATGCGCTCAACGCTGATTATCGGCATTAGCCTGATCGGTTTCGGGCTACTGTTGGGTTACGCCGATTGGAAAATGCGCGGTACCCGCAGCGAGTATCAGCTGACCCTAAAAGATGTACTGATCATCGGCGGCGCTCAGGTGCTGGCGCTGATTCCAGGTACGTCGCGCTCGGGCATCACCATGACCGCTGCCCTGATGGTGGGTATGAACCGTGAAGGGGCGGCGCGCTTCTCGTTTTTACTTTCAATTCCGGTGATTGTTCTGGCGGGCGGGCTTGAGGCGGTGAAACTATTGAAAGCGCCTCACTTAATTGATGTACCCGCTATGCTAGTAGGGGCGCTGTTATCAGGAATCAGCGCATATGTATGTATTCATTACTTCTTAGTGGTAATTAAAAAGCTGGGGATGCAGCCGTTCGTGGCGTATCGGGTGCTATTTGGTGCTTGGCTACTGTGGTTTTTTCACTTTTAACCCGGCGCGTTTTATTTAAGGAAATTGGATGAAGGGCTATCAAACCGCGCTTGGGCGTGTGGGAGTCGTGGCGCTGGTGGGCGTTTTGCTGGCGGGCTGTTCAGAAAATGATCGGCCGCTGGAGTCACCGGTGCGCTTTGAAGGCGGTATTTTTGGCACCTATTATCAAATTACTCTGGTCGACCCGCTGACGCAGGGCGAAGCCAATGCTTTGGAAGAGGGCATATTGGCCGAGATGGAAGACGTTGACCAAGCGATGTCGACCTACCGTGACGATTCAGAACTAGTCGCCTTTAACGACGCGCCGCTCAACGAGTGGCAGCCGCTCTCTAACGAGCTGATCGAAGTGCTGGCGATAAGCCGCTCGGTGGCGGAAGCCAGTGAGGGGGCGTTTGATATCACCATTGGCGACGTAGTGAATTTATGGAGTTTTGGTCCTGAAGCGCGGCCAGAAGAGGTGCCCAGCGAGGCCGAGTTAAGCGAGCGCATGGCCACGATTGGGTTCGATGCAGTCGAGGTGGATACCCAGCGGATGCAGGCGCGTCGCCTCCGGGATGTATTTGCTGATCTTTCTGGGGTAGCCAAAGGCCACGCTACCGACCGCGTTGCCGCCTACCTGGACCAGCAAAAAATTGAAAACTATTTGGTCAATATTGGCGGTGGGCTGATTGCTCGCGGCTATCGTGACGTTGAAGCGCAAACACCCTGGCGCATTGGTATTGAAGTACCACAAAGCGGGGTACCGGAAGCGCAACATGTGATTGCGTTGGAGGGCATGTCGGTGGCTACCTCCGGTGATTACCGTAACTACTTTGAAGTCGACGGTGAGCGCTTTTCCCATCTTCTGGACCCGCGCACCGGGCGGCCCATTAAGCACCAGCTCGCCTCGGTCTCTGTGTTTCATCCCTCAAATGCCTGGGCAGATGCCTGGGCGACGGCGCTCACCGTAGTAGGCAGTGAAAAAGGTATGCAGCTCGCGGTAGAGAATAACCTGAATATTTTAATGCTAGTGAAAGATGGGGAGAGCTGGCGCAGCCTCGCCAGTCCGGCATTCGTCAACTATTTTGGTGAAGCGCTGGTGAATGAACTGGGAATTGAGCCTTGGGCGACGTCCACTGCGAATCGCCAAACGGAGACAGGTGAATAACATGCACGACCTCGATATCGTCATTCTTGCGGCGGGTAAAGGCACGCGAATGCGTTCACAGCTGCCCAAAGTGCTGCATACGCTGGCGGGCAAACCCATGGTGCAGCACGTGCTGGAAACGGCCAGCGGCCTGAACCCCAGCCGAACCCATGTGGTAATTGGCCATGGAGCGGACCAACTGCGAGAAGCGTTGATAGAGCACGAAGTGTCGTTTGCGCTGCAGGAGGAGCAGAAGGGCACCGGCCACGCGGTTGCCCAAGCTCAACCTCACTTAGGCAGCGGTATTGTACTGGTACTATATGGCGATGTGCCGCTGATTCGCCGCGATACGCTAGCTAATCTACTGGCTCAGGTGGATGAGCAACATATGGGCCTTTTGACGGTGACGCTCGACGACCCAAGTGGCTACGGGCGTATTGTGCGTGACAGTGATGGTCAGGCCGTGGCGATTGTTGAGCAGAAGGATGCCAACGACGAGCAGTTAGCGATTACTGAGTGCAACACTGGCATTATGGCCATGACCAGTGCTCAACTGAAGCGCTGGCTGCCCCAGCTTTCCGCAGAAAACGCCCAGGGCGAGTACTACCTGACCGATGTGATCGCCATGGCGGCCAGTGAAGGCGTCAAGGTAGCAACGGCGCAGCCCCATAACGCCACTGAAGTGGAAGGGGTTAATAACCGCTTGCAAATGGCCCGCTTAGAGCGCGCTTACCAGCAGCAGATAGCTGAAACATTGATGGCGCAAGGTGTTGCCTTGGCCGACCCAACAAGAATTGATGTACGCGGTAAGCTTACCTGTGGCCATGATGTATTCATCGATGTGGGCTGCGTATTTGAAGGCAATGTAGAGCTTGGCGAAGGAGTGCGGGTAGGCCCTTACTGTGTCATCAAAAACAGCACCATCGGCGCAGAGAGCGAAATTAACAGCCATAGTGTTATTGACACGACAGTGGCGGCAGGCCTCAACCAAATTGGACCCTTTGCACGGCTTCGCCCCGGTACGCGCTTAGCCGTGAAAGCCAAAGTGGGCAACTTTGTGGAAACCAAAAATGCTGACGTTGGTGAAGGCAGCAAGATTAACCACTTAAGCTACGTCGGCGATGCTCGCCTTGGCCGTGATGTCAACGTTGGCGCAGGCACTATTACCTGTAACTACGATGGCGCTAACAAGCACCATACCGAGATTGGTGATAATGCCTTTATCGGCTCTAACACGGCGTTGGTAGCGCCCGTCTCGGTTGGTAAAGGGGCCACTGTCGGGGCGGGGTCAACGATTGCTAAAGACGTCACCGATTACGCCTTAGCCGTCTCTCGTAGCCGCCAGTTAGAAAAAGTTGATTGGCCACGCCCTAGTAAAGTTAAAAAGCCTAGTGCTAAGAATCATTAAAAAGCCGTATTCATCTATCAGTGCCGCCGTTTTACCGTTGCGCGGACTGGTTAAGTAGCTTAGGAGAAGAACTATGTGTGGCATCGTCGCGGCGGTTGCGCAGCGTAATGTGCAGGGAATTTTGCTGGAAGGGCTTAAGCGCTTGGAATATCGCGGTTATGACTCCTCTGGCATGACGGTGCTTAACGATGGAACGCTCACGCGGCGCCGTGCTTTGGGGAAAGTGGCTGCGTTGGAAGCGCAGCTAGAGACCGCGGCGCTACCGGGTAACTGCGGAATTGCCCATACCCGCTGGGCGACCCATGGAAAACCCTCCGAAGCTAACGCTCACCCACACCACAGCAGCGACAACGTTGCCGTAGTGCATAACGGCATTATCGAAAACTACGAAAAGATTAAAGAGATCCTGCAAGCCAGAGGTTATGCCTTTACGTCAGAAACCGATACCGAAGTGATCGCTCACTTACTGGCTGAAAAACTGGCGGCTGGGCTTACACTGTTTGATGCTACTCAAGAGATTGTCAGTGGTTTAGGAGGGGCCTATGCCCTGGGCGTCATGAGCGCTGCTGAACCCGGCGTTGTGGTAGGTGCACGCCAGGGCAGCCCGCTTGTGGTAGGCGTAGGTATTGATGAGACATTTTTAGCTTCCGACCCGCTGGCGCTGCTGCAGGTAACCGATCGCTTTATCTACTTGGAAGAGGGGGATTTGGTCGAGCTGCGGGAGCATGGCGATATCCGTATTGTCGATCGCAAAGGAAACAGGGTAGAGCGGCCCATCCATACCTTTGAGCATGGCGATGGCGCGGCCAGTAAAGGCGAGTACCGCCACTACATGCTCAAAGAGATCTTTGAGCAGCCTAAGGTGATCGAGGCGGCACTAGAGGGGCGGCTTAGTGCCAGCAGCGTGTTGGTAGAGAGCTTTGGGCCAGATGCCCAGGCGCTTTTTCAGAAAACGCGCCAAGTGCACATCATCGCCTGCGGCACCAGCTACCATGCGGGCTTGGTGGCACGCTACTGGCTGGAGCGCTACGCCGGGGTACCGGTGCAGGTAGAGGTCGCCTCCGAGTACCGCTATCGCCACCCGGTCGTACCGGAAGGGACGCTGTTTGTGACGCTCTCCCAGTCGGGGGAAACCGCCGACACCCTAGCGGCGCTACGCTTTGCACAAACGCTGAACTATGTTGGCTCGCTGGCTATTTGTAACGTACCTGGCAGCTCGCTGGTGCGCGAGTCGGATATGTCGCTAATGACCCGGGCAGGCCCCGAAATTGGCGTGGCCTCGACGAAAGCGTTTACCACTCAGCTTATTGCGCTGATGCTGCTCACGCTGGCTGTGAGCAAAGCCAAAGGACAGGCCGATTATCCAGATATCGTCGCCGCACTGCGTACGCTTCCTGATGTATGCCAACGTGTGTTGGCGCTAGACAGCCAAATCGAAACGCTTTCCCAGGCGTTTGCCGAAAAAAATCATGCGCTCTTTTTGGGCCGTGGTGCCCACTATCCAATTGCCCTTGAAGGCGCGCTGAAGTTAAAAGAAATCTCCTATATTCATGCCGAAGCGTATCCTGCCGGGGAGCTAAAGCACGGCCCGCTGGCATTGGTGGATAGCGAGATGCCGGTAATTTCAGTTGCCCCGAATGATGATCTGCTCGAAAAACTGAAATCCAACCTCCAAGAAGTCCGCGCCCGCGGCGGCCAGCTATTTGTATTTGCCGACAAGGAGGTCGGCATTAGCCCCGAAGATGATATCCGCGTTCTGGAGCTGCCCTATGTGCATGAAGCACTGGCACCGTTGCTCTATACCCTGCCGCTGCAGCTATTGAGCTACCATGTTGCGGTATTAAAAGGCACTGATGTGGATCAACCGCGTAACCTTGCCAAGAGTGTGACCGTCGAATAAGTGCCGTGTCACAATTAATTGCAGTTGGATGAATAAAGCGCTTTACAAGATGCGGCAAATAGCCGCATCTTATGCGCCATCGCTGCGTTGCAGCACATAGTTAGTGTGCTTATTATCGTGGCGGTATTCTCTAACCCTGCCAGGATCACGCTGCTATGAAACCACCTAACGTCCTTGCAACTCGGCATCCTGCTTGCCGTGTTGCTTGGTTGTTGACCGTACTCTGCCTGTTCGCTTTTCCTTCGCTCTCCTATGCTGCTGCCGGCCCATTAGATCTCACTGCCTCTCTTGCCGGAATTGCCTCTGTGACCATTTTCATTCTTGCCTATGCCTTGGTAATGAGTGAAGAAATTATCCACATGCGTAAATCCAAACCTGTTCTGGTGGCCGCTGGCCTTATCTGGGCGATGGTGGCGTGGGTGTATGTGCAGGCGGGCATGCCCCATGAGGCGGAAAGTGCCTTTAAAGAAACCCTGTTGGAATACACCGAACTTCTGCTGTTTCTGCTGGTGGCGATGACCTATATCAATGCCATGGAAGAGCGCCGGATATTTGATGCCTTACGGGCATGGCTGGTGCGCAAGGGGTTTAGCTACCGCAGCCTGTTCTGGATTACCGGGTGCTTAGCGTTTGGTATTTCTTCCATCGCCAACAACATGACCACGGCTATGCTGATGTGCGCGGTGGTGCTGAAAGTCGCCGAAGGTGATAACAAGTTTATTAGCTTGTGCTGTGTGAATGTCGTGGTGGCATCTAACGCCGGGGGCGCATTCAGCCCATTTGGTGATATCACCACGCTGATGGTGTGGCAGGCAGGACAAGTGCCCTTTGAAGGCTTCTTCGCGCTCCTGGTGCCCGCTATCGTGAATTTCATGGTGCCTGCGGTGATCATGAACTTCTTTATCGTCAACCGCCAGCCTGCCGCACTTACCGAGAACGTCTGGCTGAAGCGTGGGGCTAAACGGATCATTGTGCTGTTTTTAATTACCGTAGCCATTTCGGTATTGTGCCACTCGATTCTTTACCTACCGCCCGCCATGGGCATGATGTTTGGCCTGGGCTTACTGCAGTTCTTTGGCTACTACCTACGCCGCAGCCTGCCCCGCTCTCTGGAGCGCAAGCGTGAACGCTACTCCCGCCGTGGTGACTGGCAAAAGCTGGAGCAGCTCGGCAGCGTGGTGCCGTTTGATATTTTCAGCAAAATTGCCCGCTCCGAGTGGGATACGTTGCTGTTCTTCTACGGGGTCGTGATGTGTGTGGGTGGTCTTGGGTTTATGGGCTATCTTAGCCTGCTTTCCGAGACGCTCTACGGCGGCTGGGACCCAGTATGGGCCAACGTGGTTTTGGGCTTGATTTCAGCGGTGGTGGATAACATTCCGGTAATGTTTGCGGTGCTCTCCATGGCGCCGGATATGTCGGAAGGTAACTGGCTGCTGATTACACTCACCGCTGGCGTGGGTGGTAGCCTGCTATCTATGGGATCGGCAGCGGGTGTTGCGCTGATGGGCCAAGCTCGTGGCATCTATACCTTTGCGGTTCATCTGCGTTGGGCTCCGGCCATTTTGTTGGGCTACGCGGCCAGTATTGGGGCTCATTTGTTGGTAAATGCGGGCATGTTCTAACCTGCACCGGTGAGTCCTTTCCTGCTTAGCACTCTATTGCTGGGCAGACAAACAAAGCGCCCCTTATCTCAAGATAAGGGGCGCTGTGGTTAATAAGCGTGGTAAAGCCAACTCGTTACCTTAAGCGTAAAAAAGCTTATAAATCGTGTCCGGTAATGACCTGGCAAATGTCCGCGAAGCTGCGCGCCATGGGAACCACCGTGGTGGGAAGTTGCGTATTCAGGCGGCTACCCATCACCGTTTGAATATCGGTGGCAGAGATAATGCCGCGCACGCTCAGTTCCTGATTTGGCTTATGTTCGGTAATTAACAGGTGCTGCTCGGTAAAGCTTTCCATTGATAACACGAGATCTTCAATGGTGAGCGATGCCAGCTGCTCCAGCGGCATGGCGCTGAGTTTTTCCCAGGGCGTCATGATCATCGCGGCGGTGACTTCCGAACGCTCAAGATTGCGCTGCTGCATCGCCAAATTGATGCGCCGAGTGCCAATCACCTCTTTGGCGGTGAGCACGCCAATGCAGTGAGCCTGCTTGTCCATGACAAACAGCAGACGAACACCGCCGTGACGCATTTTAAAGTGGGCGTCATCAATCGGAGTGTCTCCGGCAATAGACTGCGGCATGACCTGGGTAAAATCGGTCAGTACTGTCATTGCCGGGCTGTCCGGGGTGAGCTGCTTGGGTGCTGGAGTGGTGAGTAGCGGGGTAGCACCGAATTGAACAAGCGGCTTATGAGAATGCAGTGTTTGGTTCATCGAGGGGTACCTCCGTGGTGTGAAGAAGCAGGTCATTCACTACACGCCTGCTCTGTACCTTCACATTTGCACGGAATTCTTATCACAATCTTAAGAGTCCGCCGGTGTTACATTTTTTCTCATTCTTTTGCATGGCGCTGAGTCAGCGCGTCCCTTGCTAATACTGCCCTGATGCGTAGGCCATTACCGGGAGCATCTTCGAGTCGTAGCAAGCCTTCATGGCGCTTTACTAGGCGCTCGACGATGGATAACCCTAGCCCTGCTCCCGCCCCTGGGCCTGCGCGCTGAAAACGTTCTACTACCCGACTGCGCTCGTGAACCGGTATGCCGGGCCCTTGGTCATCCACCATCAGCGTAATGCTCAGCACGGCAGCCTCAAGGGTAATCGTAATGGTGCTCTGCTCGGGGGAGTGCTGGATTGCGTTACCGACCAAATTCTGCACCAGGGTTTCAATCGCACCGGGCTCCTCTTCCATCGTCCAGTCGGCTTGATCATCGGCATCTAACAGCAGCTGCTGTTGGCGCTCTGCCGCCAGTGGCGAAAGCTTGGCCAGGGTTTCTCGGGTTTCCAGCAGCACGTTGGCATGGCGCAGTTCAGGCAACGGTTCCTCTTCGGGATCTAGGCGGGCTAGCGTTAACAGTTGAGAAACCAGCCGCGTCGAGCGGGCAACGCCGCTGCGCAGGTGGTACAGGGACTCTTCACGATCCTCCGCGTTATCAGCCGTTAAGGCATTCTGGGCGTGAAGATCCAGCACCGCCAGTGGGGTACGCAGCTCGTGGGCGGCATCGGCAATGAAGCGTTTCTCGCGCACACGCAGCTGGCGCAGCCGCTCTAAGAGCCGGTTCAACGCCCCGGCAATAGTGCCTAGCTCCTGGGGCAGCGGATAGAGTGTTAGCGGCTGTAGGTTATGTGGGTCGCGATTACGGATCTGTTCCGCCATGCGGGAAAGGGGCGCCAGCCCCCAGCCGATGGACCACCATAGCAGCAGCGTTAAGAAAGGTAAGCCGATCAGGTCTGGCAGCAGCGTACGCAGTGCCACCGCACTGATTAGCTCGCCGCGCACATCTTCACGCTCGCTTACCACCACGCGTTTTGTGCTATCGGGCACCTCAAGCACGTAGATCCGCCAAATGTAACCATCCACGCTGAGCGTTGAGTAGCCCGCTGGCTGCTGAACCAGCGGCGTACTGTGGGCGCTAGCAGAGCGCAGCAGCAAGCGGTCGTCTTCCCATAGCTGAAAGGCCAGCTTGCTTTCATAGCGGTGACCTGCAAAGCGTTTATCCGACTGCTCGGCGCGTAGCAGCGCTTTTTCCAAGCTGGTTAGTAGAACATCGCGGTCGTCATCGGGCAGCGGTGCTTGCAGTAAACCCTCTAGCAGGCGTGCATTCTGGGCTAGGCTAGCATCGTAAAGCTCTTCGATCTCATGGGCCGCATAGCGATAGCTGATGAAGCCAATCACTAACATGCTGGCACCAAATACTAAGAGGGCCAGCCCCAAGGTGCGTTGACGAATCGATGTCATGCCTCTTCCTTAGAGGGTTTATCCATGACGTAGCCAATGCCGCGTACGGTACGAATGACATCGGAAAACAGCTTTCGTCGCAGGTGGTGAATGTGCACCTCGATGGCGTTGCTCTCCACATCCTCCTCCCAGCCGTAAACCAGTCGCGTTAGGGTATCCCGGGTAAATACTCGGCCGGGGTGGCTCATAAACTCCTGCAGTAGCGTTAGCTCGCGGCGGGAGAGCGTTACCGACGCGTCTTGATAGCGAACGTGCAGGGTGTGTGGGTCAAGGGTAATGCCCCGACAGCTAAGCAGGCTGCTGGTTTGGCCCTGGCTACGGCGCAACAGAGCACGCAGGCGGGCTTTTAGCTCGGCCACTTCGAAGGGTTTGGTGAGGTAGTCGTCAGCGCCAGCGTCGAGCCCCGCGATGCGGTTGTCCACAGCATCGCGGGCGGTGAGTACCAAAATGGGTACATGACTGCCGTGTCGCCTGACTGCATTCAGCACTTCCATGCCGTCCAGGCGCGGTAAGCCTAAATCAAGAATCACCGCGTCAAACGGTTCGCCCTCGGTGAGCGCATTGAGCGCGGTAGCACCGTCACTCAGATGATCCACGGTATAGTGTTCGGGCTTTAAAGCTAGCCGAATACCCGAGGCTAAACTGGGGTCGTCCTCTACCAGCAAAATGCGCATAAGGCTCCTTATTCTGTCTGTGCTGCGTTACTCAAGCTCAGCGAGTAGCTGACGTATTTCACCACGGCGGCCACTGTCTGCCAGTTCGCGGCCTTCCCTGGGTGGAGCCAGTAGAGCGTTCTCTAATGCCTGGCGCGCTTCGGCATCACGACCCTGTTCATGTAAATAGTCGCCCCAGAAGTAGAGACTGTCGATCCCTTCGGGATTAATCGCAAGGGCGCGCTGCAAATGCCACTCGGCTTTGGCCTCATCGCCAAAACCAATGGGCCAGCCCGGCACCTGATAGTAGAGCGCCCCTAAGCTGGTATAGGCTGAGCCTTCCAGCGCCAGCGGGTTAAGTTCCAGTGCGGTTTCAAGCTCCTGTTTCGCCTCCTTCACCAGCGCTAGCGCGCCAAGCCCACCGTTCACCCCGGCTTCCGTAGAGCGGATAATACCCGCCCAGATATGCAGCTCGGCGGCTTCAGGGTGGCGCTCAACTAACTGTTCTGCGTGGTCACCCAACTGGCGAAAGGCTTGGCCTTGCTGATCTTGTGGTAGGGAGTACTTAATCTCGGCCCAGCGTTGCTGTAATTCAGTAAAGGATTCTGCCACTGCCGGGTTGTCGGGCTCGCTGGCAAAGCCTGGCAGGCTGAGTAGCCCAAAAGCCGTGGCCAGCAGCGTATGACGTAGAGCCTTTATTTCAAGCATAGCCACTGACCGTTTCATGGCGTGGACTCCTTAGTGGTAACAAAACGACGAATCACCGGTAATTGACGTAACAGCGCCCGATCTACCGCACCGGGCCACAGGTTGTTAAGGCGCGTGAAGAAGCGCTCCGGCCGACCAATTTGCAGCTCTTCGCGCTGCCGCTCCACTGCGTTGATAATGGCCAGCGCAACGGCGTGGGGAGAGTCAACCGCATTACCCAGTGCGGCGTTGAGCGCTTCGGTTTGCGGCGAGTTCATGGCCGTGCGTGTGGCACGGGGGGCGATATACATGACGCGTACCCGGGTGTCGGCAAGCTCGCGCCGCAGTGCTTCGCTAAAACCCCGCAGGGCAAACTTGGTCGCGCAGTAGGTCACCTGGCCTGGATAGCCCAACTGACCAAAGGTAGAGCCGATGGTGATAATCGTTGCCTGAGGGCAGGCCATCAGTTGAGGCAGCAGTGCCTGTGTTAGCTGCAGCGTGGCGGTTAGATTAATCGCCACCAACTGCTCGATATCGCTATCGGTGGTGGTATCGAAAAATCCCTGCTGGTTGTTGCCAGCTGCATTGATCAGCATATTGCAGCCCGCCAGGTGGGTCGCGCTGACCAAACGGTGGCGTTCCTCGGCTCGGGTCAGGTCTGCGGCAACGGCCACCATCTGCTCCGGGAAGCGGTTAACTAGCAGAGCGAGCACCTCTGGTTTTCGCCCACTGATGACAAGGTGCGCGCCACGCTGGGCCAGTGCTTCGGCTAGGGCATAGCCAATGCCGCCGCTTGCTCCTGTGATGAGCACCCGTTGGCCTGCCCATCCGCCAGGCAGTGTCTGCTTGCTAGGCCAACGCATGGCTAAGTTCCTCCACCGCGCTGCGACCTGCACAGCGCGCTTGAATGCCTCTGAACATCGCGCCGTACAGGCGGTAAAACATATTGGCGCTATCAATCACCACGGCGAGGTCTTCATCGCCAAGTTGGTTGATCTGCTGCTCGAAAAAGGCTAAATGGCCAATATCCAGGCTGCCGTGGGAGGTGAGATAGCGCACGGCGCTATTGGGCAGCGAGAGGCTGGCCTGTAGCCGCTCAGCGGCCTGGGTCGCTAGTGCCGTGCTGGTGCCTTCCAGTACTTGCACCATGCCGAAAAACGCCACCGGGTTGCCGTGCTCTACGCTATCTCGAATCCAGGCCACCATCAGCCGGGTGGCGGGGTCGGGCGTGGCCGCTGCTGCGGCATCCGCTTCACCGCCTGCGGCACGGATATCATCTAGAATCCACTGTTCGTGGCCGTGCTCCTCTTCGATGTACTCCACCAGTGCGGTGCGCAGCCAGTTCAGCCGGTCGGGCAACCGCGCGCCGCAGGCCATCATGAGCGGTACGGTGAAACGCACGTGGTGATATGCCTGGCTGAGAAACGCAAGGTACTCCTCCAGGGTGACATTGCCCGCCAGAGCGCGGTTAACAATCGGCGTTGTCAGTAGCCAGGTACGTGCTTCTTGGGTGGCGTCTTGTAGCTGTTGGTAAGCGGTCATGGTGTTGCTCCTTCTGTTGTGGGGTGTGACGCGCTCTGCAGCCAATGGCCATAGGCTGTCAGGAGTGTGTCGCGGCGCAGGCGGCCATTGGCCGTGAGCTGTTGGTTGTGGGGGGTAAAAGGGGCTGCGCGCTGCCACGCGTGCACCTGGGCGTAGTCGGGCAGCGAGCGGTTCACGGCATCAATCGCCGCGTCGATTTGGGTATCGGTGATGTGGGTGGAAGCGGGCACAATCAGCGCTCTATTCGCGGGCAAGGCTTCGCCGTAGACCATGGCTTGGGCGATGGCTGGCTGTGTGCAGAGTTCACCCTCTACCCACTGCGGGTTCACATTGCGCCCATAGGCGGTAATGAACACCTCCCGTTGGCGGCCGTTGAGGCGGATCGCGTCGCCTTGCCACTGGCCAGTGTCGCCGGTGGCATACCACTCGTCGCTTGGGGCTTCACCGAGATAGCCCAGCATTAGCGCGCCGCGCACGTGCAGCTGGCCGTTTTCATCCACCTGAACTTGCGCGTGTGGCAGCGGGCGGCCCACGCCGCCGCTTGGCTCGCCAGGGCGGTTAAGACACACCACCGAAGTGCACTCTGATAAGCCGTAGCCTTCATACACCGGCCAGCCGCTTTGCTGGGCGTTGGCGAGCAGGGTCGGTGCCACTGTTGCCCCGCCCACCGCCACAAAGCGCAGGCTACGGGGGGCATTGGGTGCGTGATTGACGAGCGCTTGAAGCAGTTGCGGTACGACAATCAGGCTGTTGGGCTGATAGCGGTCTATCGCTTCAAGAGCGTGGGGCGCGTGAAAGCCGCTGGCGCCCTGCCAGCCAAGTGCCGCCATGCCGGGCAGCACGCTACAGGCGCCTAACCACAGCGGTAGATACAGCCCACCGATGTTTTCCAATAGCGTGGAGAGCGGCAGCAGGGCAAGGTGACGGCGTATATCGAGCGGTGCGACGACGGTGGCGAGGCTTTCGGTTACGGTGAGTAGCGCCGCATTATCCAAACACACCCCTTTGGGCGCGCCGCTGGTGCCAGAGGTAAAGGTGATGCGCGTGGTGTCTGCGTGTAATACAGGCGGCTGTTCAACCCAACGCTGTGTGATGGCCGTATCATTGGTGGGCTGAAAGCCGTAGGTGTTGCTGCCGTGGCCAATCCAGCTATCCAGCCCCGCTTGCTGAACGATGTGGCGGCGCTGCTGGTCGCTGAAAAACTCAGGAATAGGCACGGCCACGCAGGCTTCCATCATCAGCGCTAAGTCCCAGAGCGCCCATTCCAAACCGTTATCTAGCGCCAGCGCGACCCGCCGAGCGTGAGCGTTGCGTAGCCGCTGGCGGCGCTGAGCAATCTGATCAAGTAGATCGGTATAGGAGAGGGAACGGCTGCCGTCAGTCAGCGCAATGTGCTGGGCAGCGCTGGTGGCATAGTGCTCAATACGTGCCAGTAAGGCATTAGGCTGAGCGCGCATGGAGCACCTCTGTGCTAACGAGGCTAACAGGCGTAGCAGAGGCCTGCAGGGTGCGCATGGCGCTGCGTAAGTCACCGGCCATTACCCACGGGCGATGCTCGTAATAGTGCCCCCACAGTGCCTGTTCATCGCCTAGGCGGCTGGGGTCGGCAGGAGTGATTGGCTGCGGTTCAAGCCCTAAGCGGCGCAGCCCGTTAGCCACTTCTGGCGTGGCCGTAAACAGCAGCCAGGCGATGCCTTCGGACGCTAGCTGGTGGGCTAAATGGATGAATAGCTGGCGCTGCAAGCCGGGCCGAAGGGTGGCTAAGTTGCCAATTTCAGCGATATCCTGGCGGCGAAGGGAGTGATCAAAGCGCTCGTTGAGCACCTGTTCGGCTTGGCTATCCAGGTAGCGTTCTAAAAACAGCGGCTCGCTGTCGGCCACGCGGAGCCCAACCGCGGCATAGGGTTGTTCTGCCTGCCAAAGGCCAAATAGACGCGGTAGAAAGTGATAGACCGTGGCGTTGTGTTGATGCGCGAAACGCGCCTGTATCAACTGCTGAAGCTGTATCCTGTCATGCTGGCTATAAGCTTCCTGCCAGCGCAAAGGTGTTAAGGGCAACGAACGTAGGTGAGCCATCGGGCGATCTCCATCGTGTTTCCCGACACTCTCGTTGACATTACTTAACGAAAACTTAAGCCGTTAAAAAAATCAGACCATCCATTAGGCATAGGAAGCCACGGGAGCGCGCAGTGACAGCAGAATCGCAACGGAACCACCGCATGATGCCTTGCCTCGCCAACCGGCGACGCGAGGCGCTGCTGCACTTGGCTGCAGTGCACGACCCTGCCCTGCAGCCTGCGTTGCAACATGCATTAACGACGACCCAAGCGACGCCAGGCTTTGATTGGCAGGGTCTGTGGGTGGCGATGGATGGCGACCAAATAGTCGCGGCCGCCTGGGTGCAACCGCTGGCGAACCATACGGCGCAGCTATGGCTGCCTAAGCGGAATAACCCCGTTGCCCGGCAACTGCTGTGTGCATTGCAGGCTTGGGTGAGCGAGCAGCCAATAGTGCTTTGCCATGTGGCCCTGCCCGCGCCTTGGGCAGCTTGGGAGGAAACGTTGGTTAAGAGTGGTATGCGTACATTGGCTACCCTAGAGCATCTTGTGTGGCCGTGCCAGGCAGTTCATACGCCGCATACCCTGACGCTGCGCCCTCTTGGGGAGTTAGCGTTGGCTGAACAGCAAGCATTACTTGAACGGGTGGGTGAAGACTCCCTGGATTGCCCAGCGCTTCGTGATGTACTGCCGGTAGAAGCGCTGCTGGCGGGTTTTTACGCCCAGGCCGTGTCTGCTCAGGCGCCGAATCCCACCCACTGGTATCGGCTGAAGTATCAAGGTGACACTATAGGGGTACTGTTACTCGCCACCACCGCTCAGCACTGGAGCCTGCAGCTGATGGGGCTGGTGCCTGAATGGCGCGGTCAGAGGCTTGGTGGAGTCATCATTCAGCATGCCCAGGCCTTGGCAGCTCAGGCAGGGGCACAGTGCCTTGCCCTAACGGTGGATGCGCAAAACACCCCCGCACAGCGGGTTTATTCCCAAGCGGGGTTGGGACGGGAAGGGCGGGAGCAATTGCTAGCATGGTGCTAACCACGCCGATCAGCAGAGAAATACTCAGATAACGGACGTCATGGGTTGAATTGCCGCGCTTAGTAGCATTTTCTTACCCTTTATGTTCTCGGTATACTAACTCCATACGCATGTCTTGGCGTCTGGGTTGCCAAAGTAGATAGTGGTACTGCCGCATCAGGGGCAAGTGCGGCGTCTCCAAGCGCTAGGTATCAAGCATGAGCACTAATTTTGAAGCACTAAGCTTTTATTAAATAAAACTTAAGAGGTGGTGAGAGTGAAATCTAAGCTGATCATGAGCGGGCTGGCGGCCCTCGGCGTCATGGCAGGCACATCCGGTGCTTATGCCCAAGATGCAGCGCGTGACGCAATCGCTGAGCGCCTAGCGCCGGTAGGACAACTCTGCCTTCAAGGCCAAGACTGCGGCACGGCAGCAGCCCCCGCGGCTTCTAGCAGTGGCGGTGATGGTGAAGTAGATGGCGAGGGCATCTACAACAACGTCTGTATGGCGTGCCACGAAACCGGCGCGGCCGGTGCGCCGGTACGCGGTGACGAAGCCGCTTGGGCCGAGCGTACCGAGCAAGGCTTTGCCACACTGCTAGACCATGCCATTAACGGTATTGGCGCGATGCCTGCCCGTGGCGGCAACCCCAACCTCTCTGACGAAGAGATGGAAGCCGCGGTTGCCTATATGGTCGAGCCCGTCATGGAAGTGCCTGAGCTAGGTGGCGGTGAAGAAGAAGCCGCAGCAGAAGCCTCTGAAGAGAGCGCGAGCGACGACATGGCAGCAGCCGACGACGCTGCAGCAGAAGAGTCAGCGAGCGAAGCCGCTGCTGCTAATGAAGAAGAAGCTGCCGGTGGCGACAGCGGTTTAGACGGTGAAGCACTCTACGCCAGCGTTGGCTGTGCGGCGTGCCACGGTGCCGGTGTTGCCGGAGCACCGAAGCTGGGCGACGCGGAAGCTTGGAGCCCGCGTATTGAGCAGGGTACCGACGCACTCTACCAAAGCGTCTTCAACGGTAAAGGCGTGATGCCGCCGCGTGGTGGCAGCAGCGCTTCCGATGAAGAGATTATGGCCGTGGTGGATTACATGGTCTCGCAAGCACAGTAAAGGCGAGCGGCCCGCCCTCATGGGCGGGTAAGCCAGGCGTTATAAACTATCCACAGGAGGGTGCTCCAAACCCCCTGTGGATATTTTTTTGTGCGATACACCGTTCACGACCTCATCCCAGCAGCGAGCGCAGCCCAGCAATCGCATCTTTACCGCGTGCCTGCTTTTTCTCCGGGTCCTCTTTATCGGCGCGGCCCTCCCACTCCAAGTCATCGGCGGGCAGCTCATCCAAAAAGCGGCTGGGTTGGCAGTCCATCAGCTCACCATAGGCCTTTCGCTGGCGGGCCAGCGTCAGCGTTAGCGTGCGCCGTGCGCGGGTAATGCCCACGTAGGCCAAGCGGCGCTCCTCCTCCACGGTATCCATCTCGATGGCGTTGCGGTGGGGCAGCAAATCCTCCTCCAGGCCCATCAGATACACATGAGGGAACTCCAACCCTTTGGAAGCATGCATGGTGAGCAACTGCACCCGATCCGAGTCATCCTCCTCCGCCTGCTGTTCGAGAATATCCCGCAGCACCAGGCGTGAAATGGCCGCTTCCACACCGTCGGTTTCCGTCGCGGTGGAATCGGTGGCGTCTTCCGGGTCGCGGTTCAGCGACTTCTCCAACTGATCAATCAAGATCCACACGTTGGCCATGCGCCGCTCGGCAATAGTAGGGGCGCTGGCGTTTTGGTAGAGCCACGCCTCGTAATCCATATCCCGCAGCATGTCGCGGATCGCGGCAATGGCATCGCCCTGGTCCATTCGCTTGCGCACGCCATCAATAAAGTGGATAAAGCGGGAAAGCCGCTCCACGGCGCGGGTAGGCAGGGTTTGCTCAAGCCCTAATTCATGGCAGGCGGCGAACAGCGAGATCGAGCGCTCGGTGGCATAGTTGGCGAGCTTCTCCAGCGTGCCGGGGCCAATTTCGCGGCGGGGCACGTTGACGATACGCAAAAAGGCGTTGTCGTCGGCGGGATTAATCAGCAGGCGCAGGTACGCCATGGCGTCTTTGATCTCGTTACGAGAGAAAAACGACGTGCCGCCGGAGAGCTTGTACGGGATCTGATAGTGCTGCAGCTTCAGCTCCAATAGCCGCGCCTGGAAGTTGCCCCGGTAGAGCACCGCAAAATCGCGCCATTCGGCTTTTTCTTTAATGCGCCGGGTGAGCATTTCGCTAGCCACCCGCTCGGCCTCAGCCTCTTCATGGCGGTTCACCACCACGCGAATCGGCGCACCGTCGCCCATATCCGACCATAGGGTTTTGTCGTAGACGTGGGGGTTGTTAGCAATCAGCGTATTGGCGGCACGTAGGATGGTGCCGGTAGAGCGGTAGTTCTGCTCCAGCTTGATGACCTTTAGGCGCGGGAAATCCTCCCCCAGCGTGACCAGATTCTCCGGCCGTGCGCCCCGCCAGGCGTAAATCGACTGGTCGTCGTCGCCTACAACGGTAAAGTTGGCCCGTTCCGCCATCAGCAGCTTTACCAGCAGGTACTGGGAGACGTTGGTGTCCTGATACTCATCCACCAGCATGTAGTGGATTTTGCGCCGCCAGCGGGCCAGCGCTTCGGGGTCGCGCTGTAAGAGCACCACCGGCAGTAGGATCAGGTCGTCGAAATCCACCGCGTTGTAGGCTTTCAGGTGGCGAACGTAGGCTTCATAGACGCGGGCGGCGAAGTGCTCGTCATCGTCGGCAGCGAACGAGAGCGCATCCCCTGGCAGCACCAGGTCGTTTTTCCAGGTCGAAATTTTGGCCTGCACGGCGTTAATCTGCTCGGCATCCACCTGGGCGTCTTTGTTCATCAAGTCGCGCAGCAGCGCCTTGGCATCCTCCGGGTCGAACAGCGAAAACCCCGGCTTGTAGCCCAGGGTTTTCAACTCGCCGCGAATAATATTGAGCCCCAGGTTGTGAAACGTCGAAACCGTCAACCCGTGGCCCTCTTTGCCCTTCAGCATCTGGCCCACCCGTTCTTTCATCTCTCGGGCGGCCTTGTTGGTAAAGGTTACCGCGGCAATTTTACGCGCGCTCATGCCACACTCTTGCACGAGGTAGGCAATTTTCGTGGTGATCACGCTGGTTTTGCCCGACCCCGCGCCCGCTAGTACCAGGCAAGGGCCATCGATGTAGCGCACCGCTTCTTGCTGGCGTGGGTTGAGCCCTTTGATACGGCTAAGAATGCTCTTTGGCGGTTGGGGCGTCATGGCGAAGGGTGACCTCTACAAGTGTTTCGGGGCAATTTCTATTACAATCAGCGGCGCTGACGAAGGCGCAGCAGGCAAATACAGCAGGTAACTCATAGGCAGGTGGTGATGTTTGAAGTAGCGCTATTCGAGCCGCGCATGGCTCCCAATACGGGCAACATTATGCGCCTGGTGGCGAACAACGGCTGCCGTCTTCATTTGATCGAGCCGCTAGGGTTTGATCTCGAAGAGAAAAAGCTGCGCCGCGCTGGTTTAGACTACCGCGACCTCGCCAACGTGACCCGCCACGCGGATTTTACGGCGTTTTACACCGCCATGCAGGGGCGCACCATCTGGGCGATTACCACCAAGGGCACCCGCGCCCACAGCGATGCTAACTTTGCACCGGGGGATGTACTGCTGTTCGGTTCAGAAACCGCCGGGCTCTCTCCAGAAGTGCACGCCATGCTTCCGGCGGAGCATAAACTGCGAATCCCCATGCAGCCTAATAACCGTAGTTTGAATCTCTCCAACGCGGTAGCGGTGGTGAGCTATGAAGCGTGGCGCCAGCAGGATTACGCTGGCGCCCTCGAGATTTAGACTTACCTGGCAATGCCGTATTGGTCGCGGTAAGCGCGTACCGCATCGGCGTAGGCGAGCATCTCGCCGCCTGCGTGCTCTTCAAGATACGTCAGCACTTGCTCAAGGGTGACGATGCTGACCACCGGCATGCCGTACTGGGCCTGTACTTCTTGAATGGCGCTCTGTTCGCCTTGGCCGCGCTCCTGACGGTCGAGTGCAATGATCACCCCACCGGCACGGGCACCGCTCTGCTCAATCAGGCCCATCACTTCACGGATCGCGGTGCCTGCGGTGATCACGTCATCAATGATCAAAATATCGCCTGAAAGCGGCGCCCCTACGATATTGCCACCTTCACCGTGAGTCTTGGCCTCTTTACGATTGAAGGAGTAAGGCATGTCGCGGTCGTGGTGGTCGGCCAGCGCGGCAGCGGTTACCGCTGCCAGCGGTATACCTTTATAGGCCGGGCCGAACAGTACATCGGCTTTCAAACCGCTATCGACAATCGCTTGAGCGTAAAAACGGCCCAGTTTGGCGAGTGCTCGTCCGGTTTGGAACAGCCCTGCGTTAAAAAAGTAGGGGCTAACGCGTCCGGATTTAAGCGTAAATTCGCCAAACTTAAGTACGCCCTGTTCAATGGCAAAAGCAATGAAATCGCGCTGGTAGGGTTGTAGAGTGGTGGCCACGGCATTCCTCACTAAGCGGTAGGTTTCAATCGGCACGAAAGCAACAATAAAAGTAGGGTAAATGGCAAGTTTTACTCGCTGCCTTTACCCAAACGTCTAAACGTCGGGTATCATACAGCAGCGACGCAAAAGGGACGATTTATGAAAATTGCCAGCATTAATGTCAATGGTATACGTGATGCCGTCGACCGTGGCTTCCTGGACTGGCTGGCTCAGCAGGATGCCGACGTGGTCTGCGTGCAGAACATCAAGGCGAAAAGTTTTGAACTGGGTGACCACATTCTCTATCCGGAAGGCTACGAAGGCTACTTCCTGGATGCCGAAGAGGATGGTTTCTCCGGTGTGGCACTCTATTGCCGCAAAATCCCCAAAGCCATTATGTACGGCTTGGGGTTCCCTCAGTGCGACCACGAAGGGCGCTTTCTGCAGGCGGATTACGACCGCTTCAGCATTGCCACCTTCCTGATGCCTGATGGAAGTGACCAAAAAGCCAAGCAGGCGTTTATGGAGCAGTACCAAGAGTACCTGACGAAGATGTCGCGCAAACGCCGCGAATACATCATCTGCGGTACCTGGCACATTGCCCACAAAACCGTCGATTTGGCCAACTGGTCGGACAACCAGCTCACCTCGGGTTTCCGCCCGGAAGAGCGTGCCTGGATGGATCAGGTGCTTGGCCCCACCGGCTTTATCGACACCTTCCGCGAAATTAATCGCGATGCAGGCGAGTACACCTGGTGGCCAAAGCTTGACCAAGACGTGCCCCGTGATCGTCAAGAAGGCTGGCGGATCGACTACCAACTGGTCGGCCCCAACTTCCGTCGTCACGTGGTGGACGCGTGGATTGATTACGATGCGACCTTCTCTGAGTTCGCACCGCTGATCGTTGAGTATGATCTAGCGCTTTAAGCGTTAGCTACTTCCCGCGTCGCGTTTAAGAAACAAGCCGCCCTTAGGGGCGGCTTGTTGCATTATTTTAAATCTCTAATTGTTAAAATATATATTATAAATTTTCTCGAAAGTTCCGTCTTCTTTAATTTCAAGTACTGCTTTATTGAACTCTTCTATTAATGCTGTATCTCTTGGCCGGAATGCAGCACCAATACCTGGACCATAGATTGATTCAGGCCCAGTAATTAATTCTCCCGTTTTTACAAAACGCTCATCCTGTAGCATCGTTTCTTGAGCAAGGGAGTACGCAGTGAAAACTAGATCAAGACGTCCAGCATGCATATCAGTAACTACTGAGCCTGAGTCGGCATAACGGTGAATATCCGCATCAGGATAATAGGTAGTAACATATTCATCTTGAATAGTGGCCTGTTGCACGCCGATTGCAACATCTGCCAAGTTACCTTCTAGATCGTATTCATTATTTGTATTTTTAACCCAAACGGATGGTACTTGGTAGTAAGGAATCGAGAAGCTAACTTGTCGCGAACGCTCTTCAGTGATGTTCATTGCTGACGCTATAAGGTCGTATTTACGCGCCATTAATCCAGGAATAATTCCATCCCAACCTTGTTCTACCCATTCGCACTCACGCTGCATGCGTTCACAAGCAGCATTGACTAATTCAACTTCAAACCCTGTGATGGTGCCATCAGGCTCTTTATATTGATAAGGCGCATAGGGCACATCGACCCCAATACGTAGTGGTTTACTATCAGCATGGGCGAGGCCGCCGATTAATACTGTCGTGAAAAGTAAGCAGCAGGTGGCTTGACGCATTTCGCATTCCTCTTGGTTTTATCGATGGTTGTGTGAGGCGTCGTACTCTCGGTATAAAGTTTTTGTTAGTTAATCTTGCTAAAGCGCGCACTGGAAAATTCGCTAAATTCATGGCTCATTCGGTCATGCAGCAAGGCTTGAGCCAGCTCTTCGGCGTGGAAAGCAGCTAAACTAATTCCGCTATGACAATTGATGTTATAGGCACCTGGGTAGGCTCTGGACGATTCATACAGTGGAAACCCATCAGGTGTCATTACTCGTAATGCACCCCAAGCACGCACTATGTTGGCGTTCTTCAGGTGCGGGTAAATACGCACCCCACGAGCTGCTAATTTCGCCATGATGCTGGTAGTCGCATCCCGGTTTAGACCTGCATGTTCATGGGTATCACCGATCAAGTAGCTACCGTTACCGGTTTGCCTTATCTGAGGTGTAGGAAGTTGTGATATCAGAGGCATTTTTTCCGTTACGAGGATCTGCCCTCGCAAGGGAAACACTTCTCCGCTCAGGCCCAACATGGGGGAGAGGTGCTTTGCTCCTAGGCCTGCAGCTACGATAATACGCTCGGCTGAAAAGTTACCGCCTAGAGTATTGGCAGTGAAGCCAACGATATTTGATTCGAGGCGCTGAACCGAGCAGCCTGGGTGATAGCTAAGACCCATCTTAAGGCTAGCTGTTAAAAGTGCGCGCAGAAGCAATAGCGGATTGCAATGACCATCATGGGGAGACCAAGTGCCCCCGTGAATGCTTTCACCTAAGCCAGGGAGATGGGTTAACAGAGCCTGTCTATCTAAGTATTCCCATTGAAAATAGCGTGCGAGATAGGGTGATGAAGCCTGAAGTTTACGATAGTTGGCCACACGTGCTTCGGCTTCCTGAACGTCAAAGCAAATATCAATACCGCCCTGGCGAGAGTATTCAAGTGGTACACCACTACGCTCGCTAAGCTCACTAGCAAAGAAAGGCCATGCATCGCTCGACTGTAGGCTCAACTCGGCATAACGAGGCATGCCTATACCTTTT
Organism: Vreelandella lionensis; assembly: GCF_044543515.1. Classification (NCBI taxonomy): domain Bacteria; kingdom Pseudomonadati; phylum Pseudomonadota; class Gammaproteobacteria; order Oceanospirillales; family Halomonadaceae; genus Vreelandella; species Vreelandella lionensis. The sequence goes on along the minus strand of NZ_JBITWC010000001.1, from coordinate 92,698 downwards.
CCTTGTACCCACGTTAGTCCGGCATTACCTCGTGATGCGCGTAAAACATCATCTCCTTCGTCTAGCATGATAACTTTTTGACCTCTGCGCAGTAGGCCATAGGCAACAGCCATGCCTACTACGCCACCACCAATAATTAAGAAGTCAAATTGCATGCCGCTAGCTCAATCTAGTTTAAGTAAGCTCGACTATAGGTAGGGATAGGCTATACGATCCAATACCAATAATTGTCCACTTCATGCGTAAAAGTTATGCCCATGCCCTCTCTTCATTTGCGTGACCGCCAGATTCTTGCTTTCAAGCATGTCATGGAGATCGGTACTGTTTCCGGTGCCGCCAGGCGTATGCTGATTGCACAACCGGGTGTCACACGCCTGCTCAAGCAACTGGAACATGACGTAGGGTTCACGCTCTTCGAGCGTGTTCGGGGGCGTCTGGTGCCGACACCGGAGGCGCGCCTATTTCATCGCGAGGTACAGAAGGTATGGAGCGGCATGGAGCACTTGCGCAGTACCGCACGGCGGATCAGCGAGCGTGAAGTCGGGGGGCTGCGTATCAGTGCCATGCCTTTGCTGGGAATGACCTTCCTACCCGATGTACTGGCGGACTTCGCGCCTGGCCATCCCGATGCCAGGATCGAGCTGGCCACTTTCCGCTCAGACCAGGTAGTGGAAGACGTCCTCACCCAGCGCTGTGACTTAGGCTTTGCTATTGTTTCTGCCATCGATGACCGTATGGACAGCGACGTATTTCATCTCGACAGCCTATGCGCGCTACCCTCTGGCCATCCCCTTGCGGAACGTGACACGGTGGAAGTGGATGATCTTGCCAATGAGACCCTGATCTGCTTCGAGCCGCAGGACCCCTTGCGCCTCGACCTGGAGCGGTTGATGGAAGCAAGACAGTTACGCCCCAGACGGCGCTTGGAAGTCTCGCTGGCCCTGCAAGCGGTCCGGCTAGTCGGCCGAGGAGTGGGCATCGCGGTCCTCGACCCCATCAGCGCCAGAGCTTTCAGCGACATGAACTTGGTATTAAGGCCTTTTTCTCCCTTGTTAGGAGAGGATTTTGCTTTGCTAACGCCACGTGACCAACCCGTATCTCAGCTCGCCCAGGAGTTTATCGGCGTGTTTCGCCAACGCTTCTTACAAGCCACCCGACTGCCATGGGAGCGCCAGAAAGATGATTAATCTTCGCCAGATAGAAGCCTTTCGGGCGGTGATTGTCCACAAGACAGTCACGCGTGCCGCCCAGACACTGCACGTTTCCCAGCCTGCTGTCAGTCGTCTGGTCGGAGATCTGGAGTTCCATGTGGGGTTTGCGCTTTTTCAGCGCCACAAGGGTAGATTGATCCCTACACCGGAAGCGTTAGCCCTCTATGAAGATGTGGAGCGAGCATTCGTCGGCCTGGATAAAATTACCGATACGGCCCGCGAGATCCGTGAATTTCGTACCGGTCGATTGCTGCTGAGCTGCATGCCCGCCCTGGCGTTGAATGCGCTGCCGACGATGATCAACGCTTTCTCCGAGCGACATCCAGGTATCACCATATCCCTGCAGGTGCATAGCTCTCAGCGGGTGCTGGAGTGGGTGGCGACACAACAGTGCGATGCAGGCCTGATAGGCATGCATCTGGTCGACCCCTCGGTCACCATTCGTCCGATTGCCAGTGGTGCATTGCGGCTAGTGATGCTGACTGATCACCCCCTTGCCAGCCAGTCTGTCGTGAATATAAAGGATCTTGAAGGGGAATCTTTCGTCTCTCTCGGACAAACCCAGGATGTCAGGCCGCTTATCGATCAGGCCTTCCAGCAGGCGGGCATCAGGCGTCGAATGCGTATAGAGACCCAATTGTCGAGTGTAGCGTGCGAACTGGTTTTGGCCGGAGCTGGGGTGTCGTTGATTGATCCGATCACCGCGGATAGCTACATTTCTCAAGGTTTAATATCACGCCCCTTTACCCCTGAAATTCCCTTTCATTACAGTGCAGTGCTGCCCGCTTTCCGTCCCCCGTCACGATTGGTGCTGGAGTTTCTTGAGGAGTTGAAACGGCATCTTGCCGACCAGCTTGATACATCGCCCACGCCATTAACCCATAACATTAGCGAATAGGATGGCTAACAAAAGGCATTAGTCCTGATGCCCGAAGCGATGCTAGTTTCAATTTCAGGTCGCACTGCCCACGCCTTCTGACCGTTTTCTAGCAATAACAGAAGCGGTGGCGGCCATTGATAACAACAAGCAAAACATCAACATCAATGACAGGACACTGCAAGCATGAAAAAAATGACTAGCCAAACGACTGCCATGGCGGGACTGCTGTTTCTCGGCATTAATACCGCTTTTGCTGAACCGCTTTATGTTGGTTCCTACGGGGGCTCTACTGAGCAAGCCATGCGCGATGAGATCATTCCAGCATTTCTCGAAGAGCATGACGCGGAAATCATCTACGTGGCAGGTAACTCCACAGATACCCTGGCCAAGCTACAAGCCCAGCGTGGTGACCAGGAGCTGGATGTGGTGCTGATGGACGATGGACCCATGTACCAAGCCGTCAATCTGGGTTTCTGCACGCCGATGCAAGATACTGCCATGCTTGATGACGTCTACGACATCGCGCGTTTCCCCGATGACAAGGCCGTCGGAGTTGGCCTGGTCGCTTCTGGTTTTGCTTACAATGCCGATATGTTCGAGCGTAATGGCTGGGAGCCGCCCTCCTCATGGCAAGACCTGGCGGATGAGAAATTTGCTGGCAAACTGGTCGTTCCTTCCATCAGTAATACTTATGGTGTGCATGCCCTGGTAATGGCGGCGCGTCTCAACGGGGGAAGCGAAAGCGATATCGATCCCGGTTTCGAATTCATGCAAGAGCAAGTCGCGCCTAATATCCTCTCTTTCGAGCCTTCGGCGGGCAAGATGTCCGAGCTGTTCCAGAATGAAGAAATCGCCTTGTCGGTCTGGGGCAGTGGACGCTTGCGTGCGTTGGCCAGCACAGGCTTCCCAGGCGCCTTTGCTTACCCCGAAGAGGGTGCCGTCGCTTTGATGGTGGCTGCCTGTGTCATCGAAGGCAGTGAAAAGCGCGAGCTGGCCGAGGCCTTTATCGAGCACCTGCTGGCACCGGAATCTCAGGAGCTGCTGGCTGACACCCAGGGCTGGGGCCCCGCACAGCGGCATGCTCAGCTATCCGACGAGTTGGCAAGCGTGCTCCCCTATGGTGAAAAGGTCGACCAGCTAGTGGCCGTGGACTGGGATGTCATCAATCCCAATCGTCTCGAATGGACCAATCGTTGGAACCGACACGTTGAGCGCTAGGCTCGCGACAACCCCGTTCCTTGTTGATATCCACTAAAGACACCACATCCTTGCCTCCCCATTTGATGGGCAAGGGTGTGGAGGAGTCCTGCCATGAGTTTCCTTCGTTTAGAGTCGCTGACCAAGCGCTTCGGCAGCAATACTGCCGTGCAAGACATCACCCTCGATATTGACCAGGGCGAGTTCGTCTCGTTACTCGGTCCGTCAGGTTGCGGCAAGACGACCACACTGCAAATGATTGCCGGCTTCGTTGAGCCCACTCGAGGACGTATCCTGATGAAGGGTGAGGACATTACGTCCTGCAAGCCCAATCAACGGGGCATCGGTATCGTATTCCAGAGCTATGCCCTGTTTCCCCACATGACTGTGGCGGAAAACGTTCGTTTCGGCCTGGAAATGCGCAAGGTCTCTGCCGGCGAAAGTCGCCAGCAGGTCAGTGAAGCACTGGAGCTGGTGCGTCTCGATCACCTCGAAGATCGCTATCCTCGCGAGCTGTCGGGTGGCCAACGCCAGCGGGTGGCCCTGGCCCGAGCGCTGGTCATTCGGCCACCGTTGTTGTTGCTTGATGAGCCGCTTTCCAACCTCGATGCGCAATTGAGAGAAAACATGCAGATCGAGCTGCGTAATATCCAACAGCAGGTCGGCACCACGACCCTGATGGTAACTCATGATCAATCGGAAGCGCTTTCGCTCAGTGATCGTGTCGTAGTGATGAATCAGGGCAAGGTGGTACAGGTGGACGAGCCCTTTGCAGCCTACGAGAATCCCAGAGACAACTTTGTTTCTTCTTTTGTCGGCAAGACCAATCTGTTTGACTGCCACATAGACCAGCGTGAAGGCAGGCAGGCCCATGTCAAGCTCGGCGACTGCCGGCTCGAGATCGCCGTGCCCGATGAGATCAAGGGGAACAAGGTTCAACTGTCGATTCGCCCGGAGAAACTGGCGTTGACTCAGCACATGGCCGGCCAGCTACAGGGGCGTGTGCGGACACGATTGTTCCTGGGCAACCACTGGCTGTACCAAGTCGATAGTAGTGCTGGCGAGCTGTTGATCACTCAGCCGAACCTGGGATCCCAAGGGGCGGCGGTAGGCGATGATGTCGGTATTTGCTGGCAAGACGGGGCGGTACGTGTCCTGGGGGAGCAAGCAAATGGCTGAGCTTGTTTCTCATCTTCCCTCTTCGTCAACCCGGACACGGTCGCTTAATCCGGTGCCGTGGTTGTTGAGCGCCCCAGGCGCCATTTTCTTTCTCGCCCTGTTGGGCATGCCGCTGATCATGACGCTGATACTCAGTTTCAACAGCTTTGATTATTCGGTTGGCATCGTCTCGTCATTCGGCCTCGAAAACTATATCGAGGTCCTGCAAGACAGTTATTTCCACGAGATATTTCTGCGCACCTACGGCATCAGCATAGCGGTAGTGGTGCTGTGTATCCTGATCGGCGTGCCGGAGGCCTATATTCTTTCGCGCATGCGCAGTCCATGGCGCTCGCTGTTTCTGGTCATCACCCTGGCGCCGCTATTGATTTCAGTGGTCGTGCGGACACTTGGCTGGGTCCTGTTGATCGGCGGCAACGGCTTGCTTGGTAAGTTTCTAGAAGGAAGCGGTATTGCCGAGTCCAGTGCTGGTAACTTGATGTATACCCACACGGGAGTGATTCTCGCGCTGGTTCATGTACTAGTGCCGCTGATGGTGATTTCGGTATGGGCCGCCCTGCAGAAGCTCGATCCTGCTGTCGAACATGCCGGCCTTTCGTTGGGCGCCAGCCATGCCACCGTCTTTCGTCGAGTGATCATACCCCAGGTACTACCCGGCATCCTCTCCGGCAGCTTGATTGTCTTTGCCTTATCCGCCAGCGCCTTCGCCACGCCAGCCATCATCGGTGGGCGGCGTCTCAAGGTAGCGGCCACCGCTGCTTACGACGAATATCTCAGCACCATGAATTGGCCGCTCGGAGCGGCAATAGCCATCGTGCTGCTGGTGGCCAATGTCGTCGTAGTGATGAGCTATAACCGCATGATGGAGCGGCGTTTCCGCCGTACCCTGGGCTAGGAGACATCACGATGTTACGTAATAGTAAACTTGCCCTGGCGTTTCACACGCTATTCGTTATTTTCCTGCTGGCTCCCTTGGTGGTGGTAATGCTGGTGGCCTTCACGCCGCATGGCTATCTTTCCTACCCCACGGATGGGTTCTCGCTGCGCTGGTTCACGGCAATCTTCGAACACCACGACTTCATCCGCGCTTTCTGGAATAGCCTGTATCTCGGTATTGCTGCCGCCAGTTTCTCGGCCTTGCTAGCGGTGCCTGCGGCGCTGGCCATTGTTCGTTACCGGTTCCGTGGCCGTGACGCGTTGGTCGGTTTATTCCTGTCGCCGCTGATGATCCCCCATGTCGTTCTCGGGGTAGCTTTCTTGAGCTTTTTCTCCCAGATAGGCATTTACGGTAGCTTCTGGGCATTGATTGCGGCCCACGTGATCATTGTCATGCCCTATACCATGCGCCTGGTGATGGCATCGGTATTCGGCATGGATCGTAGTGCTGAAAAGGCCGCCTTGTCGCTGGGTGCTTCCCAATGGACGACGTTCCGGCGTATCACCATGCCAATGATCCTTCCTGGCGTCGCAGGGGGCTGGATACTGGCGTTCACCACCAGCTTCGATGAATTGTCCATGACCATTTTCGTGGCCTCGCCAAGCACGACCACGCTACCTGTGCAGATGTACAACCATATCGCTCACACTGTCGATCCGCTGATCGCCTCGGTCTCTACCGTACTGATCGTGCTGACGGTGCTGTTCATGGTGTTGCTCGATCGGCTCTACGGAATCGACAAAGTTCTCATCGGCAAGGGCTAAGGAGCCAGCTATGCAGCAGTGTGATTTCGCCGTGATCGGCGGAGGGCTAGTAGGCAGTGCAATCGCCTATGGGCTGGCCAGCCAAGGTCATCAGGTCAGCGTCCTGGATGAAGGTGATGTGGCCTATCGTGCCTCGCGCGGCAATTTCGGGTTGGTATGGGTACAAGGCAAGGGACAGGAGATCCCTCTCTATTCACGCTGGAGCATGCGCTCGGCTTCCAGGTGGGAGGCACTTTCCCAGGAGCTCTTCGAGCTAACGGGAGTCGCCACCCAGCATCATAACCCCGGTGGCGTCCATCTCTGCTATAGCCAAAAAGATCTGGCGAATCGCGAGGTGGAGCTCAATGCACTAGCCCAGGCGACTGGTCGTCAATTTACATTCGACATGCTGGACCACGATCAGCTACGCGACTTGATTCCCGAGATCGGCGAAAGTGTTACCGGTGCTTCATGGTCACGCTGGGATGGCCACGCCAATCCTCTCTATCTACTGCGTGCTCTGCACGATGGGATTCGTCACTACGGCGGACGGTTTGTGCCCGGCAGTAAAGTCCATCGTATTCGGCGCAACGGCGATAGCTTCGTGATCGAGCGTGATCACCAGACCCTCACCGCTGGACGGGTCATCCTGGCAGCCGGACTCGGCAATCGAGAGCTGGCCCCGCAAGTCGGGCTCGATGCACCGCTTGTACCCAATCGAGGCGAAATCCTGGTTACCGAACGCGTGCGGCCGCTGCTTGATCTGCCCACCACGTATCTGCGCCAAACCGGTGAGGGCTCGATACTGATGGGTGATTCCCATGAAGACGTAGGCTTCGATGACGGCACCGAAACGCCGGTGCTGGCTCAAATCGCTCAGCGCGCCGTACGCGCATTGCCGGCGCTTGCCAACACCCGAGTAGTTCGCAGCTGGGGAGCATTGAGGGTTATGACGCCCGATGGCTACCCGCTTTATCAAGCATCTGAAAGTCATCCTGGAGCCTTTGTAGCCTGCTGCCACAGCGGCGTGACACTGGCCGCCGCCCATGCCAAATGTCTGGCGCCCTGGTTCGCAGGTGCTGAGCCACCCGACGAAATTAGCCCTTTTACCGCGGAGAGATTCCATGTTCAAACGCCTGTCCCCGCTTGAAAACACGACCGAGCCGGTGGTGAAGTTCCGTTTCGGTGAACAGACCGTGACCGCTCGCCCTGGCGATACAGTAGCTGCGGCACTGCTAGCTTCGGGTATCAGCGTCTGCCGCACCACGCCGGTCAGTAACGCCTCGCGTGCCCCTTACTGCATGATGGGGGTGTGCTTCGAGTGCTTGGTGGACATCGATGGCAACCCCAATGTTCAGGCCTGCCAAGTTGAGGTGCGTGAGGGAATGCGTATCTATGCGCAGCAAGGCGCTAGGAGGCTGGCCCCATGATCACGCATGATCTCGTCATTCTAGGGACTGGGCCGGCAGGATTGGCTGCGGCGGCCACCGCCCTTGAGCATGGCATCTCACCCGTGGTGATAGATGAACAGCCCTCTGCGGGCGGCCAGATCTATCGTGCCTTGGAATGTACCCCCCTGCGCGATCGGCAGATTCTCGGCGAGGATTACTGGTCCGGCGAGCTGCTGGTCAAGGGGCTTGCTAATTCTCGTATCGACTATCGGCCCGCCACCACCGTGTGGCAGTTGACACGGCAGCGGGAAATTGGCCTGTTGCACAGGGACACTGCCGAGATGATCCGGGCGCGCCATGTCATTCTCGCTACGGGAGCCATGGAGAGGCCTATGCCGATTCCCGGCTGGACACTTCCTGGCGTGATGACGGCCGGCAGTGGCCAGATCTTGCTCAAGAGTGCCGGTGCCGTGCCCCAGGCCCCCGTTGTACTGGCAGGCTGCGGTCCTTTGTTGTTGTTGTTGGCCGTTCAGTACCTGCGTGCGGGAGCCGAGATAGCGGCCATTCTCGATACCACTCCGCGGGATCGCTATCGCGCCGCAATCAAGCATCTGCCTGGCGCGTTACGCAATACCAGCACCTTGTTCAAGGGGGTGGGGCTATTGAGTGAGCTGCGCCGTGCAGGTGTCCGTCATATCAAGGGCGTAAGCGCCTTACGCGCTGAAGGCGATGGCCAACTGGAGCGTGTGCGATGGCAGCAACGGGGCAGCACCGATTGGCAAACGTTGGAAACACCCACCCTGCTGCTTCATCAAGGCGTTATCCCTAATACCCAAATCACTCGGGCGGTGGATTGCCATCATATATGGGATGAACAGCAATTAGCCTGGAGACCACGTCTGGATGAGTGGCTGGTCACCGATACCCCAGGTATTGCCGTAGCGGGTGATGGTGGCGGTATCGTAGGAGCCAAGGCCGCGGCCATGCAAGGACAATTAGCGGGGCTGGGGGCCGCCCTGGCGCTAGGTAAATTAACCTTGGAGAACAGTACTCAACGCGCACAGCCAATTCGTAAAGCACTAGCGCGTGAAACCGCGATTAGGCCTTTTCTCGATGTGTTGTATAGACCTGCAAAACAATGGCGTTTACCCGATGACGATACGCTAGCCTGCCGATGCGAAGAGGTAACCGGCGGAGAAATCCGGCGTATGGCCGAAATGGGCTGCAGAGGGCCCAATCAAACTAAGTCTTTCACTCGTTGTGGCATGGGGCCGTGTCAAGGCCGTATGTGCGGTATTACTGTGAGCGAACTGCTGGCAGACGCCAATCAGCAGAGTGTTGAAGAGACCGGCTATTACAGGCTGCGACCACCTTTCAAACCGATCACCCTTGGACAGCTTGCAAAGGCGGCGGAGGAAGGCTGATGTCTCGTCGTGTAGTAGTTGTGGGCGCAGGATTTCATGGTTGTAGTGCCGCGTTGCGATTAAGTAATCAAGGATATGAGGTCACTGTCATTGATAAGGCCTATGCCGGTCGCCATGCCTCGGGCGTCAATGCTGGTGGTGTACGTCGGCTCGGCAGGCACCCGGCAGAGATACCGTTAGCGATAGCTGCTTGGGAACGCTGGCAGAACATGGCGAGTATTGTTGGTGACGATTGTGGTTTTCGCCCTGTTGGGCAAATCAAGGTGGCTGAAAACGATAATGATATGGCCATCCTCAACGAACGTGAGCGCCAATTGCAAAACCAGGGATATCACCATGAAAAGCTTATCAACCGTGATGAGCTACGCAAACGGCTACCAGCGTTGGCTGGCCATTGTCCAGGTGGGCTTGCGTGTGATGGCGATGGCTTTGCCAACCCTTATCGCACTGTTACCGCCTGGCGCCGCGAAGCTGAACGTCAGGGCGCCTGTTTCCGTGAAGGTATCGAGATAACTGGTATAGAGCCTAAAGGAAATGGCTGGCGCCTGAGTGGAGGTGACGAGCATTTTGATGCCGATTTACTTGTCAATTGTGCTGGCGCTTGGGCCGGAGAGCTTTGTAAATGGCTTGGAGAGCCGGTTCCTATCACTGCTGAGGCTCCTATGTTGATGATCACTGAGCGACTATCGCCATTTTTGGGAACAGTAGTGGGCGCTACGTCACGGCCATTATCTTTTAAGCAGTTTGAGAACGGTACTGTTTTGATAGGTGGAGGGGTGCGCGGTGTCGTGGACACTGTTCGCCATGTGGCCGAAACCCGCTTGGATGGGTTGGCGGAGAATGCCGATACCGTCGTCAGCCTGTTTCCGTTCATGAAAGAGGCACGCATCATGCGAACCTGGGCAGGCGTCGAAGCAGTTATGCAGGATCACATTCCTGTAATAGGTCCCAGCAGTCAACACGACAATGTGATTCATGCTTTTGGGTTCTCAGCTCATGGCTATCAGTTAGGCCCCATAACTGGAGAAATAGTCGCCGACCTCGCCATGGAGCGAGATCCCAAGCTCCCCATCACTCCCTTTTCTATTCAAAGGTTTCAAACACCTTGTCCTGAATAGGACGAGTTAACGTACGCCAATTAAGGCAAACTGGAGATTATTATGATTAAACGACATATCCAAACACCTATTATGCACCGCGCTGTAGAAGCGAATGGCTTTGTGTTCTTCGGTGGAATAATTGCAGATGATCTTACGCTTGATATGGCAGGTCAAACACGTCAAGTGCTTGATAAACTGGATAACTATTTAGCTGAAGCAGGTACGGATAATAAGCGAATCGTTACCGCAACTGCCTATGTCTCTGACTTGAATCTCAAGAAAGGTATGAACGATGTGTGGACTCAATGGTTTGATGCTGACCATTTGCCAGCCCGAGCTACCTTAGGTGTTGCTGACCTTGGAGAGAACGTCCTGTTAGAGTTAGTAGTGACAGCGGTTAAATAATGGCATAACACTATTGCTGGCGATCTTTTCCGTCAGCAATAGTGCTTGATTGCTCTATCTAACCGCGAATCCCCAGCGCTTCACGCTGTTTCTCACGCAGTTCATCACCGGCTTTCTCGGCCAAATCCAGCATCGCGTTCAGCTCTTTACGGTTAAACGCGCCCGCTTCCGCCGTGCCCTGTACTTCAATCAGCTCGCCGCTTTCGGTCATTACCACGTTCAGGTCGGTGTCGGCTTTGCTATCTTCGGGGTAATCCAGGTCCAGCACCGGCACGCCTTTGTAGATGCCGACTGAGATCGCGCTGACCAGCTGCTTGAAGGGGTCGCCTTTGATCTTCTTTTCTCGCTGCAGGTAGCGAAGCGCATCCACCAGCGCCACGCAGCCGCCGGTAATGGCTGCCGTGCGCGTGCCACCATCGGCCTGGATGACATCGCAATCCACGGTGATGGTGAACTCGCCCAGCTTCTTCAAATTCACCGCTGCGCGCAGGCTGCGGCCAATCAGGCGCTGAATCTCCAGCGTGCGGCCACCCTGTTTACCACGGGTCGCCTCGCGGCCGCTGCGGGTATGAGTCGCGCGGGGCAGCATGCCGTATTCGGCAGTAATCCAGCCCTGATTTTTACCGCGCAGCCAGCGTGGCACGCCCGCTTCCACGCTCGCGTTACACAGCACCTTGGTATCGCCAAACTCCACCAGCACGGAGCCTTCCGCATGGCGAGTGTAATCACGGGTTAAGCGAATTTCACGGAGCTGGTCGGCCTCGCGACCGCTGGGGCGAACAACATCAGGACGCATAGCACCTCACATCATTTTTAAAGTGGAAAAGCCCTCTATTGTACACGTCTGGGCGTGCGCTGATGGGCCTATCGGTTAGACTGTGCGGAACCTATTGACTGACAGGATAAACCGCCCATGGCTGCTTACCGCCACGTACACAGCATGACCGCCTTCGCCCGCACCGAGCAGGCCGCCCCGTTTGGCACCCTGCAAGTCGAGATCCGCTCGGTGAACCAGCGCTACCTAGAACCACATTTTCGCCTGCACGAAAGCCTGCGTGATTTAGAACCGGTGCTGCGCGAAGCACTGCGCACGCGCCTGGCCCGAGGCAAGGTAGAGTGCAGCGTGCGGTTCGAGAGCGCCGACACCGCCCAAGCACCGGCAGTGAACGCCCAGCGCCTGAAAGAGATTGCCGATGCCCTGGCCGCCATTCAGCAGCAGGTGCCCAGCGCCGTGCCGCCCACTACGCTGGCATTGCTCAACCAACCCGGCGTGATGGAAACCCAGCACCTCGACCAAGACGCCATCAAAGCCGCCGCCAAAACACTGTTTGACCAAGCGCTGAATGAGCTGATTGACGCCCGCGCCCGCGAAGGCGAAAAACTGGCCGAGATGATCACCACCCGCCTAGACGCAGTGAGCGAGCAAGTGGCCACCGTACGCAGCCTGCTGCCGCAAATTCTGGAACGCCAGCGCGCCCAGCTGCTAGAGCGTTTAGAAATCGCCAAAACCGAACTCGACCCCCAACGCCTGGAAGCCGAGCTGGTACTGGTAGCCCAAAAAGCCGACGTAGACGAAGAGCTAGACCGCCTAACGGCGCACATTGAAGAAGTGCACCACCAGCTCGCCCAAAAAGGCCCCAAAGGCCGCCGCCTGGATTTCCTGATGCAGGAGCTTAACCGGGAAGCCAATACGCTTTCATCGAAATCGGTGGTGGCAGAGACGACCCGCTGCGCGGTGGAACTGAAGGTGTTGATTGAGCAGATGCGGGAGCAAATACAGAATATTGAGTAGTGTTTAACGATCACTCGTTGCAGGCATGTTTTATGTTCATCCTCCGCTGCTTGGCTTTAACCTTACTGCTTGGTTGGCTTCCCCTCACCACCCACGCCAATACCGTCACGTGGCAAGCGCTCCAAGAGGGCGGCTTGGTCATCCTCATGCGCCACTCCCTGGCCCCCGGCATTGGCGACCCGCCGGGGTTTGTGTTGGAAGCGTGCGAGACCCAGCGCAACCTTTCCAGCGAAGGGCGTGCTCATGCGGTGGCAGCAGGGCAGGCGGTGCGGGAGCGGGGCGTGGCGATTGATGCGGTGTACAGCTCCCAGTGGTGTCGGGCGTTGGAAACCGCTGAGCTGATGGCGCTGGGGTCGGTGGTGCCTGCGCCGTGGCTGAATTCGTTCTTTCGCGGGCGTGGGGATCAGGTGGCCATTACCCAAGCGGCTCGTGAGCGTATGGCGGGGTGGCAGGGGCCAGGGAATATGCTGCTGGTGACGCATCAGGTGAATATCACGGCGCTGACCGGTGGGGGCGTTAGCTCCGGGGAAATGGTGGTCGTGCGCCCGCAAGAGGATAGCTTCACGGTGGTGGGGCGGCTGAGCGTTCCCAGCCGTTAAGGCTTTCTATTCATTTCCTTCAATGAACCGGGGCAAATTATTCGCTCCTCATCCGTCAATTGAGGTTTTACGCTGGGCGTATTGATAAGGAGAGCATTATGTCATCAGCCAATACTCCATCCGTTCGCCGCGTGGTCGCTCAGCATCCTGCCCATCGGGATGATATCGGTGATTTGGTCACCCGCCGGCCGCTGCCGGGGCCGGGGTTGGATCAGCTCGATCCGTTTCTGTTTTTGAATCACCATGGCCCGCAGGTTTACCCGGCCAATAACCGTGGGCTGCCCTTTGGGCCGCACCCGCACCGTGGGTTTGAAACGGTGACGTTTATTTTAGAAGGCTCGCTGGCCCATGCCGACAGCGCCAAGCACCAGAGCGTGATTCACGCAGGTGGCGTGCAGTGGATGACCGCCGGTAGCGGCATCGTCCATGCGGAAATTTCGCCGGAGGCGTTTCTGCGCGAGGGTGGCCCGCTGGAAATCTTGCAGCTGTGGGTCAACCTGCCGTCACGGCTGAAGATGAGCGAGCCGCGCTATGTGGGCTTGCAGCAAGAGGGTATCCCCGCTGTTCAACTGGCAGGCGGCGGTACGCTCAACCTGATTGCCGGGGAGTGGCAGGGGCAAGCAGGCCCGATTGAATCGCTGACCGGCGTGTTCATGTCGACGCTAGCGCTGCCTGGGGGCGCGCGTGAGCAGCTACCCGTGGCTCCTGGCCGGCAGGTGTTCCTGTACGTAGTGAGTGGCGACGTGACGGTGGGTGGCGAGCCTGCCAAGGCGCACCATTTGATCGAAGTCGACCGTGACGGTGAAAGCCTGAGCATTGAAGCAGCGAGCGATGCGCGCCTGCTGTTTGGCCATGGCGAGCTGATTGATGAGCCGGTCTACTCCCACGGCCCCTTCGTGATGACTACCCGCGAAGAGATCGTCCAGGCGGTGGAGGATTACCAGAACGGTAAATTTGGCGGGCTTACGCTTTAAAGACCCGCTAATGCTCTAAACGCCCGCGCTACACCGGCTCGCCGCGATAGTAGTGCCATAAAAACAGCGACCCCACGCTGCGCCAGGGCGACCAGTGCTCTACCATCTGGCGAGCCTGCTTCGGCGTGGGTTTGTTCTCCATGCCCTTCAAGCGGCCTAGCGCTACCCTGAGGGCGAGGTCGTCGGCGGGGAAAATATCGGGTCGCTGGAGCGAGAACATTAGGTAAACCTCCGCGCTCCAGCGGCCAAACCCGCGCAGTTGAGTGATCGCGGCAATGGCCTCGTCATCGCTGAGATGCGCTAAGCCATCGGCGCTAAACGTGCCCGCCAGCTCTGCGTCGGCCAGCCCTTTGGCATACTCGATTTTACGCCACGATAGCCCCGCATCGCGTAGCGCTTGGCCTTCCACCTCCATCACTGCCTTGGCATGTAGCTCCGGCAGCAGCGTATTCACCCGACCCATAATCGCCCGAGCAGCTTCGGTGGAGATCTGCTGGCTGACGATGGTCGAGAAGAAGGTCGCAAAACCTGGATCGCGCTGGCGCGGGTTGGGCGCGCCGACTAAGGGGTAAGCGCGGGCAATATCGGGGTCGGCATTGGCCAGTGCCTGCATGGCGCGTTCAATCATAGCAACGGACGTGTGATCAGACGGCATGATGTCTCCTGGGAAATGGGTAGAAAAATGCTCATTAATCGCATTTTGATCTTAATTTGAGTATTAAAATGCACATTATGGTGCCTTGGGCTACACTTTTGAGCATTAAACTACTCAATTAAGGTGAGCTGTGTTGCTAACCGTTCAAGCCTTCCATCAAGGGCAGTGGCACGATGCCGCCGAGCTGATCATCGAGCAGCCAGAGCGAGGCCGTCGGGGGCCTGCACGTTTGGGCTATCTGACAGATTATGCCCTTGAGTGGTTGGATCGCGACGATGAGCACGCCTGTAGCCTTCGTTTGCCTATTGAGTTGATGAACACCCATCAATCGCCACGCTGGTTCGCTTTTTTAGACGATATCATGCCGTCCGGGGCCAGCCGACGTTACTGGGTCACGCAGTTGGGAATAACGGCGCTTAGCGAAGCGGAGCAGGATGCCGCGCTATTGGCCAAGGGCACAATTGCGCCGGTGGGCAATTTGCGCATCAAAGAGGCTCTTCCTGAGCGCCCTGCTGGCAGCACGCTTGAGCACCAGCGCTTTGCTTTGGCTGACGTCGTCAATCGGGATAGTGATTTTCTTGCCTATGCGCAGCAGTTGGGGGCCGCTGGGGGCGGTGCGACCGGAGCAGGTGGCGAAGCGCCTAAGCTGCTGCTGCGCTGCTCGCCAGATGATCAGGTCTGGATTGATACCTACCAGGATGATCCGACGAATATCGATCAGCACTATTTGGTGAAATTTCCTCGCGGTCAGCGCACCGCGATCGATAACAACATTTTGCGTGCGGAGTATCATTTCTATCACGAGCTAGCGGCATTGGGTGTCGCGACCATCGATACCCAAGGGATGAGGTTGATAGAAGGTGAGCGTTATCCATCGCTATGGTTGCCCCGCTTTGACGTTGGTTATCAAGGGGGGGCGTGCACGCTTTATGGCTTGGAGTCTGTGTATTCATCCGTGGGGAAGGAACCGGGAAGCTTTTTGAATCATTTTGCCGTGATTGAGGCGTTGGTGGGTCTGTTGAGCCAACAATTCCGCGTGCGTGAGCCTGGTGGCCATTTCGATACGGCGAGCTTTGTCAGTGAGTGGGTGAAACGCGATCTGCTCAATATTGCGTTTGCTAACAGCGATAACCACGGCCGTAATACGGCGCTGCTGAAAACGCCGCAAGGTATCTGGTGGGCTCCGGTGTACGATTTTGCGCCCATGAAGGCTGACCCAGAGGGAATTGTAAGAACTACCACTTGGGGAACACCGTTTGAGGAGGGGCGGGAGTTTAATTGGCCCGCCATTGCGGAACGCTTAAGCGTCTATATTCCCCCAGAACAACTGATGACAGAGTTAAAAGAGCTGGGAAGTCAGCTAGTTGGCCTGAAAGAGCGACTCGCTGCGCGGGGCGTGCCCGACGCCTTACTGACATCGAGTGCGGTGGGGTTTGATTACTTGGACACTAAGCTGCAGCGCTGGGGGTTGGTATGAAGCGCAAAGAACTCTCTAGCGTTGAGCGTGAGGCGCTGCTGACGACGCTCGCGACTCAACTGGTGCGTGAAGAAATCAGCTCGGGGCAGGTGTTGCGTCAGCTACGCCGGGACGTACTGGGTATGTCGCAGACGCAATATGCCGATCTGGTGGGTATCAGCCGTCGCACGTTGTCTGATTTGGAAGCCGGTAAAGCAAGTCCTACCGTGGCGCTGCTCAACCAAGTCTTTCGCCCGTTGGGCCTGCAAGTCGGCTTACTGCCGCGTAACCGTGAGTTGCGCGAGCGGTTGTTGTTAGTGGAATCTTCTACCGGTTGACCCCCAGGTGTTCATCGCTTGATGAATGAGTTTGCACGCTAACTTTTTTAACGTCATATATTCCTACTTTCGTCTAATCCTGCCATCATTTGACGCAATCGAAGACCGTTTTGATAAGCAGGCGCTTTATTCAGCGCCTGGGGAGAGAGGTATGCAAGAGTCGTCATCGGGGCTGGCGCGTAACCCGCGATTGGCAGAGTTTGTACTGGCGCTGGGCGGGTTTGGCATTGGCACCAGTGAGTTCGTCATTATGGGGTTGATGAACCGTGTGGCGGAAGATTTAGCCGTGACCGTTCCCCAAGTAGGCTATGCGATTAGTAGCTACGCACTGGGCGTGGTAGTGGGTGCACCGCTGATTTCTGCGCTGGCCGCACGGGTACCCAGGCGGGCGCTGCTGATTGCGCTGATGCTGGTGTTTGCCGTGGGCAATATTGCCAGCGCTATGGCGCCGGGGTTTTGGTCGTTTGTGGGCCTGCGCTTTTTGGCAGGGCTGCCCCATGGTGCTTACTTTGGCATAGCGGCGCTGGTCGCGGCTGGAGCGGTGCCGATTGATCAGCGAGCGCGGGCTATTTCGCGGGTAATGTTGGGGCTCACGGTAGCGATTTTGATTGGTGCACCGCTGGGTACTTGGGCGGGTAACGTCTTTGGTTGGCAAATCGCTTTTGCCGGTGTGGGAGTGATTGCGCTGTTAACGGCGCTGCTCATTCGGTTATGCGTGCCGGTGCAGCCGTTTGATGCCCTCGCGAGCCCATTAAGAGAGCTCTCTGCGCTGGTGAAGCAGCGGGTGCTGGTCACCATTGCGATTGCCTGTATTGGCTGCGGTGGTATGTTCTCGATCTTCAGCTATGTGATGCCGACGCTGACTCAACAGGCGGGTATGAGCGAAGCGCTGGGGCCGCTGGTGTTGGTGATTTTTGGCCTGGGCTCTATCGCCGGTAACTTGGTGGGCGGGCGTATGGCGGATAAGAACCTGATGCGGGCGATTCCCACCATCTTGGTGTGGTGTGCCGTGGTGCAGGGGCTCTTCTACTTTGCCGCCAACGAGGTGTGGTCGGGGCTACTGTTTGTGGGTTTGGTAGGGACTAGCATGGCGCTGGCACCTTCGCTGCAAACCCGTTTGATGGATGTAGCTGAAGACGCCCAAACCATGGCGGCGTCCATGAACCATGCGGCCTTTAACGGGGCGAACGCGCTGGGGGCGTGGCTGGCGGGCTTGGCGATTAGCGCCGGATTTAGCTGGTCGAGCACGGGGCTGGTAGGGGCCGGGCTTGCGCTGTGCGGCCTAGTGATTTTCGCTTGGGGGCGCTGGCTGGAAAAACGCACCTATCCCGCGGAGCCGTCGGTGGCCCAGAGCTACAAATAAAGCGCTATAAATAAGTGATTGCTAAATAAATATTTAGAGCATTTAAAGTGGCAAAAAGCGCGTATCGTTCCTAGGGTGTAAAGGTGCAATCCATAAGGAGGTGACCTATGCATAACCTAGTGAAGACATCGCGCGTTGTAACCCCGCGACTCGTAACATTAAGTGCTATTGCCGCCATTACTCTGGCGCTGGCGGGCTGTGGAACGACCACCGGCGAGCGCGCTACCAGTGGTGCTGGCGTAGGGGCGGCTGTTGGTGCTGGGGCCGCTGCGGTCACTGGTGGTAGCGTCACCCAAGGTGCTGTGATTGGCGGTGGCGTGGGTGCTGCCACAGGGGCTGCCACCGATAAAGAGGATATTAACCTCGAATAACCCGCCTACCTAGCGGCACAGCCTGAAGCCGCGCATGCCTAGATGAAAATGGTCGGCATGCGCGGCGTTATAGTCTGGTCCCAGTACGTTGCCAAAGGTATCACACGCGCCATCTCGCGCTGCGCGTAAAAACTCCCCCGCGTTACCTGCGTCATCCCAGTCGTTGATCAGTGAAATCTGCTGGCCGTTCTCAAACTGAAACCCCACCACATCCAGCGCTTCGGCGGTGGCATGCTCACTGCGTCGGCCGGTTTCACGGCCATAGACGTTGCGACAGGCAAAGCTACCCACGTGGTTCACCTGGGAGACTCGACTACCCATGATCTCCTGCGCCGCAGGCTGCAAGGCATGGCGTTCATACATCACCCACGCGATGGCCAGCGGGCACGACGCCATAAAGCTTTGGCTAAAGCGCACGCTGCTGCTCTGCATGCGCACGATATTGCTAAGTGGGCAGCTTGCAGTCGGGGAGTAATCAGCCAACGGCGTGTAGCGCAGCTCGCCTTCGGGCACCGTGTCCAGCGCCGCCAAGCAGGCGTCGCGGTCATCGTTTAATCGCTTGAGCTTTAGTTGGGTGATGGGCGTGATGGGGTCATCCACATGTAGCGGAGCCCAGGGTGCCCAGTGGCGGGGGATCTCGATAATGCCTTTCTGAAGCGCGACCCCTAGTGCAATCAGGCATAAAATAATCACTGTGCTGCGCATGCTGACCTCCTTGTGGCCTCTTGGAAACGCTACAGTCCCTGCCATGGGTGTGCGATACTGCGCACCCCATAACGTCGGCAGTGGCCGGCCTGCGTGATAACGAACGACCATTTTGACTAACTAGGGAAGCGCTTCATGTCCCAGGGTACGCTGTTTATTGTTTCTGCCCCGTCGGGTGCGGGTAAAACCAGCCTCGTTCGTGAGCTGATCGAAAGCCTGGATGGCATTCAGGTGTCGGTGTCGCACACCACGCGCGCCAAGCGAGAAGGTGAAGTGGACGGCGTAAACTATCACTTTACCCAAGTGCCTGACTTTGAAGCCATGATCGCCCGTGGCGACTTCTTTGAGTATGCCAAGGTCTTCGACAACTACTACGGTACGTCCCGCCAAGCGGTCCAAACCCTGCTGGATGCGGGGCAGGATGTGATTCTGGAGATCGATTGGCAGGGTGCTCAGCAGGTGCGCGAACAGATGCCCTCTGCGGTGTCGATTTTTATCTTGCCGCCGTCGCGTAGCGAGCTGGAGCGCCGCCTCTCAAGCCGGGGTACCGACGAGCACGCGGTGATCGCTCGGCGTATGCGCGATGCGGTCAGCGAGATGTCTCATTACGATGAGTACGATTACTTAGTGATTAACGACGACTTCACCACTGCCCTGCAGGAACTGCAGTCGTTAGTGATCAGTCGCCGCTTAACGCGTGCTGCAATGCAAGAACGCCACGCCCCCTTGCTTGATGCGCTCTTGTCACAGGCGCCTAGCGTCGAGTAATCTATCAGGTCCTATCACCACTCTTTTCGCTGGGTCGGCGGCGTTATCCAACAACGCCGGCCCGGCGTCGTTATTACAGGAAGGCCCCCATGGCTCGCGTAACCGTTGAAGATTGTCTCGAAAATGTAGAAAACCGCTTCAAACTGGTGATGATTTCCACCCAGCGTGCTCGCCAGCTGGCTCGCGGTTCCCGCGATGCACTGCTGCCCTGGGAAAACGACAAGCCGACCGTGATGGCGCTGCGTGAAATCGCCGCTGGCCTGGTCGACCACACCGTTTTGGACGAGCCAGTTGAAGCTCCTGTGCGTGCGCGTCCTGCTATGACGCCTAGCGCTCAAATCGACGATTAAGCTAGCACCGATTAGAGGCGCGGTACATGTTCACCATTGATGACCTAGCTGACCGACTCGGCGGCTACCTACCCCCGGATGAGATCCAGCAGGTCAAGCGCGCCTTCTACTACGCAGAGCAGGCCCACGACGGCCAGCGCCGCCGCTCCGGCGAG
Source organism: Vreelandella lionensis (assembly GCF_044543515.1). Taxonomy (NCBI): domain Bacteria; kingdom Pseudomonadati; phylum Pseudomonadota; class Gammaproteobacteria; order Oceanospirillales; family Halomonadaceae; genus Vreelandella; species Vreelandella lionensis. Next base: position 72,705 of record NZ_JBITWC010000001.1, on the reverse strand, counting down.
CCTTACGTCACCCATCCGCTCGCAGTCGCTAATATTCTCGCTAACATGCACATGGACCATCAGAGCCTGATGGCCGCCATGCTGCATGATGTGATTGAAGACACCGGTGTCTCTAAAAAAGCCCTGGCCGCCCAGTTCGGCAAGCCCGTGGCGGAGCTGGTGGATGGCGTCTCCAAACTGACCCAAATCACTTTTGAAGATAAAGCCGTCGCTCAGGCGGAGAATTTTCAAAAGATGGTGTTGGCAATGTCGCGGGATATCCGCGTCATTATCGTCAAGTTGGCGGACCGTCTGCACAACATGCGCACCTTGGGCGCACTGCGGCCCGATAAAAAACGCCGCATTGCCCGTGAAACGTTAGAAATCTACGCACGCATTGCCGGGCGTCTGGGTATCAATACCATCCGTATTGAGCTGGAAGACCTCTCGTTTCAAGCGATTCACCCCATGCGCGCTGAGCGTATCAAGCGCGCAGTGGCCAGCGCGCGGGGCAATCGCCGCAGCGCCATGCGGGAAATTCAGTCGTCGCTACAGCAGAGCCTGGACGACGAAGGCCTGAAAGGTACGGTGATTGGCCGCCAAAAGCATCTGCTCTCGATCTATAAAAAGATGCGTGATCAGCGCAAGCCATTCGCCGAGATTATGGACGTGTTCGGTTTTCGCATTATCACCGAAGACGTGGCCAGCTGTTATCGCATCCTTGGCGTAGTGCATAACCTCTATAAGCCGGTACCGGGGCGCTTTAAAGATTACATCGCGATTCCCAAGGCGAATGGTTACCAAAGCCTGCACACCACGCTGTTTGGCCAGCGCGGCATGCCGATTGAAGTACAGATCCGCACCCGTGAAATGGAAGCCATGGCCAATAACGGCATTGCCGCGCACTGGCTCTACAAAGCCGGGCAGACGGCGCATCCGATTGCCGAAGGCAGCCATGCCCGCGCCCGCGCCTGGGTGAAAGGGCTGCTGGAGATGCAGCGCCACGCGGGGGATTCGTTGGAGTTTATCGAACACGTCAAAAACGACCTGTTCCCCGACGATATCTACGTGTTTACGCCCAAAGGCGACATCATGGAGCTACCCCAGGGCGCTACGGTGATCGACTTTGCCTACAGCGTGCACACCGATATCGGCAATAACTGCATCGCCTGCCGCATCGACCGCCACCTGGCACCGCTCTCGACGCGCTTGGAAAGCGGTCAGACGCTGGAAATTATCACCGCCCCCGGCGCGCGGCCCAACCTTGCGTGGCTGAATTTTGTCACCACCGCCAAGGCGCGCTCCGCCATTCGCCATGCGCTGAAGCATCAGCAACAGGCGGAAGCGGTGATGCTCGGGCGGCGGCTGCTTAACAAAGCGCTGACACCTTTTGAAACGAGCCTTGAAGAGCTGGATGAGAGCATCTTCGAGCAGGCGTTCAAAGAGTTGGATGTGTCGTCGCTGGACGCCTTGCTCGAATCGCTGGGGTTAGGCAACCGCATGGCCCACGTAGTGGCCCGCCGTTTGGTCGATGTCGCCCATGGCGACAGCTTCGATAAGACGCTTTCCGACAATAGCGATAAGGCTGTGGTGATTAGCGGAAGCGAAGGCATGGTGCTTAACTTTGCCCGCTGCTGCCACCCGTTACCCGGCGACCCGGTGGTAGGGCATCTGTCGGTCGGTAAAGGGCTGGTGGTACACCGTAGCGAGTGTAAAAACCTCGCTGACCGTAAAAACGATCCTGAAAAGCTGTTTGCCCTGGAGTGGTCCGAGCATATTGATGAGGACTTCCCGGTGGCGCTGCGCATCGAAATTGAAAGCCGCCGTGGCCTTGTGGCTGAACTGGCAGGCTTAGTGACCGACGCCGATGCCAATATCGAACGTATTGGCATTGAGGAGCGCGATGCGCGCCTTTCCACCGTCAATCTCACGCTGTCGGTAAAAGGACGGGTACACCTCGCCCGTATTATTAAACGCATCCGCAACCTGCCCAACGTTGGCAAAATTACCCGTACTGCAAACTAAACGCTTATGCGCCTACCGCTGGCTTTTCACGCTGGCAGCGTAGGCCATGGTGATAATAATCAACGTTTCATTCATACAGGAGCATGACACCCCATGAGCAATAAAGCGGTTATCAACACAGAAAAAGCCCCTGCCGCCATCGGCCCGTACTCCCAGGCTATCAAAGCGGGCAACACGGTTTACCTGTCGGGCCAGATCCCGCTTAATCCGGAAACCATGGAAATTGTCTCTGATGATTTCGAAGCTCAGGCGCGTCAGGTATTCACCAACCTACAGGCCGTGTGTGAAGAAGCCGCAGGCTCGCTGGGCGATATCGTCAAGCTCAACCTCTACCTGGTCGACTTGGACAACTTTGCGATCGTGAACAAGGTGATGGAAGAGTTCTTTTCGATGCCGTTCCCCGCTCGTGCGGCGGTGGGTGTTAAAGCGTTGCCTAAAGGCAGCCAGGTAGAAGCCGAAGCCGTGATGGTGATTGGCGACTAATCGCCGCGTTTAACCGCGCATAAAAAAAGAGCGAGCTGTGATCAGCTCGCTCTTTGCGTTTGGATAGCGCTTAGGGTAATTAAGCTTTTTGCAGCTCTAGAAATCCACCCTCTTTCAACACCTGGGCATACCCTTCTTTATAAGTGGGGTAGCGGAAGGTATAGCCCGTCTCGAGAATGCGGCGATTGTCGCAACGCTTACTGGTACGTCGGCGCAGCGGTGATTGCATGGTCTCGGTAGATTCGACTTTCAACTGCTTGGCGAGCCACGCCATGACGTTGTGCAGGGTGACCGGTTCGCAGTCGCTGCCCAGATAAAGGTCGGCCAGCGGTGAGCCGTTTTCCTGGCAGCGAATCAGGTGCGCCAGAATGCCGGTGCAGTCGTCGCGGTGGATGCGGTTGGAGTAGCTCACCGGCGTCACCGCAGCAATGCGGCCTTCCGCCACTTGGTGAATCAAGCGGTCACGCCCCGGGCCATAAATGCCGGAAAAACGCACCACCGTACCCGGCAGTGGGTGATTCAGCAGGGCCTGCTCAGCTTCGCACATCAGGTTGCCCGAGAAGCTGGTCGATTCCGTGGGGCTCGCTTCGTTAACGACTTCGCCCTCTTGCTGGCCATAGACGCTAGTAGAGGAGACAAAGAAAATGCGGCGCGGCGGCTTCTCATGCTGTTCCATGACGCTGAGAACGCGCTTGAGACCGTCTGGGTAGGCGCTCTGGTAAGCACTCTCTTCAAAGCGGTCTGCGCTGACGGTGTAAATCACGTAGTCGGCTTGGGGCAGTGCGCTGGCGTCGGCCCCTTCCAAGGTGCTGAGATCAAGGGCTAACGGCTCAATGCCGGTATGCTCTAATGCCTTGGCTTGGCGGCGCACGCCAATCACCCGATGCCCCTCGTCCAGCAGCTCTTGTCCAAGCGTGACGCCGATGTCTCCACAGCCGATAATCAGTATCGTTAGCTTCAACTTGCTCACCCCTCTTGATTAATATTCCCTATCAGATACAAAGTCCCTATGAGATGTGCCATCTTCAATAGGGCTTGTCTGTCCTTTTCCGTCTCGCTAACACGATGACTAGTCACGAGCTGCAACGAGAGGATGCCACTGGCACCGCTATGACTTTAACAGAACTTCGCTACATCGTAACCCTTGCCCAGGAGCGTCATTTTGGCCGCGCCGCCGAGCGCTGCCATGTTTCTCAGCCCACGCTCTCTGTGGCCGTTAAAAAGCTCGAAGATGAGCTGGAAATTCCCTTGTTTGAACGCTCTAAATCCACGGTGCAAGTTACGCCTTTGGGCGAAAAAATCGTCGCTCAGGCCCAGCGCGTACTGGAGCAGAGCGGGCTGATTTATGAGTTGGCCAGCGCTGGCAAAGACCAGCTGGCGAACCCGCTGCGTATTGGTGCGATTTACACCATCGGGCCCTATCTGTTTCCCCATTTAGTGCCCGCGCTGGCCAACGCCGCGCCGCAAATGCCGCTCTATATTGAAGAGGGCATGACCGGCACGCTGCGGGCCAAGCTGCGCAGCGGCGAGCTGGACGTGATTATCGTCGCGCTACCGTTCACTGAAACCGACGTGGTTACCAAGCCGATCTACGACGAGCACTTTGAAGTGTTAATGCCCGCCAGCCACCCGTGGGTCGAGCGCGAGGCGATCCATAAAGAAGACTTATTAGAAGAGCGGCTGCTGCTATTAGGGGAAGGCCACTGCTTCCGCGATCAAATTTTGGAAGCCTGCCCGGCGATTACCCAGAAGCTCAACAGCCCCAATAACACCCTGATTGCCGAAGGCGGCTCGCTCGAGACCATTCGCCATATGGTGGCCTCTAAGCTGGGTATCACCGTGCTGCCGCAGTCGGCGCTAGGCACCGACCAGTACGAAAACGCCATGCTGGTCAGCCGCCCGTTTGTGGACCCCGCCCCTTCACGTACAGTGGCGATTGCCTGGCGGGCCAGCTTCCCACGGCCCAAGGCCATTGATGCCTTGGCCAAGGCGATCAGCCAGTGCCAGCAGCCGGTGCATAAGAAGAATGCTCCCTCATGAGTGAGTTGTCTGCACCGGTTACGGCGCTGAAGGGCGTAGGCGAAGCGCTGGCGATCAAGCTCGCTCGGCTTGGGGTGGAACGCACCAGCGACCTGCTGTTCCACTTACCGCTGCGCTACCAGGACCGTACGCGACTCACCCCGATTGGCCTGCTGCGGGCAGGCCATGAAGCGGTAGTAGAGGGCGAAGTCACCGCCAGCGATATCGTTAAGGGGCGGCGTCGTAGCCTGCTGATTCGCCTGCGCGACGGTAGCGGCATTTTGAGCCTGCGCTTTTTCCACTTCTCGCCTGCCCAACAGCAGCAGCTTCGCCCCGGCGTGACCGTTCGAGCGTTTGGCGAAGCGCGGGCGGGCGCCACGGGGCTGGAGATTTATCATCCCGAGTATCGGCTTAGCGGCGGTAGCGAAACGCCGGTCGAGGAGTACTACACGCCGATTTACCCCACCACCGAGGGGCTTCACCAAACCCGCCTGCGAGCGCTGACCCAGCAAGCATTGCGCCTGTTAGAGCAAGCCCCCGAAACGCTGCCCGATGTGATTCCCGATGCGCTGCGTCAGCGCTTTCAACTGCCGGGGCTTCACGCGAGCTTGCAGTTACTGCACCAGCCGCCGCCAGACGTGGATTTAGAGCAGCTTGCCCACGGCCTTCACCCCGCCACGCGGCGGCTGGCCCTGGAAGAGCTGCTGGCCCATCAGCTTAGCCTGCGGGAAGTGCGCCTGCGTATTCAGGCTGACGGCGCGCCAGAGCTGCCCTCCGGGCGCAGCCTGCAAACGCGCTTTCTAGCCCAACTGCCGTTTGCGCTCACCGGTGCCCAGCGCCGGGTGCTGGAAGAGATCGCCCTCGACCTAGCACGCCCTGCACCCATGCTGCGGCTGGTGCAGGGGGATGTGGGCTCCGGCAAAACCGTAGTGGCCGCCATGGCGGCGCTATCGGCACTGGCGGGCAATTGCCAAGCGGCCATGATGGCGCCCACCGAAATCCTCGCTGAGCAGCACTATCGTTCGTTCAAGGCATGGTTTGAGCCGCTGGGCATCGAAGTCGCGTGGCTGGCAGGCAAGCTAAGGGGCAAGGCCCGGCTGGATGCCAAAGCCGCCATTGCCGATGGCCGAGCGCGTATGGTGGTGGGCACCCACGCGCTGTTTCAAGGTGATGTGCACTTCCAGTGCCTGGGGCTGGCGATTATCGATGAGCAGCACCGCTTTGGCGTTCACCAACGCCTCGCCCTGCGTGAAAAGGGCGAAGCGGGTGGGTTAACCCCCCATCAGCTGATCATGACCGCCACGCCGATTCCCCGCACGCTGGCCATGAGCGCCTACGCGGATCTGGATGTGTCGGTGATTGATGAACTGCCGCCAGGGCGCACACCGGTAAAAACCGTGGTGGTCTCTGACGAGCGCCGCCCGGAAGTGGTCGAGCGCATCCGCAACGCCTGCAGCGATGGCCGCCAAGCGTATTGGGTGTGCACGCTGATTGAGGAATCCGAGGTGCTCCAATGTCAGGCCGCCGAGGTCACCCGGGAAGAACTGACCCAAGCCCTGCCGGAATTGGCCGTTGGGCTAATTCATGGTCGCATGAAAGCCGCGGAAAAGGCCGAGGTAATGGATGCCTTCAAGACCGGCGAGCTAGATCTACTGGTGGCCACCACGGTGATTGAGGTGGGCGTAGATGTGCCCAACGCCAGCCTGATGATCATCGAAAATCCGGAGCGCTTGGGGCTTTCCCAGCTTCACCAGCTGCGCGGCCGAGTAGGGCGCGGCAGCACCGAAAGCTTCTGCGTGCTGCTTTATCACCCGCCGCTCTCCAAAAGCTCACGCGAGCGGCTCGGCGTGATGCGGGAAACCACTGATGGCTTCCGCATTGCTGAAAAAGACTTGGAGATTCGAGGCCCTGGCGAAGTGCTGGGCACGCGCCAAACCGGCCTTGCTCAAATGAAGATTGCCGATCTAGAGCGCGATGCCGATCAGCTAGAGCGAGTGACCGCCCTGGCCCAGGCGTTGCAGGGCAACGCCGACGTCACAGCCATGCTGGTGCGCCGCTGGCTGGGTGAAGCGGCAGGCCGCTACGGGCAGGTGTAGCGGCATGACGTGGGTATGCGCGCGGTGCTAAACCGCCGCGTTAGGCTCGTGGAGCTTTTCGGCGCTTGGGCTTGTTAAGCGGTTGGCGGCATCGCTCAGCGGGCCAAGCTGGCTGGCAATCAGGCGCAGCTGGCTTTGGATGGGCCGATAGAGCGTGACGGCCTTCTCTTCCGCTGCGCCGCTTTGCTCTTCTAACTGGCTCAGCAGCTCGTTGGCAGGCTCGGTCAATAGCGCCACCGGCAGGCGTTTATCCAACTGCTCGGCCAGTTGCTCTAACAGGGCGCTAATCCGCTTGGCCTGAGGCACGAAGGCGGCATCGTCCTCATCTTCGGCCAGCCGATGGCGGTGGGCACCTAGCGCGGAGAGGTGGCTTAACAGCGTGTTGGATAGCACCAAAAAGCGCAGCCCGTTGTCGGCATCCTGCTTCCGGTAGTGCCCCGGCTCATGGAGCATATTGGTGAGCAGCGTCGAGAGCGCCGCATCCGCGTTATGGGCGTTACGCCGTGCTAAGCGGTAAGCCAGATCGTCCTGCTTGCCCTCTTCATACTGGTGAACAATCTCGTCTAAATAGCGGCGGTGATTGGTCAGCACCTTGGCCGCTTCCCGGTACAGGCGGCGGCCCTGCCAGTCCGGCAGAATAAAAAACACCGCCAGCCCCGCAATCAGCGAGCCAATCAACGTATCAAACAGCCGTGGCCAGATCAGGTCAAAACCATCCCCCACTTGGTTAAAGCTGCACAACACCAGCAGGGTGATCGACGCGGTAGCGATCACGTAGTGCTTTTCCCGGTTGGCAAAGAACGACACACCCGCTGCTACGGCAATCATGCTCTGGATGAGCGGCTGGGGGAACAGGCTAATAGACGCCCAGCCCGCAATCAGCCCAAGCACCGTACCCAGAATTCTCTGGGATAGAAAGCGTCGGGTGGTGGCGAAGTTAGGGCGGCACACGAACAGCGTGGTGAGCAAAATCCAAAAGCCCTGCTGCGGGTCGATCCACTGTAACAGCCCGTAGCCCACCACCAGTGCCGTGGTTAAGCGCACCGCGTGGCGAAAGGTGGGCGAACCCAGAGTGAAGTTCAGCCGCACCCGTTTCCAAGCTTCCAGTAGGCTAGAGGGAGAGCGGTCATAAAGCGCGCTGTCCCGGCGTTCGCTGCCGGTGTCCGGATTGTGGACGCTGGCAATCTGCGCTTCTAGCGTGGAGAGGTTGTCCGCTAACGCATTCAACGGGCGTATTAGCGGCCGCCACTCGGGCTTGCCACGCTCGCTGAGGTTATCAATCGAAGCGCGCAGGTCGGCCAGCGCCTGTTCGCTCTGCTCGTGACTGAAAGGGCGGTTGAGCAGCAGCGACTTGGCTAGCTGGCGGCAGGCACGGCCCTGCTGGTCCAGCAGTCTCTGGCAGCGAAACAGTACGTCGTGATGAAAAAAGGCTTCAGTAAGTGCGCTGTAAGGGTAGTGGGTGGAGCTTGCCCGCTCGTGGATATCCTGAGCGATAAAGTAAATTTGCAGGTAGCGGTTGAGCTTACGGCTGCCGCGCTGGCCTTCCAGGCGGCGAAAGATCATCTCTTTTGCCTGGTTAAGGGCATCCACTACCTTGCCGTTCTGGCGAGCGAGCGCCACGCGGCGGGCCTCTACATCAACGCCCCGTACCGGCTCAAACAGCGCCGATTTCAAAATCAAGAACTCACCCAGGGCTTTGTACACCCGTGCCATGCTCTGTTTCACCGGCTGGCGAGAGAACAGCGCGCACCATACCACCGAAATCGCCCCGTACCAGGCAGCTCCGGTCAGCAGCAGTAGCTGGCGCGAGGCGACGTCCTCATCCACGCCGCCGTGCTGCTCAATATTGATCATGGAGTAGATCGAAAGAATCAGCGTGCCGGAGGCAATGGTCGCGTAACGCTGGCCAATCGCCCCCAGCATGATCAGCGTAAAGGTGGACACCGCCAAGCCCACCGCAAACAGCCACGGCCACGGAAACAGCCACTGCACCACAAACGACGCCGAGGCAAAGCAGAGCAGCGTGACCACCAAGGCCTGCAAACGCCCCTGCCAGCTATCATCGGTCTCTGAGAGCGCGCTGGCAATAATGCCCAGAAACAGCGGAATCACCAGCGCTACATCCCCCGCCAGCCCGCTAAACAGCAGCGCCCCGCTGAAGGCGATAAACACCCGCAGGCTGTAGGCGAACTTATCTAGGGTCCAAAGGCGGCGCAGGGAAAGGGAGAGGGGCATAGAGGCTCTTGTGAGTTTGCTATTGTTAGACTTTAGTATAAATAGTATGCCGGTACGTGGCTATGGTGTGCCGTTAACGAAAAACCCCGCAGCGTTTGGCTGCGGGGAACAGGTTGCCTGCGGCTGGGCGTATGGCGCTACAAATACTTCAGCAATTTTTGCAGCTTGTTCATATCGGCGGAGTCGCCTACTAGGCGAACATCTCCCGCCACCATGCCATCTAAAAATGCCTGCTGGGTGGGTTTCTTGAGAATGCGCAGCGCGGTGTCTTTGTCGCGGAAACGTAGTTCAAGATCCAGGTCAACGGGCAACCCTTTTCCCGTGGTGATGCCGTGGGGCGCCATCCGGTAGTAGCGGGCAATGCTTAGGTCTTCCGTGGCAACACCCCAGTCGAGGCCGCGCATGCGTTCAAGCTGCTCACGAAAGCGCGGCTTGCGGCGCAGGGCTCGCTTGAGCATAAAGCCCAATAGCCACAGCGTCAGCGAAAGCTTCATTAGGAAACGGCGTCCTTGAGCGCTTTGCCTGGCTTAAACGCGACGTTTTTGCTGGCCGGGATCTGCAGCGGAGCGCCGGTTTGCGGGTTTTTACCGGTGCGGGCAGCGCGCTCGCGAACGGTAAACGTACCAAAACCGATCAGCGCTACATCTTCACCTTTGGCAACGCTGTTGGTGATTTCGTCCAGGATGACATTGAGGACTTGGCCAGCTTTATCTTTGGAAAGGTCAGCACTTTCAGCGATGGCTGCAGCGAGTTCAGGTTTGCGCATAAAGGAATCTCCCTTGTGGAAAACAAACATCAATGTTGTTGGTAGCCTACCCAGCAGGCAGCGCTTCTTTAGCCTAGTCGTGAATGCGGCGAAAATCAGCCTAGCAGGCCTGGGGCAGCTCTGGAAAGCTCCACTTTCCTTCTCACGCAGCCGCCTGTCAACGCAAAACCAATCAAACGTCCGTCTTTATTTTCCGCTAACGCGGTGAAATCATTGCCGTCGCCCTCAAACCGCCAGCGCTCTGGGGGCTGAGTGGGAGGGTAGGCCACCACGGGTAGCAGCGGGGTTTTCACCACGACTGGCCAAGCGCCGAAGCTAACAGACGTTGGGGTGCCACCAAGGGTAGCTGCCAGGGCTTTGACGCTTGCTTGCAGCGGCTGCACATACATGGCGTTCACCCCATCAATACACGCGGCATCGCCTAACGCATAAATATGTGGCTGGTTGGTGCGTAGCTGCCGGTCAACCTGAATGCCGCTGGGGCTAACACTCAGCCCTGCCGCTTCAGCAAGCTGCGTGCGAGGTGCCAAACCGGTCGCGAATAGGATGATATCTACCGTGTGGCGCTCGCCATTGTCGAGTTGCAGCGTCAAAGCGTTGTCTGCATCTTGGGATAATGTCTCTAAGGTGCGTCCAAGCGCTAAACGAATACCAGCCTCTTGAAACGCATCGGCCAGTGCGCTACCCAGCCGCTCAGGGAGTAGGCGCGGCAGAGGGGCGCTCTCTGGCGCAATCACGGTAACTTGGTGCCCGCCTGCGTGCAGGTCGTTGGCGAATTCACAGCCGACTAATCCGGCGCCAATAATCGCGACGCGAGTAGGCTGATTGAGCGCTTCGTGTAGGCGGCGGTAATCATCTAAGTCGTTAACGGTAAAACAGCGCTCGGCCAGCTCGCTCGGTATGCGAAACGGCGTGCGAGGGGCCGCGCCGGTGGCGAGCACTAGCTCATCGTAGCTAAGCGTTGCTCCGCTGCTGAGTTGCAGCACGTGGTTATCCACATCCAGTCGCGTGACGTGGGTGTGGGTAACAATGTGCGCGTTTAATTCATCGGCGAGCGCTTCAGCGCTGCGCTGGGCGAGCTTGTCAGGGCTCAAGCGCTTGGCGAAGCCTGTCGACAGCAGCGGTTTGCTGTAATCATCACCGCTGTCAGCGCTGACCAGCGTGATTGTGCGCGTATCTCCCTGACGGCGCAGCGCGCGGGCCAGGCCAACGCCTGCCATGCCGGTGCCCACAATCACCAGCGCGGCGTGGTGGTGAGGTGTTCTGGAAGATGTCGTGTGTGAGTCGGGCATACCGTCACCAAACGTCGGAGGAACAAAAGCCTGTAAAGCCACCATGTTACACTAGCCCGCTCTGAATTGACCGCCTTGGAGGCTTAGGTGACCGCCCCTGTGTTATCCACTCCTGCGTTTTCGCTCTTCCCTCAGTGGCTGCCCGTGGCAGCCGCTCAGCCAGCCATGAGTGCGCCTTGGTGGCAGTGGATAGCGTCCACGGATTCCTTAACCGCGCGCCTCATGGCAGCAGGCGAGCCGGGAACGTTTCGGGTGCGCTTGCTGCGCCAAACCATTGGCCTGCCCCAGCGCGATGAAGCCTTGGCCCTAGGCATCGCGCCTCGCCGCTACGCGTGGCTGCGCGAGGTGGCGCTGTGTGTTGATGAAACGCCGTGGGTGGTAGCGCGTTCGGTGGCCCCGCTTCACCAGCTACAGGGAAAAGGTTTGGGGAAGTTGGGCGAGCGCTCGTTAGGCAGCTGGCTATTTCAGCAGCCCGACTTGGTTCGCGGGCCGCTGGAAGCCACGGCGACACCGCCACGTTTTACCCACCAGCAGCCGGGGCTATCGGCCAATAGCTTATGGGGGCGGCGCTCTGTCTTTGAACATGGTGGGCTTTCGTTACTGGTTCAGGAGTATTTTTTATCTACCATGGCGGATGCGCTGGGCCTTCCGTCGCGCTAGGCTAACGCAGCAGCTTTTTTGACGAGGTAAGCATGAGCATGGACCGTTCTCTGTTGCGCCCGACCGGGTGGGCCCGTTTGGCAGATTTCTTACAGTTAATGCGCTTGGACCGGCCCATTGGCACTTGGCTGCTGATGTGGCCAACGCTGTGGGCGCTGTGGGTCGCGTCAGAGGGCGTGCCGGGCCGCGATGTACTGCTGATTTTTATTGCCGGGGTATATGTGATGCGCGCCGCAGGCTGCGTGGTGAACGACTACGCCGACCGCCACTTCGATGGCCATGTTAAGCGTACCAAGCAGCGGCCACTGGCCACCGGTCGGATCAGCGAAACCGAAGCGCAGCTGCTATTTGTGGCACTGGTGGCCGCCGCCTTTATTTTAGTGCTGCTGACCAACTGGTTTACCGTGCTGCTCTCGCTTGGGGGTGTGCTGCTGGCATTTATTTATCCGTTTATGAAACGCTACACACACTTTCCCCAGGTGGTGCTCGGGGCGGCTTTCTCCTGGGCGATCCCGATGGCGTTTGGCGCGGTACTGGGGCATGTGCCGCTGGAAGGCTGGCTGCTATTTAGCGCTAACCTGCTGTGGACGGTGGCTTACGATACCCAATACGCCATGGTGGATCGTGACGATGATCTGAAAATCGGCATTAAATCCACCGCGGTGCTGTTTGGCAGCGCCGACCGTTTCATCATTGGCCTGCTGCAGCTTGCTACGCTGGCGTTGCTTACCTGGGTGGGGTTGCGGGTTGGGTTAGGCGGTTTTTTCTGGCTGGGTCTGGCGGGCATGGCAGCGACGTTTGCTCATCAGCAGCGATTAATTTTTCACTGTGACCGCGACCGCTGCTTCCAGGCGTTTCTGAATAACCACTGGTCAGGGCTCTTGGTGTTTGCCGGAATTGTTCTGAGCTGGTGGCCTGCAGCTGGCTAATTATGCTGGGTGTCATAGAATTGTCATTAAGTCATGGTGTCATCGTCACAGACATGTCATTGAACTGTTTTGTATAAACGAGTTTTCATAGAACACCGTGAGGCCCTGGATGACCGCCAAGACCGTACTGATTGTCGATGACGAGGCGCCCATTCGCGAGATGATCGCTGTGGCGCTGGAAATGGCTGACTATCGCGTGCTTGAAGCGGACAACGCCCAGGATGCCCATGCGATGGTGGTTGACCACCAGCCCGACCTGCTGCTGCTGGACTGGATGATGCCGGGCACCAGCGGCATCGAGCTGGCCCGTCGTCTCAAGCGCGAAGAGGCCACCGCTGAGCTGCCCATTATTATGCTGACCGCCAAAGGCGAAGAGGATAATAAAATTCAGGGCCTGGAGGCGGGTGCGGATGACTACATCACCAAGCCGTTTTCCCCCCGCGAGTTGGTGGCACGTCTTAAAGCCGTGCTGCGCCGGGCGACCCCGCGCGGTGTGGAAGACCCCATCGAAATCAATGGATTGCTGCTGGACCCAGTGAGCCATCGCGTCAGCGCCCATGGCAAAGCGCTGGAGATGGGCCCTACCGAGTACCGCTTACTGCAATTCTTTATGACTCACCAAGAGCGCGCCTATACCCGTAGCCAGCTGCTTGATCAGGTGTGGGGCGGCAATGTGTATGTAGAAGAGCGCACGGTGGATGTGCATATTCGCCGGTTGCGCAAAGCGCTAGGTGAAGCGCATCAGAATCTGATTCAAACAGTGCGGGGCACTGGGTATCGTTTCTCTGCTCGGGTGTAATCGTGCGTCTGTGGAGCCGTGAACTGTGGCGAATTATCTGGCTGGCTTTCCTGGGGATGTGCCTGGGATGGCTGCTGGGTTACCCCGGTTTCGGGTTAGCTGCGGGTCTAACGCTCTGTTTGGTGTATCAACTCCGCCAGCTTAGGGCGCTGTTCAAGTGGCTAACGCTCAACCCGCACGATGAGCCTCCTGCGGCAACTGGCATGTGGGGCGAGTTATTCGATCGCCTTTACCGTTACCAAAAAAGCCAGCGCATTACGCAAAGCCGGCTGCGAGCAACCCTCGCGCGTATTCAAGAATCCTCGGAAGCGATGCGTGATAGCGTCGTGATGCTGGATCGCCACGGTGATTTAGAGTGGTGGAACAGTGCCGCCACCGACATGCTAGGCCTGCAGACCGCCCATGACCGCGGTCAGCACATTACTAATCTGCTGCGCGACCCGCGTTTCATCAGCTACTTTAATGCCCGTGAGTACAGCGAGCCGCTCACGCTCACCTCGCCCATTGATGAGCGTCGCATTCTGCAGTACCAAATCACCCTGTATGGCGACGACGAGCGCTTGGTTATGGCGCGGGATATTACCCGCTTGCATCGCCTAGAGCAGATGCGCCGCGACTTCGTCGCTAACGTCTCCCATGAGCTGCGCACCCCACTCACCGTGCTTTCCGGCTATCTGGAAACCTACGGCGATCTTAAAGAGATGCTGCCACCGCGCCTGAGTAAAGGCATTGGTCAGATGGAAGAGCAGACCAAGCGTATGCAGAACCTGGTGAATGATCTACTGCTTTTGTCACGTCTGGAGATTGACCGAGGCGGCGAAGATCATCAGCCGCTTGAGGTTGGGTCGATGCTTGAGAGCATTCGCCGGGATGCGCTGGCGCTCTCGAACCAGCAGCATAGCGTTCAGGTGGCGTTGGAGTGCGAGGCGCGCCTGGTGGGCAGCGAGCAAGAGCTACGCAGCGCCATCTCAAACCTAGCGTTTAACGCAGTGCGCTATACGCCTGCTGGCAGCCAGATCACTCTCCGCTGGGTCGCAATGCCCAATGGCCGCGCCTGTATTGAAGTGGATGATGATGGTGAAGGGATTGATCCGGTGCATATCCCGCGCCTTACCGAGCGCTTCTACCGCGTTGATAAAGGGCGCAGTACGGCCACTGGCGGTACTGGTCTTGGCCTTGCCATTGTTAAACACGTTCTACTGCGCCATGATGCACAGCTTCAAGTGGAGTCGTTACCCGGTGAGGGGGCGTTGTTCCGCTGTGTTTTCCCGCCCTCCCGTGTCGTTAACAGCTAACACGGTGTCATACCACTCTTCGTCTTGGCTTGCATAAATTATGTATAAATGTGCCATATTGGCATGCAAGCATGGTCAAACACCGCGCATGTGTCATATGTAGCCAACTAATCATCTACTTAAGCCAGTGCTAGAGGGTTAATCGGCATAGTGGTTATTTTTATAAGTGTCTGTATATAAATAGATTTTATTTCTATTAAGAGTTTTTGGCATATCGGCTGCAATATACTTGTCAAGGAAGATTACCGCAGGAACTGGTAAGACAAGATGTCACTCTTCCTTAAATAGCGGTATTTCACAGCGATCGAGGAGGCGGAATATGATGTCCAAGGAACTACTCAAGAAAGCTGGTATTTTAGGTGTAGCGTTTGGTCTGGTAGCAAGCCCACTGACATTTGCTCAAGAGCCTGCAGATCCGGCAGACAACATTTCTCCAGATGAGCAGCCGGTCGAAGCTCAGTCTAACGACTCAGCTATGCCGTCTGATCATGACAAGAAAAATTTAACCCATGACGAGGGTGATAACGCCAGCGACATGGAACCAAACTCCATGAGTGATGACTCGGATGCTACCTATGACAGCACCGAAGAACTCCCAGAAGAAAATAGTGGTATGTAACAAGTAACATTTCTTTGCAAAGCTGTAAAAAACTCTTACGCTTAAGGAGTGAGCAACTAGAGAGGCAAGGATGTCTCATCGCAAGAATGCTCAATGATTCAAGGAATGAATCAAAAACGATCAATACACTGGTCAGGGTAAATTCCAAGGTTGGAGCCCCGCAAAAGGATTGGAAGCCAGATGTAAGTATCGTGTAAAAGTAAGAGTTCTCAAGACCCCGCCCTGCGGGGTCTAATTTTTTGTGCCTAACACATAAACCCCAGCGAATGGCATGGCTGCCCTCTTAGCGGGGATAATGAAGCGGTTGGGCAGCAAGGCAAGTGAGTCAATTTGCGCCACTTAACCGACGCATGTGCCATTATTACACAATATATTTGTATGAATGATGATTTTGCAGCTTTATATTGCGCGCAATTAAAAATAAATAAGTTTATGTTTTTAAAAGATATTTAATTAATTTAGTATTTTTGGCATCACGTATGCATTGCCAAGATGTAAAGTTAGCCATTAGTCGTAGGCGCTTAATTGGTTTCCACCCTACGTCGACTGGCTCAATGTTAAAGGAGTAGTAATTTATGTTTTTCAAAGAGTTAGCTAAAAAATCTGCAGTGTTAGGTGTTGCTTTTGGTTTGGTAGCAAGTCCGATGGCATTTGCCCAAACATCCATTGAACTCAACAAAGACCGCTCTGCAGGACACGATGTGATTCAGCCTAGCTCGCACAATACGTCAGGCCCGGCTCAGTACTCTGCTAGTGACTTGACCCATGATGAAGGCGATACGCTGGACTACTCCACTTCAAGTAGCGTCAGCGATTCCAACAGCGTGGCTACCAGTAAAGCTGGCTATGATGCTAGCGAGCTGAACCGTGATGAAGGTGATGATCTTCGTTGGTAAGCGTTGATATTAATTCCACAAAAAACCCCGCTCCGGCGGGGTTTTTTTGCGTATGGCTGTGTGTTCTAACGACTTGCGACAACATCTTGGGTGTCACGGTAGTGACCATCCCACATCAGCACCGCCCCCGCTACGGCGCCAGGAATTAAAAACAGATTGGCAAGCGGGATCCAGGTGACCAGCATGATCAGCCCGCCGTAGGTGAGGCTTGGCCACCAGCGGCGCGAAAGACGGCTGCGCATATCGCGAAACGTGACCTTGTTGTTATCCATCGGGTAATCAAGGTAAGTGATGGCCATCACCCAGGCGGAAAACAGTGCCCACAAGACCGGTGCCAACAGATTGAGGCCTGGTATCCAGCTGAGAATAAACAGCGCCGCCATGCGCGGCAGAATATAGCCGAGCTTGACCAGTTCGCGACCCAGTGCATCGATGGCCGTTTTAGCTAGCCCGCGATCATCCAACGGTTCCCGTCCTGTGGCTTGACGCTCGACTTTAGCGGCTAAAAAGCCGTAAAACGGCGCGGCAATCAGATGTGTCACCAGGGTGAAGGTAAAAAAGATCACCACCAAGAGGCTAACGAAGAAGAGCGGCCAGATAAGCCAAGAGAGCCACTCCAACCAGCTGGGGACCATGGTCATGGCACTGTCGAGCCAGCCATCAAAGCGGTTGAGCACCAAGCTTAGCATGCTGGCATACACGATGAGATTGACCAGGATCGGCAGAAAAATGTAGCGCCGCAGCCCTTTTTGGTACACCAAACGTGTGCCTTGGCTCAGCGCCGTTATTGCATCCACCATGCTTGCTCCTTAAATAAAAACGCCCAGATGTGTCATCTGGGCGTATTGCAGGAGGAATTACCTGCTAGGTCAAGACTTTTTAAGCACCTTCTGATCTAAGGTGTCGGGGTCGCTGTGGCGAATATCCAGGCCCTTCACCAGGTAGACCACGTACTCTGCCAGGTTATTGGCGTGATCGCCCACACGCTCTAGTGCCCGCAGTACCCACATGATGCTGAGGACGGAGCTAATAGAGCGGGAGTCTTCCATCATAAAGGTCATTAGAGAGCGCATGGCGCTGCCGTATTCGTCATCCACCGACTCATCTTCACGCACAACCTGCATGGCAAGTTCGGTATCGAAGCGGGCAAAAGCCGTCAGTGCATCGCGCAGCATTTTACGCACGTGTTCACTGATGTGACGCACTTCGACCAGGCCACGAATGCCGCCGCTGTTTTCACTCAGCAGTAGGGCGTTGCGGGCAATTTTGCTGGCCTCATCGCCAATCCGCTCAAGGTCTGAGGTGGCACGAATAACGGCCAGCACCAGACGAAGGTCCGAGGCGGCCGGCTGGCGGCGGGCCAGGACGCGAGTACACTCATCATCAATCTGCAGTTGCAGGTCGTTCACCTGGCGGTCGTTGTCACGCACTTTTTCGGCCAGACGGCTGTCGCCTTCCAACAGGGCGTGAACGGCGTCTTGTACCTGTTTTTCCACCAGACCGCCCATGGCCATCAGGTGGGTTTTCAGCTCTTCCAGCTCCTGGTTGAACTGGCGAGAGATATGCTGGCTGTGGCTATCGCTCGTAATATCCATTGAGCACTCCTGACGTAACGTCGGTTGGGCCTAGGTCATGCGGCCGGTGATGTAGTTTTCAGTGCGTTGTAAACGCGGGTTGGTGAACACTTGATCCGTTGGCCCGTATTCAACGAGTTCACCTTGCTGCAAAAAAGCCGTGTAGTCGGATACCCGTGCGGCTTGCTGCATATTGTGGGTAACCAGTACCAGCGTGAGCTGGGATTTCAGGTTACGAATTAGCTCTTCAATTTTAAGCGTAGAAATAGGGTCGAGCGCCGAGGCAGGCTCATCCAATAGCAATACATCGGGCTGTACGGCCAGCGTGCGGGCAATTACCAAGCGCTGCTGCTGCCCACCGGATAACTGCCACGCAGAACGGTGCAGGCGATCTTTCACCTCATCCCACAGGGCGGCTGAGGTGAGCGCCCACTCGATAATATCGTCGCGTTTGCGCTTAGGCAGGCGCCCTTGCAGGCGCAGCCCAAACGCCACGTTTTCATAGATCGACATCGGAAATGGATTAGGCGTTTGAAACACCATGCCCACACGGCGTCGCAGCTCGGTAACGTTCATCTGCGGGGCGTGGATGTCCTGATCTTCTAACTGGATTTGCCCATGGTGCGTCACCGACTCATTCAGGTCATGCAGCCGATTAATCGCACGCAGCAAAGTAGATTTGCCACAGCCCGACGGGCCGATGAACGCGGTGACTCGATGGCGAGGCACGTCAAGCGTTAGGTCGCGCAACGCCGTTTTCCCCGCATAAGCGAGGTGAAACTGGTTGATGCTCAAACAGCAGGTCTCGGCTGAAAATCGAGTTACCGGTGCTTGAGTTGGGTTGGCGGACGATAACGCTAGCATTCGTTCCCTCGTTGACGCCTTAAATAATGACGCAGAAATATGGCAGTTAGATTAAGCACCAGCACAATCAGCACTAACAGCAGAGCGGTGGCAAATACCAGTGGGATGGCGGCTTGGACATCTTCACCGTGAAAAGCGGTATCAAATAAATGATAGCCGAGGTGCATAAACTTGCGCTCTAGATGCAGATAGGGAAATTCGCCATCGACGGGCATTTGCGGGGCCAGTTTCGCCACGCCCACCAGCATCAGCGGGGCGACTTCCCCTGCGGCTCGAGCTACCGCCAAAATCACACCGGTGAGCATCGCTGGTGTCGCCATGGGCAGTACCACGCGGGTCAGCATCTCCAAACGGGTGGCACCCAGCGCCACTGCACCTTCCCGCTGGGCGTCGGGAATACGCGCCAGCCCCTCTTCGGTGGCTACGATGACGACCGGCAGCGTTAGCAGCGCCAGGGTCAACGATGCCCAGAGGAGGCCGCCGGTTCCAAAGGTGGGCGAGGGCAGCGCATCCTCAAAAAACCAGCTGTCAATGGAGCCGCCGATGCCGTAAACGAAGACCCCAAGGCCAAACACCCCATAAACAATCGAGGGCACCCCCGCGAGATTGCGCACGCCGATGCGCACTAAGCGGGTCAGGCGGTTCTGGTGCGCGATTTCATTCAGATAAATGGCGGCCAGCACGCCAAACGGTGTCACGATGACCGACATCAGGATCACCATCAGCACCGTCCCGAAAATAGCGGGCCAAACGCCGCCACCGGTATTGGCTGCACGCGGGCCTTCGCTGAGGAATTGCCAAATGCGCTCACTCCAGACGACGACTTTCTGCCCCCAGGACATGGCGTTGGGCGCTTGAAAAAGCGTGACGCCCGACAGCGGCTGGGTAATGGTGTGCCCATTGGCGGCGGTCAGTTGGAGTTGTGCGTTAGGTCGCTGGCTGTCGGGCAGTGTCAGGGCTCGAGCGACAAACGCCCAGGCGGCGTCATCCTCAAAACGCTGGCCTTCGATCTCTACGGCCTCCAGGCGACCAATAAAGTCGCCCCAGGGGGAGCGCTCTAACCGGATGAGGTCGTCGGGCACGGCGACGGTGTCGATATCGTCCAGGGCCACCCAGCGCCAGCTTGCGCCGTCGATATCTCGGTTGCCGGTAAAGTAGAGCCGCTCTATGCCCGCTGTGTTAGGCAGAGGGGTTTCTCGCACCGGCTGGCCGATGACCGTTTCGCCTGAGTGAAGGGTGGCCTCTTCCAGCGCGGCGGGCCAAAAGTGGCCAAGTCCGCGCGTGGCGAGCAGGGTGAGCAGCGTGGCGAGCATCAGCAGCGACAAGGCAACGCTAGCGGCACACAACCAGGGCCACAGCAGACTACCCATAGCGCTGATACGAGATGGACGAAATGACCAGCGCATTAGAGTTTACCTCCTAAACGCTGATAGCGCCGCCGCAGACGTTGGCGTACCACTTCCGCTAACGTATTGACTAAAAAGGTGAAGATAAACAGGGATAGCGCGGCAAAAATCAGTAGATGGTACGTAAGGCCTCCGGGAGAAGCTTCCGGCAGCTCAATCGCAATAGACGCAGAAAGCGAGCGTAGCCCTTCAAAGGGGCTGGCGCTAAAGAGCGCGGTATTGCCGCTGGCCATTAATACAATCATGGTTTCGCCCACAGCGCGCCCGGCTCCAATCATTACCGCTGAAAAGACCCCTGGCCCTGCTGTGGGGAGCGCCACCTTCCACAGCGCCTGCCAGCGGCTGGCCCCCAGTGCTTGGGCACCCTCCATTAAACTTGCGGGCACATCGGCAAGGGCGTCTTCTGCCAGCGAGTAGATGCTGGGAATCACCGCAAACCCCATGGCAATCCCCACAATTAGCGCGTTGCGAGTGGCGTAGTCCAGCCCGTACTGTTGGTCGAGCAGGCGGCGAAGATCGCCGCCGAACCACGCTTGCTCCATCAGCGGAGATAGCCATAAGGCCAGCGTGACCATGATGGCCAGCCACGGCATCAGCCAGACGCCTGCCCAAGAGAGCGGCAGCCACTGGCGCAGGCGGGCGTTGGCGAGATACCAGAGCCCGCCTGCCAATGCGGCGCTAAGCGGTAGCCAAACGATCACTAGCAAAGTGCTGGCTAAGTGACGCTCTACCCACGGCGCTAGCAGTAGCCCGGCAATAAAGCCCACCACCACGCCGGGGATGGCTTCCATCAGCTCAAGAATAGGTTTTACCCGGCTGCGCAGTCGTGTCGACATAAACAGCGCCGAATACATGGCCGCACCCAGCGCAATAGGCGTGGCAAATAGCATCGCGGCGAGGGCTGCTTTAAGAGTACCCCAGGCAAGCGGTGATAAGGTGCTGAGCGAAAACGCGTCACCAAACGCCAGCAGCGGCAGTGTTTCCCAAATAAGGAACACGCCAATGGCGAGGATAGCCAACAGAACACCAATACCACCGGCGGTGATTAGCCCGGTCGCAATACGGTCGTGGATAAGGCGCAGCGGCTGACGCAAAAAAGGAAGCCGTGGAGGAGTCATGTCGACATCATAAAGAAACGAGTGCCGTAGCAAAAAGTACGTACATGGCCGAAGCTTTATACCCTACGTCATATTTATGACAGTTAAGTGACAGTTTAGTCGCCAAGCAGTAGAGGTGAGCGCTGGGTCTGAGGCAAAGGCACAAAGCCAGCGGCTTGTACAATTTGTTGCCCTTCATCCGAGAAAATCAGTTCAAGAAACGCCTGCTCGGCGGGCGGCAGTCTCTCACCGGGCGGCAGGTTAACGTAAAGGTAGAGATCCCGCGAGAGCGGGTAGGTATCGTCCTGAATTGTCGCCACGCTGGGGGTAATAGCAGTGCCTTTATCGTTGATCAGCGGTAGCGCGCGTACCATGGGATTTAAGTGGTTATAGCCCGCATAGCCCATGGCGTTGGGGGATTCGCCTACGGCGGCAATCACCGCTGAAGAGCCGGGGTGTTCGCTAATATCGCGGCGAAACTGGCCGTTACATAGCGCCCGTTCCTGAAATAGCCCATGGGTGCCCGAGGCTAAATTTCGGCCGTGCAGGGCAATTTTTCCATAGGGCCACTGATCTGCGGGCAGCAGGTCTTCCCAGCGGCGAATGGGTTGGGGTCCTCCGCAGTCCAGCGATGTGGAAAAGATGGCATCGGCCTGCTTGCGGGTTAGCGATGCCAGCGGGTTATGACGGTGAACCACCAGCAACAGGGCATCCCGAGCGACGCTCAGCTCGTGAGGGGGGTAGCCGTAACGTTCGATAAACTGCTGGCGCTCGCTCTCGGTCATCGGGCGCGACATCGGCCCAAAGCGCGTTGTGCCTGCCACCAAGGCGGTCGGTGCGCTGGCGGAACCACTCGCCTGGAACTGCAGCGTAATATCAGGGTAGCGGTGATGTAACGCTTCCCCCCAGCGTAGCATTAGCCCCGCCATGGTGTCGGAGCCAACCGCCCCTAAAGTGCCCCCAACAGGGCTTGGCTGCCCCCAAGCACAGGCGCAAAAAAATAGCAGCCCGCCTGCCAACCAGAGGCGGTAGTGTTGGTTAAACCTCAAGCGATAGCGCTTCAAACCATTGCCCTTCAAACGTCACCCCTCTTATGATTAACTATCGCCAGCCTGTTGCGATGCAGCAACACGACACTCATCCGTATCACCGAGTAACATCACAACAATAACCTTACAAAGCGACCACCTTATGACACCGCTGGACACCGACTTGGACGATGTACCCGCCCCAAAAGGGCAGCTCACCTTAAAGTTACTGGCTTCTCGACAAGATACCAATCTCTATGGTGATATTCCTGGCGGTTGGCTAGTCAATCAAATGGATCAAGCGGCGGAATTGGCCGCCGGGCGCGAAGCCGGTGGGCGCACTGCCACAGTGGCCATTGAAGCGATGGATTTCCTCAGCCCTGTGCGAGTGGGCTCTATGGTGAGCGTGTATACTCAAGTGCAAGACATTGGCCACAGCTCCATCAAAATTGATGTAGAGGTATGGGTGCGCCCGCCCCACGGCCGCCATATTGAAGAGCGCCAGAAAGTCACCGAAGCGCGCTTTGTAATGGTGGCGCTGGACGACAATGGGCGTATTCGCGCCGTACACGGCTAAGCTTTCTGTCACTTGTTCTATCTACAAAGCAGCAAAAAGGGCGCCGAGGCGCCCTTTTGTCATTAGCCGAGAACAGGTTATGCACCTACGTTGTCGCGGCTCTTCAGGTAAGCGTACTCACCCGCATCGCTAAACGGGCGCAGTATTTTCTGGAACGCCGAGTAGGATTCGTACACGCGGCGAGACTCTTCGTCGCTATCTACTTGGCGCTGAATGGCCTCCTTAGACGACTCGTACAGCGCGGCCATCACGTCTTCCGGGAAGGTGCGCAGCTGCACGCCATGCTCTTCCACCAGCGTTTCTAGGGCCTGGGCGTTGCGATAAGCAAACTCGCTAATCATCGCCAAGTTGGAAGCGCGGGCCGCTTCGCGAATCACGTCCTGCAGGTCTTCCGGCAGCGCGTTCCAGGCATCCAGGTTGATGGTGCCTTCAAGGACGGCAGAGGGCTCGTTCCACACTGACGTGTAGTAGTAATCCGCCACTTGGTGCAGGCCAAAGGCCAGGTCGTTATACGGGCCAACCCAGTCAGCGGCGTCTAGCGCACCGGTTTGCAGCGAGGTGAAGATTTCTGAACCGGCCATGTTCACGGTGCTCACACCGATGCCGTTCATGGCTTCACCGGCGAGACCCGGCAAGCGCAGCTTCAGGCCCTGCATATCGTCGAGGGAGTTGATCTCTTTTTTGAACCAGCCCGCCATCTGCGTGCCGGTGTTGCCCACAGCAAACGGCTTCAGATTGTGGTTGGCGTAGATCTCATCCCACAGCTCCTGGCCACCGCCGTGGTACAGCCACGCGCTCATTTCGGTGGTGGTCATGCCAAACGGCACGGCGGTAAAGAACTGGGAAGCCGCGACTTTGCCACGCCAGTAGTAAGACGCGGAGTGACCCATCTCAGCAGTGCCAGCGGCGACGGCATCAAAGACTTCCAGTGCCGGTACCAGCTCGCCTGCACCGTGAACGCGAATGCGCATGCGGCCGTTAGAGAGCTGTTCCACACGACGAGCAAAGTCGTTAGCACCGGTACCAAGGGCGGGGAAATTCTTCGGCCAGGAGGTGACCATATCCCAGGTGTAGGTTTCGTTAGCGCTGGCGGTAGAAACAAAGGGGGCAGCAGCGACACCGGCGGCACCCAGGCCGGCGGTTTTCAAAAATTGGCGGCGTTGCATGGCGGGCATGACTCCGAAATTATAGGCTGTTTTTTTATAAGCGCAGTGAGCGCAGTGTCCGCCCGCCAGTATGCGCTAAGCAGCTTTTATAGGGCAAGTGTCTGTCTTCCCTTGCCCTTTTTAGGCTTTAAAACGGCGATAGGTTTTAAAGCGGCGTAAGCTTGGCAAACCCGAGCACGAGCCACTTCACGCCGTTACCGTCGAAGCTTACCTGCACGCGAGCACGGGCACCTTCGCCCTCGGCGTTGAGAATAATCCCCTCACCAAATACCGGGTGCTCGACCCGCTGGCCGACATGCAGTGCGGGCAGCTCGCCGTCGCTCTCGATACTGGTTTGGGCGAAGCTCTGCCGCGATGCGGTCACCGGGCGGGAGATATGGCCCCTTAGGCGTACTTCTTCCAGCAGGTGGGGCGGCAGTTCGCGCAGAAAGCGCGACGGACGTGGAAACACCTCTTTGCCATGCAGGCGGCGGGTTTCCGCGTGGGTCAGGTAGAGCTTCTGCATGGCGCGGGTAACGCCCACATAGCAAAGCCTGCGCTCCTCCTCGAGCCGCCCAGGCTCCTCCACCGACATCTTATGCGGGAACAGCCCCTCCTCCACACCGGCGATAAATACCACCGGAAACTCTAGCCCTTTCGCCGAGTGCAGCGTCATCAGCTGCACGCTGTCTTCGAACTCTTCGGCTTCGTGGTCGCCTGCGTTGAGGGCGGCTTCTGATAAAAATGCTTCCAGCGCCGCCATGCCTTCGCCCGCTTCCGGGGTTTCAAAGGCGTCGCCATGGGTGAAGGCGCGCGCGGCGGTGACCAGCTCTTCCAAGTTTTCGACCCGCGCCTGGCCTTTCTCGCCACGCTCGCTTTTGTGGTGCTCGATCAACCCGGTTTG
This sequence comes from Vreelandella lionensis, assembly GCF_044543515.1. Taxonomy (NCBI): domain Bacteria; kingdom Pseudomonadati; phylum Pseudomonadota; class Gammaproteobacteria; order Oceanospirillales; family Halomonadaceae; genus Vreelandella; species Vreelandella lionensis. Next base: position 48,017 of record NZ_JBITWC010000001.1, on the reverse strand, counting down.
CGCGGTGACATGGTCAATAATTTCATGCAGCGGTAACCCGGCGGCGTCGTTATCGAGTTGCTCGATCAGGTTGGCGAAGGCTTGCACGGCGTTGCCCGCCCGGCCTCTTAAGGTACCGTCCTGAATCGCGTCGTGGAGCGCCTGCCAGAGCGAAACGCCCTGTTCCCGTGCGCGGTGGCGGACGATTTCCACCGTGCGGGTGCCAATGCCTCGGGTGGGCACGTTGATGACGCGTTCAAGGGAGGCGTCGTCGTCCCGGTTGAGCAGCAGGCGAAGGTAGGCCAGGGCGTTTTTGATCTCCAGCCGCTCATAAAAGCGGTGGCCGCCGTAGATGCGGTAGGGCATCCCCTGGCGAATCAGCGTCTCTTCCAGCAGCCGCGACTGGGCGTTAGAGCGGTAAAGAATGGCCACATCACGGCGCTTAAAGCCCTCGTCGACCTTCTCTTTAATGGTGTCGACGATATAGCGGGCTTCTTCCAGGTCGTTAAACCCGGCGTATACCGAGATCGGGTCGCCCTCGATGCCATCGGTCCAGAGGTTTTTACCCAGCCGCTCGCTGTTATGGCTAATCAGCGTGTTAGCGGCTTCCAAGATCGCGCTGGTAGAGCGGTAGTTCTGCTCCAAACGCACCGTATGGGTATCGGTAAACTCCTCCTCAAAGCGGCGAATATTCTCCACTTTGGCGCCACGCCAGCCGTAAATCGACTGGTCGTCATCGCCCACCGCCGTCATCGGCGTTTGCTGGCCGGTGAGCAGTTTCAACCATGCGTACTGCAGGGTGTTGGTATCTTGGAACTCGTCTACCAGCACATGCCCAAAGCGCTCGCGGTAGTGGTTCAGCAACGGCGGGTTATCGCGCAGAAGCTCCAGGCTGCGCAGCAGCAGCTCGCCAAAATCCACCAGCCCGCCGCGTTCACAGGTGAGCTGGTAGCGCTCGTACAGCTCGACCATTTGTGCCAAATAGCCATCACCGTTGACGTTGACCTGATGCGGGCGCAGCCCTTCCTCTTTGCAGCCAGATACAAACCCCTGCACCTGGCGGGGAGGGAAACGCTCGTCGTCAATGGCGTAATCTTTGAGCAGCCGTTTGATCAGCCGGAGCTGGTCGTCGGAGTCAATGATTTGAAAGTGTTGGGGCAAGCGGGCGTCTTGCCAGTGGGTGCGTAGCAGCCGGTGGGCAATGGAGTGGAACGTACCGACCCACACGTGGCGCATGGAAATACCCAGCAGCGCTTCTAAGCGCGTGCGCATTTCCCGTGCCGCTTTGTTGGTAAACGTGACCGCCAGCAGCGCATAAGGAGACAGCCCCTCGGCCTGCATCAGCCAGGCAATGCGGTGAACCAGCACGCGGGTTTTACCGGAGCCAGCCCCCGCCAGTACCAGTAGGTTGCCCTGGGGGGCGCTAACGGCCTCCCGTTGGGCGGGGTTGAGCTGATCAAGTATCGCCGTGACGTCGTCCATATAAGCCGCTGCCGGTTCGAAAATGGGCGGTCAGTTTAGCACAGCCCGCTCACTGGCTGGGTATACAGCGTGCGTCGCGTTGGCCCGCCGTTAGTGGTCGTCTGGGTAACGCAGCGTGGTCAGGCTCTTTTTCACCGCTTTAAGCTGCTCAGCGAGTTTGGGGCCTCGGGTTTTAGCGACACCAACGGCCAGCACGTCGATCAGCACCAAGTGCGCGATGCGCGAGCTGAGCGGCGTGTAAATCTCGGTATCTTCATGCACATCGATAAACAGCGGCAGGCTCACTTCATGGGCCAGCGGGGACTCGCTGGGGCACAGGCCAATCACCGTAGCCCCCGCTTCGCGGGCCAAGCGCACGCTGGCCACCAGCGCCTTGGTGCGCCCGGTTTGTGAAATCGCCACCACCACATCGCCCTCTTGCAGCGTCACCGCCGACATGTTCTGCATGTGCGGGTCGGCGTAGGCGGAGGTCGAGATCTGCAGGCGGAAGAACTTGTGCTGAGCATCGAACGCCACGGCACCGGAGGCACCAAAGCCGTAAAACTCCACCCGGTTGGCCATGGCCAGTGCATTCACTGCTCGCCCCAAGGCTTCATTGTCGAGCCGATCGCGTACCGACAGTAGTGTGCCGACGGTGGAGTCAAAAATGCTGTGAGAGAACTCCGCCACCGAGTCGCTATCGTTCATCGAGAACTGGGCGAACTGACTACCGCTGGCCAGCATCTGGGCGAGCTGAAGCTTGAAGTCCTGGAAACCGTTGCAGCCAAGGGCACGGCAAAAGCGCACCACGGTGGGCTCGCTCACCTTCGCCTCAGTGGCAAGGTCCACGATCCGCATATGGATCACTTCATCGGGGTTACGCAGCACGAACCGCGCTACCTTTTGTTCGGAGCGACGAAAATGCTCCATGCGGCGTCTCATTTCATCGAACAGGGCGCGGCTCACGTTCAGCTCCTTAAATTCTTGATCGTGCTTATGCAGCCTAGGTGGCCACAGTATGCCTGAGTGACGGGAAGAGGGCAGCGGGAATCACCCGTAATGGCTGCCGTTTAAAGGGCGTTAACCCCTTTCTTCAAGAATCGTCATCATTTTGTCAAGTAGGTTATAGTAAGAAGTGACGTGCCGCACTGCATCATTTAAAAATCAGTCGTCACGGATGCAGGTGGACGTAGGCAACTTCACCTGGAGGAGCGTCGATCATGAGAAACGTCGAACGAATGACCTCGGTAAAAAGCGAATTGCTCGACATATTCATGAGTATGGAGGTCGATGAGCATGCCCAACGTCGGCGCAGCGCCGCCCAGCGTAGCCTAAGGGCACGCAGAGGGATTGAGCTGCATCGGGAGTTTCAGAAACTATCGCGGGATATCGCTCCCATGCCGGACGATGACGAACCGCAAGAGAGCGAATTGCACTAAAAACAGCGTTTGATAGAACAGCCCCGCCAGCTAGCGGGGCCGTAACGGCTTAGAGTAAGCCTGTGACGAAGACAGCGATGACACCCGCGGGCGCTACATAGCGCGCGATGATGTTCCATACGCTTACGCCAGTGGCTGACAGCCCAAGCTCAGCCTCGACACTCTTGCGCTCTAAGCACCACGCAGCGAAGAGAATCGCGCCTAAACCGGTAAGCGGCAGCATGATTTTGCTGGTCAGCGTATCCAGTAGGTCGAACACGCCCATACCGAACATGAGCGGCTCGCTCCACACGTTGAAGGAGAGCAGAGCGGCAATACCCAGCGCCCAAGCCCCCACGCCGGCAACAATCGTCGCGACCACGCGAGACAACGGAGTGCGCTCTTCAATCAGCTCCACCACCGGCTCAAGCAGCGAAATGGCTGAGGTCAGAGCCGCAAAAGTGAGCAATAGGAAGAACATCAAACCGAGCAGAGAGCCGCCGTCCATATTGCCAAATGCTAAGGGCAGCGTAACAAAGATCAGCCCAGGGCCTGAGGCTAGGTCAAGGTTGTTTGCAAATACGATGGGGAAGATCGCAAGCCCCGCCCCGAGTGCGATCACCGTATCCATAATAATGACGGTACGGGCGGTTTGGAGCAGGTTGATCTCTTTGCCCAAGTAAGAGCCATACGCCATCATAATGCCCATACCCAGCGAAAGGGTGAAAAAGGCGTGCCCTAACGCTGCCAGGACTGTCTCTGCGCTTAGCTTGCTCCAATCCGGGTTAAACATATACTCCAGCGCTTGGCCAAAATGGCCGGTCGACATGCCATAGCCGATCAGCACAACCAGCAGTAGCGCCAACACCGGCATCAAGATGCGCACAGCGCCTTCCAGACCCTTCGTGACACCCTGAGCCACAATGCCAATCACCAAGAGCATAAAGGCAGAGTGGCCTAGCAACAGCAACCCAGGATTGCTGAGCATGCCGTTAAACAGCGCGCCGATGCCGTCGGCATCTTGACCACTGAAGGTGCCAGTGACGGAGTTAAGGGTGTAGTAGAGCGACCAGCCGCCGATCACGCTATAGAACGACAGAATTAAAAACGCCCCAATGATTCCGCTGATGCCAACCACGGCCCACATACTGGATTTATTGGCTTGGCGTGCCAGCTCGGACATCGTGCTCGCAGGGTTTTTCTGACCGCGCCGCCCGATAAGCCACTCAGAAACAAGAATGGGCAAGCCAATGAGCCCAATACAGAGCAGGTAAACAAATACGAAAGCAGCCCCGCCGCTTTCACCTACCATATAAGGGAACTTCCAAATATTCCCTAAGCCAACCGCTGAACCCGCTGCGGCTAGCACAAAGGTCATACGAGATGACCACTGTGCATGTGCAAGTTTTGCCATAAATCACCTGTGTTACGTTCAATTATAATGAGTCGTTATCGGCGCAGTGCGCCGATTTTCGGAAATAGAGAAATTGCCAGCGTACTTTTCCGAAAGAACGCGCAATTTATCCGATCATGGTAGGGCTTGCCAGTCAGCTCATCTAAAAAGACGGCTTAAAACAGCTGGCTCTGCTTTTCATCGGCAAAGGGTTCAAGCTCAGGCAGGGCGATGTGCTGTTGAAGGGTGTGGTACAGGTGGCGAGCCATCTCGGGGGACTCGCGGTTATCCGCTGTATGCACAAATAAGAAAGGGGTTTTCCCCTGACTTATCCACAGTTCTAGGCGCTCTATCCACGGAGCGAAATAGCGGGTATTGATGGCTTTGTCAATATGGCCGATGAAGCGAATAATCGGTTGCTCTGCCGTGGAGAGCACGTGTAACGGGAGTTTCGGTTTTTCCTGCTGAGCGTGAGCAAGGCCCGGATGGCCGTTGGCAGGGGTCGAGAACACCGGGCGTACATCCAGCATCACACGGTTGGCACCATAAGTTATCAACAATCGGTTGAGGGCTTTCTCTTCCTCACCCTTGTGGAAAAAAACAGGATGACGCACCTCGACAGCGCAGGGCAGCTGCGTTGGCCAGTGAGCGAGCAATGCTTCGAGTTTAGGTAGCTCTGAGGGGCCGAAATCACGCGGTAGTTGGACCATGGTTGGACCAAGCCGGTCATGTAGCGGCATCAGTGCCTCTAAAAACTCCCAGGCGGAGGCTAAGCTGCCAAGACGCTGGTCGTGCGTCACGCTGGCGGGCAGTTTAAAACAAAAGCGAAAATGGGCGGGTGCTTGGCGCGCCCAGGCAGCGATGGTATCGGGCTTAGGTGCGCCGCTGTAAAACGTCGTATTGCCCTCCACGCTGGAAAACACTGCCGCGTAATCACTGAGCAGGTCGGTTTTGGCTTGGCGCGGGTAGAGGCTGCCCTGCCAATCCTGATTGGCCCACATGGGCAAGCCCAGATAGAGCGGTAGCGGCGAGCGTGAGGCAGTCATCTAAGCGGTGGCCTTTGTCGAAACGTAGAATTGTCGAAACAGAAAAGCTTAGTGTAACCGTAACACCATGGGCTGTGGCGGGGGCTCAAGGCGTGTTAATGAAGATAACGGCCAAATTTATGCAATTTTCCCCGTCGCTGCAGCGCTACTATGGTAATCGTCATAACACTCACAAGATGACCAACAGGACGCCCCATGGATGCTGCTTATGTAAGCGCCGACGATATTCGCGATCAATTTTCCAAAGCGATGTCGGCGATGTATCAACAGGAAGTGCCGCAATATGGCACGCTGCTCTCGCTGGTGGAGAGCGTGAATCATGATGTGCTGGCCCAAGATGCCGCCTTAGCCCACACGCTCAAATCATCGGATGAGCTAGCGCGCCTTAGCGTTGAGCGCCATGGAGCGATCCGCGTTGGTTTGCCTGAAGAGCTGTCACTGCTACGGCGTATGTTTGCGGTGATGGGCATGCATCCCGTGGGGTATTACGACCTGGCTGCTGCCGGTGTACCGGTGCACTCCACGGCGTTTCGCCCGGTGGATGATGACGCCTTGAAGCGCAATCCCTTCCGCGTATTTACTTCCTTGTTACGTCTTGAACTCATCGAGAACCCTCAGCTGCGTGAGCAGGCCCGGGAAATTCTCTCTCGCCGTGAGATCGTCACGCCCGAGGCCCAGGCGCTAATCGCCCGCTGTGAAGAGCAAGGTGGCTTAAACGCAGCCGATGCCAAGGCGTTTGTTCAGGCCGCGCTGGATACGTTCCGCTGGCACCACGATGCGACGGTGGATCGCGCCACCTATGACCGTTTACACCAGGAGCATCGGCTCATTGCCGACGTGGTGAGCTTTAGAGGCCCGCATATCAACCATTTAACCCCGCGCACTTTGGATATTGATGCAGTACAGCAGCAGATGCCGAGTGTTGGCATCGACCCTAAGGCGGTGATTGAAGGCCCGCCCCGTCGCCGCTGCCCAATTCTACTGCGCCAAACCAGCTTCAAAGCGCTGGAAGAGACCATTACCTTTGCCGACAGCGTGGTGGGGCTCCATACCGCCCGCTTTGGTGAGATCGAGCAGCGTGGCGTTGCGCTCACCCAGAAAGGACGCGCGCTATACGACCGCCTGCTGGCCAAGTCGCAGCAGTTGCCTCCCACTAAAGATAACAGCGCTCATCAGGCGCAGCTGGCCGAGGTGTTCCAAGCATTCCCAGACGACCACGCCACGCTGCGTCGTGAAGGGCTCGCGTTCTTCCACTACCAAGCGGTGCCAGATACCAACGTATCGCTTCCCGCGCAGATCAACGCGGATACCCTTGAAGCACTCATCGAGCAAGGCGCGCTGACTTGCCAGCCAATGATTTATGAGGACTTTCTGCCGGTTAGCGCGGCGGGCATCTTCCAGTCGAACCTGGGCGGCGAGCAGCGCGACGAATACGCAAGCCAAGCCAACCAAGCCCAATTCGAACGTGACCTGGGGGCCTCCGTGATTGATGAGATTGCGCTGTATGCAAGCCGCCAGCAGGCATCACTGGATAAGGCGCTGGCAGCGCTTGGGGGAAGGTGTTAGAACGTGCTGACTAACACAAGACATGGTTAACCACATCACCGCAGGAGAGCGCTATGCAGCAGGGCAAAGTATTGGTGTTACATGGGCCTAATCTCAATTTATTAGGTACGCGTCAGCCAGAGATTTATGGCTATGACACACTGGACGATGTGAATAACCTGCTGCGCGAAAAAGCGGTAATGGCAGGCTGGGACATCACCTGCCTGCAAAGTAACCATGAAGGCGCGCTCATCGACGCCATCCACGCAGCGAGGGTGGATGGCACGCAGGCCATTATTATCAACCCGGCGGCCTACACCCATACCTCGGTGGCGATCCTCGATGCATTGAACGCCTTTGATGGCCAGGTCATCGAAGTCCATCTCTCCAACGTGCATAAGCGCGAGTCGTTTCGCCACCACTCCTATGTCTCGCTACGGGCCGATGGCGTGATTGCTGGCCTAGGCGTGCAGGGATATAAAGCGGCGCTAGAGGCGGTGATGGCTGCCTCCCATCAATAATATAACTCCCTTGTATCGTTAGCCCTTGCCGCACTTTTAACCGTGGCCCATCCTTCTCTCAGGGCAACTTAGCCCTTGGCGTTTCATTGGCTTGGTAAGGATGGGTGGGGTATGGCTAAATTTTTTCGGGAATTCCGCGAGTTTGCCGTTAAGGGCAATGTGATTGATATGGCGGTGGGTATCATCATTGGCGGGGCATTTACGCTGATTGTGCAAAGTCTCGTCAAGGACGTAATGAACCCGCTGATTGGCTTGCTGGTGGGTGGAATCGATTTTTCGAATCTGTTTGTTGTATTGCGGGAAGGCGTGGCGGGAGCGCCCTATGCCACCTTGGCGGAAGCTCAAGCGGCGGGGGCGGTGACGCTGAACGTGGGGCTGTTTATCAACGCGGTGGTGAGCTTCTCCATCGTCGCGTTCGTGGTGTTTTTGCTGGTGCGTACCATCAACCGCTTAAAGCGCGAAGAGGCGGTGGCACCGGCAGACCCGACCGAAAAGCCCTGCCCTTACTGTTTGATGGTGGTGCCGATCAAGGCCGTTCGCTGTGGTCACTGTACGTCTGAGCTACAGGCGGCGACCCCAGAGAAGCCTGCCGAGAGCGTGTAGCGAAGCGTCATAAAAAAGGGTGCCCGTGGGCACCCTTTTTGCGTTGCAGAAGGCGGTTACGCCGTCTTTTTCGCTGCTTTCTTATCGCTTTGCGTGCTGTCACTGGCATCGCTGGGTTGTGGCAGCGATGGCAGAGATTTGGCTAGCATATCAACACTGTGGCGATAGTAGAGCTGGCTCTTGTTGTGCTCGCCTAGGCTTGCGTAGAGGCGGGCAAGCTCGGCACACACTTCGCCATTGGGGCGCTGGCGCTGGCTGGCTTCAAAGTACTCCAGCGCTTTTTCCCACTGGCCCACACGCAGCGACAGGCGGCCACAGGCGAGCAGCAGCTCGGGGTCGTTGGGGCGCTCTTGTAGCCACTTTTCGGCCTTGGCGAGCTGGCGAGCGGCATCCACGTTGAGCAGGCCGTAGCGCTTCACTAAGCGGGCGTCCCAGTGGTTGTCCAGCGAGTGGTTCAGCAGACGCTCGGCAATCGGCTCTTCGTTGGCGTGCAGCAGTGCCTCGGTATAGAGCACGATCAGCTCGGTATTGCCGCGCAGGTAGTCGGGCATATCCGCCCACAGCCCGCGAACCCGTTCGATATTGGTGGGGTTCTTCGCTTCGAAGATGATCAGCTCGCGATACGCTTTGAGTTCCAGCTGTTCGCGCTCTTGCTGGGTAATCAGCCTCTGCGCAGCCAGGCGTGGAATTAGGCGGCGCAGGCCTTCCCAGTCGTTGACGCTCAGGTGTACCTGCTTCAAAAGCTTCAGTACCTGCGGGTGATTGGTGAGCTGCTTATCCAGGCGATTGAGAATTGCCAGAGCCTCTTCCGGCTGCTGACGGTCAATCATCAGCTGCGCCTGCATCAGGCCAATGGCGGTATCCGCGCCGTCGGTGGTCAGCTGGGCCTGGTTCAGATGCTCCTGGGACTTCTCGTGGTCGCCCTGATAGTGGGCTGCCAGCGCGGCCGATAGGTAGTTCACCAGCGGTGTGCTGGAGTCGTCGGCGGCGCGCACCAAGGTTTTCTCGGCTTTTTTCCAGCGGCCTTCGGTGAGTGCCACCAAACCACGCACGGTGCGTTTCATGGCGCGTCGGTTACGGGCGCGGCTGTTCCAGGTACGGAAGCGACCAACCGGGCGAATAATGCCGGTAAGCAGGCGCAGCGCGAAGTGCAGCACAATAAAGGCACCCAGCAGCAGCACCAGACCAAACCAGAACGAGGTTTGAACCGAGGTGTCACCAACGCGGATCAGCCAGTAGCCGGGCACCGACATCATCAGGTGCCCAAAGAGCGCGCCAACCGCGAGGCCCGCAACGATCAGCAGGATGAGTTTTCTCATGCATCACCTCCATCCTGACGGCGCGACTCGAAGCGGTTGTCGATGAAGCTGGCCAGCGCTTGTTGAGAGGCACTGATGTCCGGCAGCTCAGGCTGTACCTGAACCTGCTTCAGCTCTTGCAGACGGGCAATCACGCTCTGAGTCTCTTCACGCTCGGTATCGTAGTAGCCGTTCAGCAGTTCCAGGGCTTTGTCGATGCTCGCTTCATATAGCTCCGGCTCCTCTTTGAGCAGCGCTAACTGAGACTGCTCGAGAATCAGGCGCAGGCTCTGACGCAGGTAAGACTCTTGCTCAGGCGTGATTAGGGCTTCCAGCGCTTCATCGTGCTGACGAATCACCACGAGATCTTTCAGCTCTTCACCAAAGCGGGCTAGCTGACGCTGGAAAGTGCCGGTAGGTGGCTGTTCGATACCTGAGGTCACGGCGCGCTCTTCAATTTCTTGAGACAGGCGCAGGCCTGCCACGCGCTCTTGCTGGGCATTCAGGGCCAGGTAAATACCGGTACGGTCTACTTGGGGTACGGCGTCTAGCGCAGCGAGCTCGTTGGCAATCTCGCGACGCACGGGCGTCAGTGACGGGTTATCAGCATCGGCTAGGCGGGCATCGGCGGTACGCAGCAGCGCGGCGGCACCTTCCACATCGCCTTCTAACTGTAGGCGCTGATTAGCCAGGCGCAGCAGGTAGGCGGCTTCGGCGTGTAGCCAGTCGCGCTCGTCAGTGTCCTGCTCTTGGGAGAGCTGAGCCAGAACGTCGTCCAGCGTGCCGTTCACTTCGCTGCGGTAGCTATCCAGCTCGCTACGCAGTTCGCTCATGGTGCTGTCTAGCGCCTGGCCGCGCTCGGCTTCGCTCTCATCGATACGTGTTTCAAGGTCGCTAACGGCCTGCTGAGAAGCGCTATTCTGGGCTTGCTGCGCCAGCTCATCTAAACGCTGCTGCTGACTATCCAGGCGCTGCCAGCCTTGCCATGCTACCAGACCCAGGGCGAGTGCCAGGATAATCACCAGGGCAAGGGCTACGCCGCCACCTTTGCTGCTGCCGCCACCGGTAGAGGAGGGCGGAGTCGGCTTGCCTGGGCCTCCAGTAGCGGATGTACTGCCGCTTTTCGAGGAGGTGGACGCTGCAGGTGTTGCTGTGGCGGTCGGCTTGGTGTCTGCTGCCGTCGCTTTGGTATCTTTTGGGGCGTTGGCCTGCGCAGTGCTTGCCGTGCCGGACGTGGGTGCACTGGCATTTGAAGCGCTGGTAGTCGAAGCGCTTGAGCCACCTTTATTGCGGCGGCGCGAGCGGCTGTTCTTAGCCGCGTAAGAGGAGGAGGCGCTGCCAGCAGTCGACTCGCTTTTCGCCGATGATGCCGTAGTATCGCTCAATTGCGCGTTATCTTGGGATGCATCGGCAGACGTGTTGTTAACGCCTTCCTGCTCGTTTGGTTGTTTGCTCATCTGTCGCTAGCCCTTATTAAGTTCCTTGATCGACATCGGCACCCTATGGGTTGCAGGACCGATCCAACGCGGCCACCAGCGCAGCCGGCGTTGCTCCCGACGCCACCTTGAGGTCACAAAAACCCAGTTTACCGGCCAGTGTAGCTAAACGGTGACTGGAAACGATTAGCGGTTGGTTCAACGCTGCTGGACCACACCATTTTGCCAGATATTCAAGCAGTTCGCCGCTGGTGACGATCAGCGCCCGGTAGGCACCTGTGGCGAGGCGCTTTTGCATCGCTGGCGAAGGCGGCTGATAAACCCGCCGATAGACCGCCAGCCGGGTAATAGTGGCCCCGCGTGCCGCTAGAGTGTCGGCGATCAGCGTGCGGCCGCCTTCTCCTGCCACCAGCAGCACTCGTTGATGTGCTAGGTGGCGAAGCGACGCTAGCGAAAGCAGCGCTTCGCTGGTGTCTTCACCCTGCTGGGGCGGAGGAATACGTACCCGAACCCCAAGCTGATCGAACAGTATGCTGGCAGTGCCCCGTCCAACGCTATAGTAATCAATACCGATAGGTAGCTGCGGCCAGTAGCGATCCAGCGCCTCGCTTAAACAGTAAGCGGCAAAGGGGCTGACCACCACTATCTTATGGTACTGATCAATATCCAACCAGACTTGGCGCTGCGTAGCATCTTCAGGCAGCGCTTCCAGATGCATCACGTCAAGCGACTCCACCCAGCCTTCGCTTGCCCGCAGGGCATCAGCCAGCGCTTCGCCCCGCTCCCCTGGGCGGCAAATCAGTACCGGCTGGCTCATACGTTGCGGCCGTAAACCTCTGCCAAGATATCGCCAGCGCCTTGATCCAGCAGCTCTTCGGCAATACGAATGCCGAGCGCTTCCGGCTCATGGATAGAGCCACGGCCCTCGGCACGCAGTACCTCGGTGCCCTCTGGGTTGCCCACTAGCCCGCGCAGCCACAGGGTATCGTTGGCTTTATCCAGTACGGCGTGCCCGGCAATCGGCACTTGGCAGCCACCTTCCAGGCGCGTGTTCATGGCGCGCTCTGCTCGAACGCGAGTAGCGGTGTCCTGGTCGTCCAGCGGGGCAAGCAGCGTGATCAACTCGGGGTCGTGCAGGCGACACTCAATGCCCAGCGCCCCTTGACCGCAGGCGGGCAGGCAAATCTCAGGTGGCAGCGCCTGTGCAATACGGGCGTCGAGGCCTAAGCGCTGCAGGCCAGAGGTCGCCAGAATAATAGCGTCAAATTCACCATCGTCGAGCTTGCCAAGGCGAGTTTGTACATTGCCGCGTAGGTTGAGAATCTGTAGATCTGGGCGCGCTTCGCGCATCTGCAATCCGCGGCGCAGGCTGGCAGTGCCGATACGTGCGCCTTCGGGCAGTTCATCTATGCTGTTATAGTGATTGGACACAAACGCATCGGTGGGATCAGCACCTTCCAAAATCACCGAAAGCCCTAAGCCTTCCGGGAAGTGCATGGGCACATCTTTCATGGAGTGCACGGCAATATCGGCGCGTCCATCCAGCATGGCGTCTTCAAGCTCCTTGACGAATAGCCCTTTGCCACCAATTTTGGAGAGAGGCGTATCGAGAATTTTGTCGCCTTTGGTGGAGAGGGGGACAAGCTCAACTTCCAGACCGCTATGTGCCGCCATCAAGCGGTCGCGGACGTACTCGGCCTGCCACATGGCCAACTGACTTTTACGCGTGGCGATGCGCAATTTAGTGATGGATGACACCTGATTCTCCCTTTGCCGCTGACACGGCGCGTCGAACTGTGATAATTCTCATCATAAAGCACCCAGCCACACAGTAAAAATAACCGGCCGAATTTAGGGCCAGCGCTGAACGCGTTTAACGCCTGTTAGGAAATGCCATGCCCCCTGTTGAACCGCAAGGCAAGCTAGACCAATTTTTTCTGCTTTCGCAGGATTTGTTCTGCTGCATCGACTTTGCGGGCACGCTGCTCAGCATCAACCCAACCTTTGAGTCGCTACTGGGTTACCAAGCAGAAGCGCTGCTGGGTAGGCCCTGTGGTGTCGTGGTAGAGCCACGTGATCATCCCGTTATCGAAGCAGCGTTGGCAAGGGTATGCCGGGGTGAAAAAGTTAATGCCTTCGATATTTGTGCGTTAGCGGTAGATGGCAGGCGCGTTTGGTTGGAAGTGTCCGCTTCTGCCGGTGAGCAGGTGATTTATGTGATCGCCCGAGATATCTCTCGTCGCAAAGCGGTGGAAAAGCAGCTACGGCGCAATCAGCGGCTGTTCCGTATTGCCGGTGAGACAGCTCATATAGGCGGCTGGTATATGGATTTAGCGGTGGGGCTGCCGATCTGGTCGGAGGAGGTGTGCCGCCTTCACGATATGCCTGTTGGCCACCAGCCCACGCTGGAGGAGGCGATTGCTTTTTACACGCCAAGCTCTCGGTCGCGTATTCAAGCCGTGTTTACCAACTGCTGTGAGAAGGGGATAAGTTTTGACGAAGAGCTGGAGATTATTACCCAGCAGGGGCGACGGCGTTGGGTGCGAGTGATTGGCCGAGCGGTGCGCGATGAGCTAGGGAAAATTATTCAAGTTCAGGGCTCTACTCAGGATATTACCGAGCGCAAAGACACTGAACGGCAGTTGACGCTGCTGGAGCGCAGCGTGGAGTCCAGCACCAATGGCGTGGTCATTGTGGATGCTCAGCGTCCTGATCTGCCGATGGTGTATGTGAATGCGGCCTTTGAGCGCATCACCGGCTACTCGCGAGAGGCCGCGCTGGGCCGCAACTGCCGTTTTCTACAAGGAATCGACACGGACCCTGCGACCCTAGCGCAATTGCGCAAAGGCATCAAAGAGCAGCGCGATGTGCACGTGGTGATTCGCAACTATCGCCGTAACGGCGCGCCTTTCTGGAACGATCTTTATATCTCCCCGGTGCGCGATGAAGCTGACGTAGTCACTCATTTTATCGGTGCGCAAAACGATATTACCGCCCAACGAGAGTATCAGGCCCAGCTGAGCCATAACGCCAATCACGATGCGCTGACCGGGCTGCCCAACCGGCTGCTGCTGGACCAGCGCCTTGCCCAAGGTTGTTTGTTAGCCAGACGCTACCAGCGTTATTTAGCAGTGCTGTTCATTGATTTAGACGACTTTAAGCCAATCAATGACACCCTCGGCCATGAAGTGGGCGACTATATTTTGCTAGAGGTCGCCAAGCGCTTGGAGGAGGAGCTGCGCCCCTGGGACACCGTGGCCCGATTTGGCGGCGATGAGTTTATCGTACTGTTGCCGGATTTAGCCCACGAAGACGATGTATTACAGGTGGTCGAGCGGCTGCTGGCACGAGTTTCGGCACCTTACTGGTATCGCAGCAACGAGCTAAGAATTACTGCCAGTATTGGGATCGCCACCAACGATGGCACTATTCAAACGCCGCGTCAGCTCATTCAGCAGGCCGACCTTGCCATGTACAAGGCCAAACGCAGGGGGCGCAACACCTTTCAATGGTATACCGACGAACTTAACCGCAAGGTCACCGAGCGGGTGAATTTGCGCCATGCCCTGCAGCAGGCCATTGAGCAGGAGCAGTTTGAGCTCCATTACCAGCCGCAAATTCGCCATAGCGGGCGGGTCGCTGGGGTTGAAGCGCTGATCCGTTGGTACCACCCAGAGCGTGGCAACATCCCGCCAGGGCAGTTTATTCCTTTGGCCGAGGATACCGGGCAGATTATTCCCATCAGTGAGTGGGTGATGGAAACCGCCTGCCGCGATGCGGTGGTGCTCAATGCCGAAAGCGCGACCCCCATAACCATGGCGATTAACGTATCACCCATGCAGTTTCAGCGCCCAGGCTTTTTAGACTCCGTAAAGCAGGTGCTGGCGCGTAGTGGCTTGCCCCCCGCGCTATTAGAGCTGGAGCTGACCGAAGGTGTGTTAATGGATAGCGCCGAACACACCATTCAGGCCTTACAGGCCCTGCGCCAACTGGGCGTGCACATTGCTCTGGATGACTTTGGCACCGGTTTCTCAAGCCTTAGCTATCTAAAACGCCTACCCATCAATAAGCTGAAGGTTGACCGCTCGTTTGTGGGCGATGTGGCCGTTGATTCCCGTGACGCCGCTATTGTAGAGGGCGTTGTCACCATGGCAGATAAGTTGGGACTCGAGGTGTTAATTGAAGGCGTTGAAACCGCCGAGCAGTTTCACTTCCTGCGTACCCTGCAGTGCGACCATTTCCAAGGCTACTACTTTGCTCGTCCCATGGCCTTGAGTGCGCTGAAGGCATATTTGAAAACGCCGCTAGTAGTCGTTGCTAGCCAAGAATCTCCTACCTCGTTATAAACACTGCCATAAAACGGCATGCTGCTCTACGCAGTGACTCTGGTACACTTTCCGGTAACGACTCCATTAGTTTTGTCAGCAGGATATGTCTCCAATGAGCCAAGCTACGAACCAGTCTTGGGGCGGTCGCTTTAGCGAGCCCACCGATGCCTTTGTTGCACGCTTTACCGCGTCTGTGAACTTCGACCAGCGCCTGGCGCGCCAGGATATTCAGGGCTCGATTGCCCATGCCACCATGCTGGCGCGGGTGGGCGTGCTCACCGAAGAAGAGCGCGACGCCATTATTAACGGCCTGACCGAAATTCAGGGCGAGATTGAGCGCGGCGAGTTCCAGTGGTCGGTACCGCTGGAAGACGTGCACATGAACATCGAAGCACGCCTGACCGACAAAATCGGCATTACCGGCAAGAAGCTGCACACCGGCCGCTCGCGCAACGACCAAGTGGCCACCGATATTCGCCTATTTATGCGCGATGAAATCGACGTGATTGAAGTTGAGCTGACCCGTCTGCGTGACGGCATGATTGAGCTCGCCGAACGCGAAGCCGACACCATCATGCCCGGTTTTACTCACCTGCAAACGGCTCAGCCAGTCACCTTCGGCCACCACCTGCTGGCATGGCAAGAGATGCTGGCCCGCGACCACGAGCGCCTGCTGGATTGCCGTAAACGGGTGAACGTGATGCCGCTGGGCTCCGCGGCGCTGGCGGGCACCACCTACCCCATTGACCGCCACGTGACCGCTGAGCTGCTCGGCTTCGACCGCCCGGCAGAAAACTCGCTGGACGCCGTGTCGGATCGTGATTTTGCGATTGAATTTACCAGCTTCGCCAGCATTCTGCTGATGCACCTGTCGCGCATGAGCGAAGAGCTCGTGCTGTGGACCAGTGCGCAGTTCAACTTTATCGATCTGCCCGACCGCTTCTGCACCGGCTCCTCCATCATGCCGCAGAAGAAGAACCCCGACGTGCCCGAGCTGGTGCGTGGTAAAACCGGCCGCGTGTATGGCCACCTGATGGCGCTGCTGACGCTGATGAAATCGCAGCCCCTGGCCTACAACAAGGATAACCAGGAAGATAAAGAGCCGCTGTTCGACGCCGTCGACACCGTGCGCGACTGTCTGAAAGCCTTTGCGGACATGGTGCCCGCCATCGAGCCGAAAAAAGAGAGCATGTACGAAGCGGCGCGGCGCGGCTTCTCCACCGCCACTGATTTGGCGGATTACCTGGTGCGTAAAGGTGTGGCCTTCCGTGATGCCCACGAAATCGTTGGTTTGTCAGTGGCTTATGGCCTGAAGACTAAAAAAGACCTCTCCGAAATGAGCTTGGAAGAGCTGAAACAGTTCTCCGACATCATTGAGCAAGACGTGTTTGAAGTGCTGACGCTGGAAGGCTCGGTCGCTGCTCGTAACCACATTGGCGGCACGGCGCCTGACCAAGTGCGCGCCGCTGCAAACCGTGCTCGAGAAGCGCTGGCAGCCCTGAAAGGTGCGTCATGAAACGCAGTGCAATCACACTTAGCGCGCTGCTGATGGCCGCACTGCTGCTTGTTGGCTGTGGTCAAAAGGGGCCACTTTATCTGCCTGACGATACCAATGATTCGGCCGCCGAGCAGGAGGGGTAATGGATCACTTTAACTACCGCGATGGCGTGCTCTACGCCGAAGATGTGCCGCTAACGCAGCTGGCCGCCGAGCTGGGCACGCCCTGCTACGTCTACTCAAAAGCGACCTTTGAGCGCCATTTTCGTGCCTACACCGAAGCCTTGGGTGGCCACTCGCACTTAATCTGCTACGCGGTGAAAGCCAACTCTAACCTTGCCGTGCTGGGCCTGCTGGACCGCATGGGGGCCGGGTTTGATATTGTCTCGGTAGGCGAGTTGGAGCGGGTGCTAAAAGCGGGCGGCGACCCCACCAAAGTGGTTTTTTCTGGAGTGGCTAAGCAGCCGCATGAAATGGCTCGGGCGCTAGAAGTCGGCATCAAATGCTTTAACGTTGAGTCGCGCCCAGAGCTTGAACGCCTGAATGCCGTGGCAGGTGAGCTGGGGAAAATCGCCCCGGTCTCGCTGCGCGTCAATCCTGATGTGGATGCGGGCACTCACCCTTATATCTCTACCGGCCTGAAAGATAACAAGTTTGGCATTCCGGTGGATGACGCGCTGGAGGTGTACCAACTGGCTGCCAGCTTGCCCAACCTTCGGGTGACCGGGCTTGATTGCCACATTGGCTCGCAGCTTACCGAAACGGCCCCGTTCCTGGATGCCCTGGAGCGCCTGCTGGTGCTGATGGAGCGCCTACGCGAGCGCGGCATCGAGATCGACCATCTGGATTTAGGCGGCGGCTTAGGCGTGCCCTACCGTGACGAGCAGCCACCCCAGCCGTTCGATTACGCTAGCCAACTGCTGGCGCGCCTCTCCCGCTGGGAGGGCGGTGAAAAGCTCACGCTACTGTTTGAGCCGGGCCGCTCCATTGCGGCCAACGCCGGGCTGATGCTCACCCGGGTAGAGTTCTTGAAACCCGGCGAGACCAAGAACTTTGCCATTGTCGATGCGGCCATGAACGACCTGATTCGTCCGGCGCTGTATCAGGCGTGGCAGGCGATTGTGCCGGTGGATACCCGCCAGCCTCGTGAGAACGCCACCTACGACGTGGTCGGCCCTGTGTGTGAAACCGGCGACTTCCTGGGTAAAGAGCGTGAGCTTGCTATCGCCGAAGGCGATCTGCTAGCGGTACGCTCGGCCGGGGCGTATGGCTTCGTCATGGCCTCGAACTACAACAGCCGCCCACGCCCGCCGGAGGTGATGGTGGATGGTGACACCTACCACGTGGTACGCGCTCGGGAAACGCTGGAAAGCCTGTGGGCCGGTGAGGCGCTGCTGCCGGAAGGGGCGCGCTGATGCTGCTGCACTTCACCAAAATGCAGGGCCTGGGCAACGACTTCATGGTGGTGGACCTGGTCACCCAGCGGGCGCGCCTGCGGGATGAGCAGATCCGCCAGTTGGCGGACCGGCGCTTTGGCATTGGCTTTGATCAACTGCTGATCGTCGAGCCTCCTCGCGATCCGGATATGGACTTTCGCTACCGTATCTACAACGCCGACGGCAGCGAAGTGGAGAACTGTGGCAACGGCGCGCGCTGCTTTGCCCGCTTTGTGCGCGACCAGCGTTTAACCCACAAGCATGAAATCCATGTGGAAACCGCCGGTGGCCCGTTAGTGCTCAACGTTCAGCACGATGGCATGGTGCGGGTCGATATGGGTAGGCCGCGCTTCAACCCGGCGACGCTGCCGTTTGAAGCGCCGGGTGATCAACCGCTGCATGAGGTAGAAGTCGATGGCGAAACGCTGCAGCTTGGCGTGGTCTCCATGGGCAACCCTCATGCTGTCCTCCAGGTAGAGAGCGTGGATAGCGCCCCGGTGGAGCGCTTGGGGCCGCTGTTGGAGTCGCACCTGCGTTTTCCCAAACGGGTCAACGTGGGCTTTATGCAGGTGGTCTCGCCCAGCGAAATTCGCCTGCGGGTGTTTGAGCGCGGTAGCGGTGAAACCCTTGCCTGCGGCACCGGTGCCTGTGCGGCGGTGGCCAGTGGGATTCGTCAGGGGCTTTTGAAGAGCCCAGTTAAAGTGCATTTGCCCGGCGGGCAGCTCAGTATCGAGTGGCCTGACCCCGAAGCGCCACTCGTCATGGTGGGCCCTGCTACCCGCGTGTTTGATGGTCGGGTATCACTCAACTAATGCGAGGAGAACGGCGATGTCTCAAGCTCCTGAGCCGCGCAAAACGCTCGACCCTGACCAAGTAGCGTTTTGGCTGGCCCGTCACCCCGATTTTTTTATTGGCCGTGAAGGGCTGCTGCAGCAGCTCAAGGTTCCGCACCCGAATATCGATGGCGCTGTGTCGCTGCTGGAGAGGTTAGTGATCGACCTGCGCCAGCGAGCTGAAACGGCGGAAGGGCGGCTTGAGCATTTACTGGAAACCGCTCGTCATAACGAGGCTCAGTACCGTCGCCTGCGGGAAACGCTGCTCAGCTTAGTCGAAGCGGAAGACCGTGATGCCCTGGCCCAATCGCTGGCGACTCAGCTCAGCGAGCGCTTTCAAACCCCGGCGATGGCCCTATGGTGCCCCGCGTCGTTAAGCGATGCAGAGCCCACGCCACCCCAGCCGCCACGCCATATTCTCGACCAGCACGCCAGCGCTCGCTTGGCGGCGCTGCTGGATGGCCGCACCAGTCGCTGCGCCAAGCTGAGCGTCAGCGACTGGAAGTGCCTACTGCCCCATACCAAAGCACCTCGTAAAGCGGGTTCCTGCGCGATTACACGCCTCTCGGCGGGGGAGCAGCTGGGTTATTTGCTGCTCGCTAGCCCCGTCCCTGAATGTTACCGCGCCAGTATGGATACGCTGTTTACCGAGTACCTGGGCGATATTGTCGCGCGCCTACTGCTGCGGTTGGGGTCGGAGCCGCATGGACAGCGATAGCTTGCTGGCAGACACGGTCACTGACTACTTAGCGCAGCTAGCCAACCATGCCAGCCCGGCCACGGTGGCGGCCTATCGCCAGGATTTGTTAGCTTTTTGCCAGTTTGCCGAACAGCGTGGTGTGACCCAGGCCAGCGCGCTGGACACGGCGCTGGCGAGGGCCTTTTTAGGCGCCGAACGTAGCCGTGGGCTGGCGCCGAGAAGCCTAGCCCGCCGACGTGCGGCGTTATCTCGCTTTGCCGATGCGTTAGTGCAGCATCGCGTGTTGGCAGATAACCCGGTCAGCCTACTGCGCACCCCTAAGCAGCCCAGCCATCTGCCCAGACCGCTGGATGTGGATGCGCTGGCGCGCTTTCTGGATACGCCCCACGACGGCTCGCCGCTGGCGCTTCGCGACCAAGCCATGCTGGAGCTTTTCTACTCCAGCGGCCTGCGCTTAGCCGAGCTGGCGGCGCTGGATATGAGCCACTTAACGGCCAATCATGTGCGGGTGATGGGTAAGGGCGGCAAGCCCCGCCAAGTGCCGGTGGGGCGACGCGCCCAGCAGGCGCTGGAAGCATGGCTCACCTGCCGGGCCAGTTTGACGGCCAGCGCTGAAACGGCGCTGTTCGTCGGGCAGCGGGGGCAGCGGTTGGGGCATCGAGCGATCCAGAAACGCTTAGCGCAGCTCTCGGTGGTGCGCGGCCTGCCCGAACATCTTCACCCCCACCGCCTGCGCCACTCTTTTGCCAGCCATCTGCTGGAATCCAGCCAGGATCTGCGGGCCGTGCAGGAGCTGCTGGGTCATGCCAATCTATCCACTACTCAGGTGTATACGCGGCTGGATTGGCAGCACTTGGCAGAAAGTTACGATGCCGCCCACCCGCGCGCCAAACGCCGCCCCAGTGAGAGTTAATCATGGTCACGTTAGACGCCATCACCTTTGATTTGGACGACACCCTATGGGACAACCAGGGCGTCATGCTGAAAACCGAAGAGGGCCATTACCGCTGGCTGCTGGAATCGCTGGCAGCATGGCGTGCTGCCCGTCAAGAGGCGCCGCTACCGTTAACGTATGATGAGGGCGTGGCGGATTACCTGCAGCGCCGCCAGCAGTGGGCAAGCCAAGTGCCTGAACGGCGAGGTGACTTTACCTGGCTAAGGCTACGAGCGTTGGAGGCCCAATTGGAAACCAGCGGTTTGCCACGCAGCGCTGCGCTGTTATGGGCCGCTGCGGCAATGAATGAGTTCCACCGCCTGCGGGTGCAGGTCACGCCGCACCCAGAGGCTGCTGGGCTGCTCTCGGCGCTTGCCGAGCGCTATCGGCTAGCGGCGATTACCAACGGCAATATTCACCTTAAGCGCCAGCCATTGGCGGCCCACTTTCCGGTAGCGATTGCCGCTGGAGAGCTGCTGGCTCCCAAGCCTGACCCCAAGCCTTTTCTCACCGCTTTGGAGCGACTGAATACCGTACCGCAGCGCGCCATGCACGTGGGCGACTCCTGGAATGAGGACGTGCTTCCCGCCCAGCAACTGGGTATGCATGCCGCCTGGGTGGCTGAATGCGGCGACCAAACGCTGCCCGAGCGGGTTCACCGTGTTGCTCATGTCAAAGAGCTACCGGAGCTGATTGAGTGGCTGGAAAAACGCGCCTAGAACACTAGGCTACTGGTTAGCGTCTTCTGGGGTGTGTAGCCACTGGTCAAGCTTTTGGGAGAGTGTGACTACGCCGTCACGTTTTAGTGACGAGAAGAGCTGTACTGACACCAAATCTTCCCACTCTTTCAGGCGTGAGCGGACTTTTTGCAACGCCGCACTGGCCGGGCCTTTTTTCAGCTTGTCGGCCTTGGTGAGCAGGATATGCACCGGCATCCCACGCTGGTCCGCATAGTCGAGCATCATTTGGTCGAACTCGGTCAGCGGGTGGCGCACGTCCATTAGCAGCACAAGACCGCGTAGGCTAAAACGCCCGCGAAGGTAGTCTGAAAGGTGTTTTTGCCACTCAATTTTGACCGCTTCCGGCACCTTGGCGTAGCCGTAACCGGGTAGATCCACTAGGCGGCGCGACTCATCGTTCATCACAGTGAAGAAGTTGATGAGCTGGGTTCGGCCCGGGGTGCGCGAGGTGCGCGCCAGCGCATTTTGCTGGGTTAGCGCGTTAATGGCGCTGGATTTACCGGCATTTGAGCGTCCGGCAAACGCTACTTCTGCACCGGTATCGTCAGGACACAGTGCCAGGGTTGGCGCGCTGATCATAAAACGCGCCGTGGGGTAGTTCAGCCGAGGGACTGGGCTATCATGGGGGGTAGACATGGAATTAATCCTGAAAAACAAACGTATAACACGGACCGCTGGCTAACCCTAGTGTGGGAGAGAGCGGTACCGCGACGAATTACCCCAAAAGCAGACTTGGACTTGCATTCCCGCCGCTAGGGTGATTCGTTATAATGCAAGCGGTTTATAACTGCGACCTGGGGCGCTAGTGTACCATCGCGCTTTAGCCAGCAGCGACCAACACGACATTGTTGTTCGTTTTGGCGGAGCTGACCCTGGTAATGTGCTGAACCTGGGCAGCGCCCAGGGTGCGTACCAGTCAATAATCAAACGGCATAGTGGATTAGCAATGAGAAAGTTACTGGCAAGCCTGGCAATTACCATGGGTGCCGTTGGCACCGCCCACGCCCAAGCGGACCTTCAAGCCGACGCTGACGCAGCGGCAGGACGTGAACTCGCCCAAACCTGTGCAGCCTGCCATGGCCAGCAAGGTATCAGCGCAGTGGGTACTTTCCCCAACCTGGCAGGGCAGCAAATGTCCTACCTCGCCAAGCAAATCATGGATATCCGTGATGGCAACCGCGTAGTTCCACAAATGGCTGGTCTAGTGGATAACTTCTCTGACCAAGACGCTTGGGACGCTGCCGCTCACTTTGCAGGCCAAGACGCCAACCTCGGCCAAACCAGCGATGAAGATGCTGAGCTGCTGGCCCGCGGTGAAGAGCTTTACCGCGCGGGCGATATGTCTAAAGGCATTCCCGCCTGTAGCGCTTGCCACACTCCCACCGGGGTAGGTATTGGTAGCGCTGTGTATCCGGCTCTTTCTGGTCAGCATGCGGAATATACCATCTCCACGCTGCAAGCATTTGCCTCGGGTGACCGCACCAATAGCCCGAACAACCTGATGGGCGATATCGCTTCCAAAATGAGCGACCAGGACATGGAAGCCGTGGCCAACTACGTGCTGGGCTTGAACTAATTTCCCCGCTGTTGGCCTCCCCATTCTGTGAAACATCCGCAGAATGGGGAACCTGCCTGACACACTAACGGTCACAGGTTCACTTTTGTTGGCCGCTTATTTGGAGAATGCTCGTTATGTTGAAAACGTTGATGGTCGCGCTGGCCGGTCTTGGCCTGTCTGCTGCGGTAAGTGCCCAGGAGCTGGTAGAAGGTCAGCACTACACGTTGCTTGAGTCGCCGGTAGCTACCCAGGTAGACGAAGATCAGATTGAAGTGACCGAAGCGTTCTGGTTTGGCTGCCCGCACTGCTACCGGCTGCAAACGCCAGTAAACGAGTGGTACGAAACCCTGGATGACGATGTCAGCATTGTCAAAATGCCAGCTACCATGGGCGGTGACTGGAACACCCATGCCACGGCCTTCTATGCGGCCAAATCGCTGGGTATTGAAGAGGAGCTGCATGCGGATTTCTTCGATGCGATTCACCAGGATGACCGTTCGCTGACCGACGCTGACAAGATTGCGGAATTCTTCTCTGATTACGGCGTTAGCGAAGAGGAAGCCAAACAGGCGCTCACCGCCTTTAGCGTACGTAGTGAGGTCAATAAGGCCAACAGCCGTATGCGTGAAATGCGCCTGATGGGGGTTCCTGCGCTGATCGTGGATGGCCGCTATGTAGTGTCACCGCAGTCGGCAGGCAGCTTGGAAAACATGCCGCAAATCGCTGACGCGTTGATCGAAAAAGTTCGCAGCGAGCGCACACAATAACGGTGCTTGAGCACGGCCACACAGGCGGGCAGACACGTTCGCCTGCGTCCCAGTCCACCTCCGCGCTGGTTGAGCGTGGTCATATCCGGCTGCTAACGTTTAATTTGCAGGTGGGCATTCAAACCTCAGCCTATCACCACTATCTCACGCGGAGCTGGCAGCACGTGCTGCCTAATCCTCAGCGGCTTAAGCGTTTAGCGCTGGTAGGTAGCGTATTAGAGCAGTTTGACGTGGTGGGGCTGCAGGAGGTGGATGGTGGAAGCTTTCGCTCCAGCCGTGTGAATCAGGTGGAGTACTTAGCCGCCCAGGCCAAGTTTCCTCACTACTTCCAGCAACTTAATCGTAACCTAGGCCATTTTGCACAGCATAGTAATGGTCTGCTTTCACGTTTAACCCCTAGCCATATTGAAGAGCACCGGCTGCCTGGGATGTTGCCTGGACGCGGTGCTATTCACGTGCGCTACGGCGAAGGCCCTGATGCCCTGCATATTTTTGTGGCGCATTTGGCGCTTAGCCACCGTGGCCGTGTGCGCCAGCTCAATTATTTAAGCGATATTATTGAGCCGTTGCGCCATGTGGTGGTGATGGGCGATTTAAATTGTACGCCTGAGCAGCTCCATGCTCACGAGCGGTTTAGTACGTCATTGCCGCTACACCCGGTCAAGCCGCTGCTTAGCTATCCGTCGTGGCAGCCGCGCCGCGCGTTGGACCATATTCTACTCTCGCAAACCCTTGAAGCGGCCGATGTGCGCGTGCTGGATCACCTGTTCTCTGACCACCTGCCGATTGCGGTTGATTTGCCGCTGCCAGCGGCGTGTCTCGCGGCGATTCAACCAAGCGTTTAACAATAAGCTCGCAGAACGCTTGTCGGGCGCTGCATTGTCTGCGTATATGCGCTATTGTCTGGGGCGCTGACCCCCCTTAGTCGTTTTACGCGAGACACTTCCATGTCGGACACAACACAACTACCTGCGTTTATTGGTGCGCTGGACCGCGCTTCGGAGTGGTTCGGGCGTACCCTTGCGTGGCTGATCATCATTATGATGTTGATTCAGTTCGCGATTGTACTGCTTCGCTATATGTTCAGTGTGAATAGCATTTTTATGCAAGAGCTGGTGATGTACATGCACGCCAGCGTATTCATGCTTGCAACTGCCTACACCTTTCGCCACGATGGCCACGTGCGCGTCGATATTTTTTATCGAGGCATGACACCCCGCCGACAAGCACTCGTGAATATCCTGGGCATCCTCCTGCTCTTGATTCCGGTGATGGTGTTTGTCATCGCGTCAAGCTATGGCTACGTCGCTAACTCCTGGCGCATCATGGAAACCTCCTCAGATTACGGTGGCATCCCCGCTGTATACGCACTGAAAACCCTCATTCCAGTCTTTGCCTTATTGATGATTATTCAAGGCCTGATTGAAGTAGTGCGCAATGGCTATATCTTCACCGGGCGGATAACGCCGCCAGCCGCCGATGAAAATCACCTTGAGGAGCGTGTTTGATGCTCGAATTTATGCCGCTTATTCTGTTTGCCGCCATCTGTATCGTGCTGATGTTCGGCTTTCCTGTGGCGCTTTCGCTAGCGGGAACCGCGCTGCTGTTTGCTGGCATGGGGCTAGGCCTGGAAGCCGTTGGTATTGATGCCAATTTTGATAGTGGCTACCTTGCCGCCCTGCCGAACCGGCTCTACGGCATTATGACCAACCAGACACTCCTGGCGGTGCCGCTGTTTGTGTTAATGGGCGTGCTGCTAGAGAAGTCAAAAGTGGCCGAAACGCTGCTGGATGCTATGGCGCTGCTGTTTGGCTCCATGCGCGGTGGCTTAGGTATTTCGGTCACGCTGGTGGGCATGTTGATGGCCGCCTCCACGGGCATCGTGGGTGCCACCGTGGTGACCATGGGCCTGATGTCACTGCCTACCATGCTTAAGCGTGGCTACAGCACCTCTCTTGCCACCGGTACCATCTGCGCCACCGGCACGCTTGGGCAGATTATTCCGCCTTCCATCGCCCTGGTACTGCTGGGCGACGTGCTCTCTTCTGCATATCAGCAAGCACAGCTGGATATGGGGATCTTCAGCCCGAAAACGGTCTCGGTTGGCGACCTGTTTATGGGCGCGCTGGTGCCGGGCCTGATTCTCGTCGTCATGTACATGATCTACGTGGGCTTGGTGGCTTTCTTCCGCCCCAGCATGGCGCCAGCGGCTGACCGCGAAGAGCTGATGGCAGAGCTTGGCCACACCTCGGGGTTAGGCATCCTGTTGCTCAAAGGCTTGGTGCCGCCAGTAGTGCTGATCGTGGCGGTGCTGGGCTCTATTCTGAGTGGCTTTGCCACGCCCACCGAAGCCTCGGCTGTGGGTGCCTTTGGTGCGCTGGTGCTGGCATTGGCCTATCGCCAGTTGGATTGGGCCACCCTGAAAGAGGTGCTGCGCTCTACCACCCACGTCACCACGATGGTGTTTCTGATTCTGATCGGTGCGGCGCTATTCTCGTTGGTCTTCCGTGCCTACGGCGGTGAGCACATGGTCACCGAGCTGTTTGAAGGCATGCCTGGGGGCGTGGTGGGCGCGACGATCATTGTCATGCTGGTGATTTTCCTGCTGGGCTTTATCCTCGACTTTATCGAAATCACCTTTGTGGTGGTGCCGATCGTCGGGCCGATTCTGCTGGCCATGGGATTAGATCCGATCTGGCTGGGTATCATGATCGCCATTAACCTGCAGACCTCGTTCCTGACCCCGCCGTTCGGCTTCGCACTGTTTTATCTGCGCGGCGTGGCACCGCCATCGGTGCCTACCTCGGCGATTTATCGCGGTGTGGTGCCGTTTATCTTGATGCAGCTAGGCATGCTGTTGCTGCTAACGTTTTTCCCGCAGCTGGCAACATGGCTACCGACCCAGTTCTAATGTGTTCTGAGTTGAAAAATAACCCTGCTATCAACGCAAGGGAGTGGCAACCTTAACCAAAAGCAGCCAAGCTGCAGACACATAATGGCTTGTAACAACCCGCCTGGCGGCAAGCGTCAGGTGGGGTATTCCCTACCCATAACAGCAATAAAATAAGCAAGAGGGTTCACGCATGAAAGCCAAAGCACTGCCTGTCGCCATTGCCATGACGACTGCTCTTTCTGCCAGCCTGCTGGTGGTTTCAAGCTTCGATAACCAAGCTCAGGCGCAAGAGACTTTCCGCTGGAAAATGGTCACTTCCTGGCCGAAAAACTTCCCCGGTGTGGGCCAAGGCCCTGAGCGGCTTTCCCAGCTGGTCGAAGAGATGTCAGACGGTCGTTTAACCATCGAAGTATTTGGTGCAGGCCAGCTAGTGCCTGGGTTTGAAGTCTTCGATGCTGTATCTGAGGGCACCGCTGAACTTGGCCACTCCGCCTCGTATTACTGGAAAGGTAAAGCGCCTGCGGCACAGTTCTTTGCCGCCGTACCGTTCGGTATGAACGCCCAGGAAATGAACGCATGGCTGAGCTACGGCGGCGGTATGGAGCTGTGGAACGAGCTATACGATGAGTTCGGTGTCGATGTACTGGCAGCCGGTTCTTCCGGTGTGCAGATGGGCGGCTGGTACAACAAAGAGATCAACTCGGTCGCTGACCTTGACGGCTTGAAGATGCGTATGCCGGGCCTTGGTGGTGAAGTCATGAGCCGTATGGGCGTGGCGATTGTGAACATGCCGGGCGGCGAGATCTTTACATCGCTGCAGTCGGGGGCGATTGATGCTACTGAGTGGATCGGCCCCTACAACGATTTAGCCTTTGGCCTGCACCAGGCGGCCGATTATTACTATTACCCTGGCTGGCATGAGCCGACGGTGATGTTTGAGGCCATCATTAATGAAGAGGCCTGGGCAGAGCTACCCGCTGACCTGCAGGCAATTCTGCGTACCGCGATCAGTGATGTGAACCAAAGCGTCTTGGATGAGTATACCGCCCGTAACAACGACGCGCTGGAAACCTTGGTGAATGAGCATAACGTTGAGCTGCGTCGCATTCCTGACGACGTATTGGCCCAAGCCCGCGAACACTCAGCTGAGGTAGTGGGTGAACTGGCCGCCTCCAGCGAGCTAGCGACCCGGATCTACGACTCTTACCGCGCCTTCCAGGATAAAGTAGAAGATTACCACGCGATTTCCGAGCAGGCGTACTACAACGCCCGTAACCCGGAAGGTGATACCTCGCAGTAACAGGTGTAGCGCAGTACCCTTACCATGGCCGCCTTCGGGCGGCCATTTTGTTATAGGCAGGCTAGGGCTGCGATTAAAGCAGCGTAAGCGCCACCGCTTGGGTATCCTAGGGCAGATACTGTTCTGTCTCGTAAGGAGCGCTATGTCTACCGAATCCCGCCTTCGTAATGTGCTCACCATTGCAGGCTCCGACCCTTCCGGTGGTGCTGGGCTGCAGGGCGATTTGAAGACGTTTTCTGCCCTGGGTGTGTATGGCACAAATGTCATCACTGCGGTGATTGCCCAGAACACCTGTGGCGTGGCCTCGGTGTATCCGGTTTCCCCTCAGGCAATTCGTGAGCAGCTTGAACATCTGTTGAGCGATGTGGCCATTGATGCCGTGAAAATAGGCATGGTAGCCAGCCGCGATGTGGCCGAAGTGATTGCCGATGTACTGCGCCAGCAGCGCCCGCGTTGGATCGTGCTCGACCCGGTGATGGTGGCGAAGAGCGGTGACATCCTGGTGGATGACGCGGGTATTCGCGCCGTAAAAGAGATTTTAGTGCCGTTAGCGGATGTGATTACTCCTAACCTGCCGGAAGCCGCCGTGCTGCTCGATTCCCCATCGCCCGCCAGCCTGGACGAGATGGAAGCACTGCTGCCCAAACTGGTGGCGCTAGGCGCGCCCTATGTGGTGCTGAAAGGCGGCCACTTACGGGGTGATACCTGCCCGGATCTGCTGGCGACCCCTAACGGTCATCAGTGGCTGCCCGCCTCACGCATTGCCACTGAGAACCTTCATGGCACGGGCTGCGCGCTCTCATCAGCCATTACGGCTTGCCTAGCCAAGTTGCCGGAAGATGCTAGCGCAGAGGCCCCAGAGCAGGCTATTACGGAGGCAAAGCAGTGGCTTCATCATGCTCTGGCCGCTAGCCATCGCTTAAGTGTTGGCAAAGGGCGTGGCCCGGTGCATCACTTTCATGCCTGGTGGTAAATCCATCGCTGACGTGTTGAGGGCGTAGAGTCTCCTTGCGGGATAGGCCAACGGGCACCATGCTGAAGGGTGCCCGTTTGTTTGCCTACTAGGCTGAGCTGTTCGGCCAAGGAGCTGCCCATGTCCCGCACGCTGCTGTTTGCCACCGACCTCTCCCAGGAAAACCGCGCGGCCTTTGCCCGCGCGCTGCGCTTAGCCCACCAGCAGGGCGCGCAGCTTGATACCCTTCATGTGCTTGACCCTTACCTTCCGCATCGCATGCTCCATGACCTGGAACTCGCGGTAAACGACGATATTAGCGCGACGCTCACCGACCTGCGCGAAGATTACGCCTTGGAACTGCCATCGCTGATGATTCAAACGGTGGTGGGGGAGCCTCATGTAGAAATCGTAAGGGAAGCCCACGAGCGTCAGGCGTCGCTCATCGTGTTGGGTATGCACCGCAAACGTGGTCAAAAAGACCTGCTTTACGGCACCACCATGATGCGTATTTTGCGTAGCGCGCCGTGCCCCGTGGTGGTGGCGTCTTACCTGCCTACTCAGCCGTGGCAACATATTGTGGTGCCTATCGACTTCTCGCTGACGGCTCGGCAGACCCTGAAAGAAGCGCTGATTCGCTTTCCTGAGGCCAAGCTAACGCTTCTACACGCCTGGAGCCTGCCCGGCGAATTGGAGCTGGGGAATCAAGCATTCTACGCCCAGTGGCGTGACCACGAGGTCGCCCGCCTGCGGGAAACGCTAGATAACGAAGTCGAAAGCCTGCTGCGGGAATTAGATGGCGTGCCGGACATTGAGCTGGTGCTCGAGCCGGGTCAGCCTTGCGATGTGCTGCACGACTACATCAAGCGGCACTCGCCGGAGTTGGTCATGCTGGGTAGTCGTAGCCGACCGCATCAACCTAACCCGTTAACCGAGATGCTGCTTAGCGAACCCCATTGTGATCTGATGATTTGTCGACCTTGGTAAAGGCTCGGTACGCCGTTAAATAATTGTACGGAACCTTTGTTGTTGGTTTGTGTATGTATAGCAATGCGCTTTTTTACCCAAGCCAACAGGGGGGAGGAATTTACCGTGCAACGAAACAAGAAGAGAACGGTACTACCATTTGCGCTGCTGCTGTGTGCGGTGCTCTTCGCCACTAGCACCGCCGCCAATAGCGTGACGGAGCGGGGTGAGCGCTTTGACCGCGTAGTGGAGGAGAGCGGCCAGCGCTACACTCTGCTGGGGAGCGGTGTATTTCGCTATATGATCTGGACCGCCTATGCGGGTGCTTATTATCAACTGGAAGGAGAGAGCGAGCCCCAACCGTTAAGCGATGTGCCCCGTCGCCTGGAACTTGCCTACTTCCATGGGATTGCCGCCGAAGACTTTGCTGAAGCGACAGAGAAAACCCTTAGCGACTCGCTAACGTTGTACGAATTTAATCAGGTAAAAGAGAACCTTGAGCAGTTGAATCAGCAGTACCGGGATGTAGTGCCCGGCGACCGCTACCTGTTGAGCTGGGATGGCGAGCAGCTGCGTCTCGCGCTCAATGGCGAAACGCTCTATGAAGATAACAGCGCCGAGTTTGCCAGCGCGATGTTCGGTATCTGGCTTGGGGAGCGCCCGCTGGGCGAGGATTTCCGCGATGCATTGTTGGGAGTGAACTAGTAGGGGGGAGCTGGCTGAAATTGAACTCGCTTGGGCCAGCACTCACCTGCGTTTACACTCTGCCCTTTCAACAACGCCTAATGAACGGACGAAGGGGCAAGCGTGAAAGCACTGATTCAACGGGTTAAGAGCGCCAGTGTTACGATAGAAGGCAACAGCGTCGGTGCCATCGACCATGGGCTGCTGGCACTGGTGGGGGTGGAGAAAGGTGACCGCGAGGCGGATGCCGATAAGTTGCTGCATAAGCTGCTTCACTACCGCGTGTTTAGTGACGAGGCGGGCAAGATGAACCATAACCTGCAGCAGGCCGAAGGCGGGTTGCTGCTGGTGTCGCAGTTCACTTTGGCTGCCGATACCCGCAAGGGCCTACGCCCTAGCTTCTCCAGCGCCGCCCCGCCCGACGAAGGGGAGCGGCTGTTTAACTATCTGGTAAGTCAGGCCCGCGCCGCTTGGCCCCATATTGCGGAAGGGCAGTTCGGCGCGGACATGCAGGTTGCCCTGGTCAACGATGGGCCGGTCACCTTTTTGCTAGAAAGCTAGGGCTGATCAGGCGTTTTCGCTGGCCAGCAGCTCGGCTTCCATGGCCTCTAACGCCTCTTCTGCAGCGAGCCATGTCTGCTCGGCGGCATCCAGGCGCGCTTTAATCTCTGCCTGCTTGGCGAGTGCTTGGGTCAGCTCTGCCTTGCGGGTGCTGTCGGTGTAGAGCTCGGGGTCGGCGAGTACCGCTTCTACTTCCTCAAGTGCCTGCTGCGCTTTTTCCATGCTCTTTTCCGCCTGGTCGCGCTCTTTTTTCAGTGGGCGCAGCTTTTCGCGCAGCTCCGCTGCTGCTTTGCGGGCAGCTTTACGGTCACCGCTGGGCTGTTGGCTCTGGCGATCGCTCTTTTCGCTACGGGCGTCTCGGCGGTTCTCTTCCAGGCGCGCTTTGAGCCAAGCCCGATAATCCTCCAAGTCGCCGTCGAAGGGCTCAACCCGGTGGTCGGCCACCCGCCAAAACTCATCCACCGTGGCACGCAATAGGTGTCGGTCGTGCGAGACCAGGATGACTGTGCCCTCAAAGCTTGCCAGCGCCTCGGTCAGCGCTTCGCGCATTTCCAGATCCAAGTGGTTAGTGGGCTCATCGAGCAGCAGCAGGTTGGGCTTTTGCCAGGCCACGAGTGCAAGTGCCAGGCGTGCTTTCTCACCGCCAGAGTAAGTGGCCACCTCGCCAAAGGCGTCATCGCCTTTGAAGCCAAAGCCACCTAGGAAGTTGCGAATTTCTTGATCACTTGCTGTGGGAGAGAGGCGTTGTACATGCACAAAGGGCGTGGTGGTCACGTCCAGGCTTTCTAACTGATGCTGAGCAAAATAACCAATGGCTAAATGTTCACCGGGTACGCGTTTGCCTTCTAACAGCTCAAGCTCGCCCGTGAGTGACTTGATCAGGGTCGATTTACCCGCACCGTTCGGACCTAATAAGCCGATACGGCTCCCGGGGAGTAGCGTAATGTTGACCTTCTCTAACTGAGCGACATCGCCCGCTTCGCCGCGATAGCCAAGGGTGGCTTGGTCCAGCACCAGCAGCGGGTGCGACGTTTTATCAGCGGCAGGCAAGGTGAAGTGGAAAGGGGAGTCCGTGTGGGCGACGGCGATATCCCCCATGCGTTCTAGCATTTTTACCCGGCTTTGCGCCTGCTTGGCTTTTGTTGCCTGAGCGCGAAAGCGGGCAATAAAGCGTTCAATCTCTTCACGGCGGGCCTGCTGCTTGGCCGCTTCAGCCTGTTGCAGCGCGAGCTTTTCGGCCCGCGTGCGCTCAAAGCGAGAGTAGTTGCCCCGGTAAAGCTCTAGCGTTTGGTGATGCATATGCACAATGTGATCGCACACGGCATCAAGAAAGTCGCGGTCGTGAGAAATCAGCAGCAGCGTGCCGGGGTAGCGGGTGAGCCACTGCTCCAGCCAAAGCAGGGCGTCTAGGTCCAGGTGGTTGGTCGGCTCATCCAGCAGCAGCAGGTCGGAAGGCATAAACAGCGTTCGGGCAAGATTGACCCGCATTCGCCAGCCACCGGAAAAGTCTGATAGCGGTCGCTTAAGATCCGCCTGCACAAAACCCAGCCCGACCAGCAGCTGTGATGCCCGTGATTCTGCCGTGTAACCATCTAGGGTCTCGATTAGCCCGTGGAGTTCGGCTTCTCGATGCGCGTTATCGGCTTCGCGGGCGGCAAGCAGGTCGGCTTCGGCTTGGCGCAAGGCGTAATCGCCGTCTAACACATACTCCACAATGGGGCGATCCAGTGCCTCCACTTCCTGGGCCATGTGGGCAATTCGCTGGCCGCCGCTCATCTCCACATCCCCCTGATCGGGCCCCAGCTCGCCCAATAGGAGTTTAAACAGGCTCGACTTACCGGCACCGTTGGCCCCAATAATGCCAGCCTTCACGCCGTTATGTAGCGTAAGGTCGGCGCTTTCTAGGAGCGTTTGCGTGCCCCGTTGCAGGGCGACTTGGCGCAGTGCGATCATGTTTTCTCCCGAAAAAAGTGGGTAAACCAATGCGCGATTCTAACCGATTGCAGCGCTTGCAGCAGAGGCCGCTGTGGGATTTTGCCTTAGCGCTTTATGCAAAGCCTGGCGTAGAGCAAGCCTGCCTCATCTTGCAAGATGAGGCAGGCGTGGATGTGTGCGAGCTGCTGTTTCACTGCTGGCTTTATGAGCATGGCTTAGCTGCTGAGCCCGGCCCACTGAAGGCGATACGTGAGGAGCGATGCCGCTGGCAGCAGCAGGTGACGGCCCCGCTGCGCCAACTGCGCCGAGGGTTAAAACCCCAAGCCGCCCAGAGCGAATCCATCAGCACGCTGCGTAAAACGCTACAAACCGCTGAAATTCAAGCCGAACGTGAAAACCTTCAACGTTGGCAACAGTGGGCGTTACTCTCATCGGAGCAGGAAGTGAGTTTAACAAAAGGCAGCATAAACCAGCACAATATTGCACAGTGGCTGCAAGATACGCTGTTTTTGCTACCACTTGACAATTTTTCGTCGCAAGCCTCACGCGTGCGCGAAGAGATACAATCAGCTTTTTTGGCCTTAGCAAGCCAGCTTGACCGCTGTGAGTCACCACGCTAGCCTGAAGTTAAGCAGTTTTTGATTAACCCGCGTTGACACCGCTTATTTCGCCCGCTAACCCACAGCAATGAATGGCGTTTCTGCGTGTTAGCGGCTGAGCCTGAAAGTGAAGCAGCACGGGATAGACAAAAATTAGACTCTTGCGCTCTCATATGGCGCGCTTACCACTGCTAGGGGAACTCTGCATGAAGGCAAGCAAATTAGTTTCAACTCGTTCCGTTACCACCAAATTAATCACTACGGCAAGCGTAGGTGCTCTGTTGTTGGGCCTAAGCGCCACTGCCCAGGCGGATAACTGGCGTTATGCCCACGAAGAGTACGAAGGCGACGTACAGGATGTGTTCGCTTACGCGTTTAAAGAGTACATCGAAGAGAACTCCGATCACTCTGTACAAGTTTACCGCTTTGGTGAGCTGGGTGAGTCTGATGACATCATGGAGCAGACTCAGAACGGCATTCTCCAGTTTGTTAACCAGTCGCCTGGTTTTACTGGTGCACTGATTCCAGAAGCCCAGATCTTCTTTATTCCTTACCTGCTGCCGACCGACGAAGAAACTGTCCTCACGTTCTTCGACGAGAGTAAAGCGATCAATGAAATGTTCCCGGAGCTTTATGCGGAACAAGGACTTGAACTGCTGAAGATGTACCCAGAGGGTGAAATGGTAGTCACTACCGACGAGCCGATCAGCTCGCCGGAAGATATGGATAATAAGAAAATCCGTACCATGACCAATCCGCTGCTGTCGGAAACCTACGACGCCTTTGGTGCGACGCCGACGCCGCTGCCCTGGGGTGAAGTTTACGGTGGCCTGCAGACCGGCATTATCGATGGTCAGGAAAACCCGATTTTCTGGATCGAGTCTGGCGGTCTGTATGAAGTATCTCCGCACCTGACCTTTACCGGCCATGGCTGGTTTACCACTGCCATGATGGCCAACCAGGACTTCTACGAAGGCCTGTCTGACGAAGATAAAGAGCTGGTGCAGGAAGCCTCCAACGCGGCTTACGACCACACCATTGAGCACATCAAAGGTCTGGCCGACGAAGCACTCGCCAAGATTCAGGAAGCGTCTGATGAAGTCACCGTCACGCGCCTGAACGAAGAGCAGATCCAAGCGTTCCGTGAGCGTGCGCCGCAGGTTGAGGAAGCGTTCCTCGAAATGACGGGCGATCGCGGTGAAGAGCTGTTGCAGCAGTTCAAGGCGGACCTTGAAGCCGTTAACAGCGACTCCTAATGGGTTAGCGCTTTTACGTTAATCAAGTAACGTCATAAGGGGCAGCCAGCGCTGCCCTTTTTTTGTTGCCAAAGTGCCCTGCAGGTGAGTGGGTTCATCGGCGAAACTCGGCCCACCACGAAAAAATGTGTACCTCGGCGGCGTAACACAGAAAAATCTACGTACATCCAGCGTTGAAGCGAAAAGAGTCATTACCCGTTACGCTACAAAATGAAGCAAGGCCGAACATACTCCGTTCGGTGGTCAGTGACGGGAGAGTCGCTACGCTGAGATAGCAAGCGACCACGCTGCGTTTAAAGGAGAACGGCCATGACCGAAGAAGAGTCCGAAAAGAACTACCGGTCCGGTTTGCCCGGGTTTTTGGGAGTGATCGACACTGCAATTAGCAAAATCGAGTCAGTGATACTGGCGATGGGGGTTTTGCTAATGGCGCTGAATACGGTCACCAACGTGGTTGCCCGCTTTGTATTCGGCAATAGCATTATGTTCTCAGGTGAGCTGAACCGTATCTTGATTATCATGATTACCTTTGCGGGCATTGGTTACGCTGCCCGCCACGGCCGTCATATTCGGATGTCGGCGATTTACGATGCGCTGCCGGTGGGTGGCCGTAAAGTATTGATGATCGGCATTGCGTTCTTCACTTCGCTGGTGATGTTTTTCCTACTTTATTACTCGGTGGTGTACATCCTCGACCTGTATAGCAAAGGGCGCGTGCTGCCGTCGCTAGGTTTGCCGGTATGGATTATTTATATCTGGGTGCCCATGGGCTTTTTGATTACCGGGATTCAGTACATGCTGACCGCGATTAAAAACCTGACCACCCGAGACGTGTATCTCTCGACTGGGGTTGTGGACGGCTACAAAGATACCGAAACAGAAGTGTAAAGCAGGGATTGCACCCTAGGGGAACGCTATGACGACGATAATGGTAGTCACCATGATTGCCCTGCTGCTGCTGGGCTTTCCAATGATGATCCCGCTGATCACCGCCGCAGTGATTGGCTTCTATATGATGTTTAACGGCTTTGGCCAAATGGATACGCTGATTCAGCAGATGATGGCGGGCATTCGCCCTGCCTCGCTGATCGCCGTGCCGATGTTTATTCTGGCCGCCGATATTATGACTCGTGGGCAATCCGCGAACCGCCTGATTGATATGGTGATGTCGTTTATTGGCCATATTAAAGGCGGGCTGGCGGTGAGTACTGCCGCTTCTTGTACGCTGTTTGGGGCGGTATCGGGTTCGACCCAGGCCACCGTAGTAGCCGTGGGGTCTCCGCTACGCCCCAAGATGCTAAAGGCGGGCTACTCTGATCCCTTTACGCTGGCGCTGATTATTAATGCCAGTGACATTGCCTTTTTGATTCCACCCAGCATCGGCATGATTATTTATGGGGTGATTTCCGGTACCTCGATTGGCGAGCTGTTTATCGCCGGGATTGGGCCGGGCCTGTTAATACTGGTTATGTTCTCTGCCTACTGCATCGTTTACGCCATCGTAAAAGATGTTCCTACCGAAGAGCGCGCCAGTTGGAAAGAGCGGGCCACCGCCGTGCAAAAAGCGCTCTGGCCGCTGGGTTTCCCGGTGATTATCGTGGGTGGTATTTACGGCGGTATTTTTAGCCCCACCGAAGCGGCGGCCGCCTGTGTGCTGTACGCGGTGCTGTTAGAGTTTGTGGTGTTCCGCTCGCTGAAAATGCACGATATCTACGCCATCGCCAAATCCACCGGCCTGATTACCGCCGTGGTATTTATACTGGTGGCCGTAGGCAATGGGTTCTCCTGGATTATCTCTTTTGCGCAGATACCCCAGGCTATCCTGGAGGCCGTGGGCGTGAATGACGCTGGGCCAACGGGCGTACTGATCGCTATCTGTATTTCGTTCTTTGTGGCCTGTATGTTCGTTGACCCTATCGTGGTGATTCTGGTGCTGACACCTATCTTTGCACCGGCGATTGCGGCCACCGGGCTAGACCCCGTACTGGTGGGTATTCTGATTACCTTGCAGGTGGCGATAGGTTCGGCAACGCCACCGTTTGGCTGCGATATCTTTACCGCCATTGCAATCTTTAAGCGCCCCTACTGGGAGGTGATCAAAGGCACGCCACCGTTTATCTTTATGCTGATTTTGGCGGCGGCGCTGCTGATTATGTTCCCGCAAATTGCGCTGTTCCTGCGTGATGTTGCCTTCCGTTAAGCAGTCACAAGGAGAACGCGGATGTTTAATCGCATTTTGGTCCCGGTCGATGGCTCCAAGGGGGCCATCAAAGCGCTAGAGAAAGCCGTTGGCCTGCATATGCTCACTGGTGCAGAGCTGTACCTGCTGTGCGTATTTAAGCACCACAGCCTATTGGAAGCGTCGCTCTCTATGGTGCGCCCCAATAGGCTGGATATCCCCGATGATGCGCTCAAAGAGTACGCCACGGAAATTGCTGTACATGCTAAGTCCCACGCCATTGAGTTAGGGGCGGATAGCATGCGAGTACGTGCCTTTGTGAAAGGAGGACGACCCTCCCGCACAATTGTACGCTTTGCCCGTAAACGGGAGTGCGACCTGATTGTGATTGGCGCTCAGGGCACGAATGGTGAGAAAAATCTGCTGCTGGGCAGTGTGTCCCAGCGTGTTGCCGGGGCCGCCCACTGCCCAACGCTGGTGGTGTAACGTACGCGGTAGCACTGGCTAAACCTCTACGCATCATTGTGGTCTGACTAACACCCGCCGTTTCAGGTAATGCAGCCTGAAGCGGCGGGTGTTAGTCTTTGAGGCACCCAAAAACATTTGGCGCGCTGCGCCGCTGGATAAGGTTTTTTCCATGAAAGCACTACTCTCTTCTACCGCGCTGACTGGCCTTCTGCTGGTAGCGCCGTTTGCCGCCGCCGCCCCGGAAACCGACGAGCAGCGCTTGGCTTACAGCCTGGGTGTTACGCTGGGCGAAAGCATGCAGGCAGATATTGAAGATCTCGATATTGATGCGTTCACCGACGGTATGCGCGATGTCTTCGATGGCAACGAGCTGGCGATGAACGAAGAAGAGATGATGGAAGCGCTAATGGCTTTCCAAGAGAGTTCAATGGAAGCGCGTGAACAGCAAGCCGCCGAGCTGGCGCAGACGAATCTTGAAGAAGGACAAGACTTCCTGGCAGAAAACGCCGATCGGGATGAAGTCGAAGTAACCGAGTCTGGCTTGCAGTACGAAGTGCTTGAGTCTGGCGACGGCGCAACGCCCGGCGCAGAAGACACCGTAGAGGTGAACTACGAAGGCATGCTGCTCGACGGTACCGTCTTTGACAGCTCTTTCGAGCGCGGTGAGTCGGTTAGCTTCCAGGTCAACCAAGTGATCGAAGGCTGGCAGGAAGCCCTGCAACTGATGAGCGTTGGCGATAGCTGGATGCTCTATATTCCTGCTGATCTTGCGTA
The DNA here is from genome assembly GCF_044543515.1 of Vreelandella lionensis. Lineage (NCBI taxonomy): Bacteria > Pseudomonadati > Pseudomonadota > Gammaproteobacteria > Oceanospirillales > Halomonadaceae > Vreelandella > Vreelandella lionensis. Next base: position 9,957 of record NZ_JBITWC010000001.1, on the reverse strand, counting down.
TGGCGAACGCGGCCAAGGCCCCATTGGCCCGAATGAAATGCTCACGTTCCGCGTTGAACTGCTAGGCATTGAATAAGCCATGGGCATAGCCGTTCATCAGCGCCGTCTCATGGCTGCGCTTATTCTGTTGGGCAGCGCCGCTGCCCACGCCCAGGAAGAGGCGCCCGGCCTACCTGCGCTGGGCGCTGCTAGCGACCAAGCCAGCGTGGTAGGAGTCTCTTCTGGCGGCTATATGGCCTCTCAGTTGGCAGTTGCTTGGCCTGAGCGCTTTAGCGGTGTGGGCGTGCTAGCCGCAGGCCCATGGGGGTGCGCTCAAGGGGCATTAAGCCTAGCCCTGAACCAGTGCATGATGACACGCCGCGGGCTCCCATCGCTGGATGAACTGGAACAGCGGCGTGAGCGCTATCTTTCATTAGACCAAGTAGGCAGCCAAGACGCACTAAGCCAGCTACGCGCTTTTGTGTGGCATGGCGATGCGGACGAGACGGTGTCGCCTGCGTTAGGAGATCTGCTGGCTCAGCAATGGCAGGGCTGGCTGGAAAGCCCTGAGCAGCAACTGCGCTATGTTCAGCGGGCAAACACCGGGCACGGTTGGCCGGTAGCGATGCCAAAAGACGCCCCTATTGACCCGCAGTCTTTGGGCGATTGTCACAACGGCGGCGGCAGTCATGTGCTGGCGTGTGGAGAAGACGTGGCCGGTGAGATGATGGCTTGGCTCTATCCCGAGCGTGAGACGAACGCCAGCGAAGGCGAGCTGTTAGCTTTTGACCAGTCTGACTTTGCAGCGAAGGGCTTTGCCGATACCGGTTATGTGTTCGTACCAGAGGCATGTGAGGCGGGCGGCTGCCCGGTAACGGTGGCGCTGCACGGCTGCCAGATGAACGCGGAGGCCATCGACGACACCTTTGTTCGCTACAGCGGCTTAAACCGCTGGGCGGCGGAACATGGTCAGGTGGTACTTTACCCACAGGCAGAGAGCAGCATGGCCAACCCGCAAGCGTGCTGGGACTGGTGGGGCTTTGCTGAGAGTACGTGGCAGATCAATCCGCTGCACGATACTCGCGATGGCACCCAGACACAGGCGCTGATGGCGATGTTGGATCAGCTACAATCGGCAACTGCTAACAAAGCCGCAACGGCTGAGTAACCACATGGCAGCTAACTTATTAAGGTTCCCCTTTTAGCGTTAGCTGCCAAGCTCGCTTTCCAGCGCCGATACTAACCCGTGGGGCGTTGGAGAGTAGAGCACCCGCTGCAATATTTCCCCTTCACGGTTGACCAAAAACAGCGAAGCGCTGTGGTCGATGGTATACGCCATGGCCGATTCCGGCGCTTCTACCCGCCGCCAAATCACCCCGTAACGCTCAGCCACATCGGTAAGCTGCTCTTGGCTTCCCACTAAGCCGATAAACTCACTGCCGAAGAATTGCATATATTCGCTCATCCGGTCGAGCGTATCGCGCTCTGGGTCGACCGTAATCATGACAGGCACAACCCGCTCACGTTGAGCATCGCTCAATTGAGCCAGGGCTTGGCGTTTGACCGCCTGATTCATGGGGCAGACATCGGGGCAGTAAGTGTAGCCAAAGGAGATAATGGCAATTTCATCATCGCCTAGCTGGGTAAGGGAGAAGTCACCCTGGGTAGAGGGCATTGCGATAGGGCCGCTCTGCGGTTCGTCGCTCTCCTGGCCGACGCCTAGCTGGTAAAGGCCCAGGGTGGCCGCCACCACTAGCACGCCTAACAGGGCTAGGCCAAGCCAAAGCGGCTTGCGTTTTATGGAGGCTGCCATGCGCTTAACTCCTTTTAACATCGAAATCGAACCAGCTACCCAGCTTACCGTCAGGCGTCTCCAGAATAACCCTAGCGCGCCACGGCATCACCTCTTGCGTGCAAACGCCCACTTGGCCCTGGCCATGAAAGTGTCCGGGCGCAGTGGTGGTAAGCGCAAAGCGGTTTAACCCCATATCCATATCGCGGCCAACAAAATCCACCGTCACTTGGCTGGGGGTGATGCCCTCCACCTCGACATCCAAGGGCAGCACTTCAAGCGCCTCGATACGGCCATCGGCATCAATGGCTAACGTAAGACGGCCTCTGTCCCCCAGCGTTGTCGAACAGGGGGTCATATGCAAGTTGCATTCGCCGCTAGGAGAGAACCACACGATATCGCTATCGGCACGAAGCCAGTTAGCGAACACATACCATGTGCACGCGGCCAGCGCGAGGCCAGTCACCAGGATAAACACTTTCAGCGCTGGAAAACCCGTAACATCGACAGGTTTAGGCAAATTCTTCATGGCAGAATAGTCGCTACGCAGGCCATAAGGCGGGGAAATTTATTACATGGTATGCGTTTCATGGTAACAGCTATCCCGTAGATGTCGCTGTGCTGGGATGTCGCACTTAATAAGGAAGAACAATGGAGAGCATTACCGGGGCATTAGGGCCGCTGTTTTTATTGATTTTATTGGGTGCAGCCATGGGGTATGGGCGCTGGCCTAGCCTCGATTTTTGGGCGCAAATGGAGCGGTTTATCTACTTTGTGCTGTTCCCTGCCATGCTGGTGGGCACGCTGGCGACAGCCGATGTGAGCCAAGTGCCCGTTGGCCGGTTGGCGCTGGCATTGCTGGGGGCAATGGCGCTGTTTGGCCTTGTACTGTGGCATTTTCGAGCCTGGTTACAGCTCAGCCCGGCGGCATTCACCTCGGTGTTTCAAGGTGCCGTGCGCTTTAATACCTATGTGGGCGTAGCGGGGGCCGCCGCGCTGCACGGCTCGCTGGGGGCCACAACGGCTGCGGTCGCCGTGGCGCTGATGGTGCCCGTGGTGAACGTTATGTGCGTGGCCAGCTTTGTGGCGGCGGGCACGCTGGGTCGCGCAAGCCTGGGTAAAAGCGCGCTAGCGCTGGCGAAAAATCCGCTGATTTTGGCTTGCTTGGCAGGGATTGGGCTGAATCTTAGCGGCGTTGGCCTGCCCGGCTGGAGCGAAGATACCGTCACGTTACTGGGCCGCGCAGCGCTACCGCTGGGCCTAGTGGCCGTGGGGGTCGCGCTTAAGCCCATGGCGCTGCTGCGTATTGACCGAGGGTTGATTGCTACTAACGCCATTAAGCTACTGTGCATGCCAGCATGTGTACTGCTGTTAGCGTGGCTACTGGGGCTCGACCCCGTCAGCCGGGACGTCGCGCTGCTGTTTGCTGCGCTACCCACGGCCACCTCGGCATACATCCTTGCCCGCCAGCTGGGCGGCGATGCGGAATTAATGGCGGCCATTATCACCGGGCAAACACTGCTTGCCATGCTGACGCTGCCGTTTTGGCTCAAATTAGTCAGCTGATATAAAAATAAATAAAAAGTATTCGCATTTGTGTTGACGGGGTAAATGAGAATGATTATATTGTTTTTGTCAGCGTTTGATGAGCCGCTGGCAACCACGACAGCGACTAGGCAGTTCAGCGCCGGTACCCTGTCATGGTTTCTCCCTCTCATTGCTAGTCACGGTCTTTTGCCGCTCCCCTTGGAGCGGCTTTCTTTTTTCTAGAACGCCTTTTGTTGATTCCAGCCAAGTCTTACTCGCAATGTTTGTGCAGATAATAGGGGTTCTTCGCCTATCCTGATGACACCATTGCTAGGAGCCTTCGCCATGCGCATCGCTGTGTTTAGCGCTAAGCCTTACGACCAAACGTTTCTGACCCGCGCCAACGCTGCAAGGCGCCATTCGCTGAGCTTTTTTGATGCGCGGCTCACCGCCGAGACCGCGCCGCTCGCCGTTGGGTTTGAGTGCGGCTGCGCGTTTGTGAATGACCACCTGGATGCGGTGGTGCTGGAGCAGCTTCATCAAGGTGGTACGCGGCTAGTGGCGCTGCGTTCGGCAGGGTTTAACCACGTGGATTTGGCCGCAGCAGAGCGGCTGGGGATCACCGTAGCGCGGGTGCCTGCCTACTCGCCCCACGCCGTGGCGGAGCACGCGGTGGCGCTGGTGATGAGCCTGAACCGTATGACCTTTCGGGCCTATAATCGGGTGCGGGAGGGCAACTTTGCCCTCGATGGCCTGCTGGGGTTCGATCTGCACGGTAAAACCGTGGGGGTGATTGGAACGGGCCATATCGGTCTTATCTTTGCCGACATAATGCACGGGTTTGGCTGCCGCATTGTGGCCTACGACCCTTATCCAAACCCTGAAGCGAAAGCGTTTGTGGAGTATGTGCCGTTAGACACGCTCTATGCCCAAGCGGATATTATTTCCCTGCACTGCCCGCTCACGCCTGACACCGACCACCTGATTAACGCAAGCGCCATTGCCCAAATGAAGCGGGGAGTGATGCTGATTAACACAGGCCGTGGGCGGGTAGTGGATACCCATGCCGTCATCGCCGGACTCAAAAGTGGCCATATTGGCTACTTAGGGTTGGACGTATACGAAGAAGAGGAGCAGCTCTTCTTTGAAGATCACTCCCATAAGGTGATCGATGATGACCAGTTTATGCGCCTAACGACCTTCCACAACGTGCTTATCACCGGCCATCAGGCCTTTTTTACCCAGGAGGCGCTAACCAATATTGCCGAGACGACCCTTGCCAATATCGATGCCTTCGAAAGTGGTAGCGGCACGCTGCATCGGGTGGTTTACGATAAGCGCACGTAACCGATCAGTGAGGCCTCTATGCAGCTCTATCTCAATACTTCTTCACCTTACGCCCGCGTCGTGCGGGTATGCCTGTATGAAAAAGAGCTAATGGAGCGCACGGAGCTGTGCTGGTGCGACCCCTGGGCGGCGGATAGCGAGCTTTTAAAGATTACCCCGCTGAGTCGTATTCCGACGCTGGTGACGGAAGGTGGCGAGGTGCTGACCGAATCGCTGCTGATTGCCCACTATCTGGATGCCGTGGGCGAAGGCGCGAAGCTGCTACCGGCAGATGGCTTGGCGGACACCCTGGCGCTGGCGGGGCTGGGGCAAGGCTTGATGGAGGCGGCGTTCAACGTGGTGATTGGCCGCAAGCATGGCGGGCCAGACGTGGATGAGTCGCTGTTAGGAAGCCGACGGTTAAAAGCGATTGAGCGCACCCTAGCGTGCTGGCCGGTCATACCCAGCGCACGCTAGGGGCGATTGTGGTCGCTGTCGCCCTGGCGTACCTCAGCTTTCGCTTACCGGCCTTTGATTGGCCGAACCGCTTTCCACGGCTGCAGGCGTGGTGTGCCAAGGTGACCGAGTGCGACGGCTTTGCACTCACGGCGTTTGAGTAAGCGTTACGCTTCCCGCCGGTAAATCAGATCCCACACGCCGTGGCCGAGCTTTTCGCCGCGGGCCTCAAACTTGGTGAGCGGGCGGAAGGCCGGGCGGGGCACGTAGGGCGCGGTCTCGGCGGTGGCAGTGTTGGCGTAGCCGGGGGCGGCTTCCATCACTTCCGCCATCCACTCGGCGTAGGCTTCCCAGTCGGTGGCCATGTGGAACGTGCCGCCGGGCTTGAGGCGTGTGCGAATCAGCTCCACGAACGCAGGCTGCACGATGCGCCGTTTATGGTGCTTCTTCTTCGGCCACGGGTCGGGGAAGAATAGCTGCAGCGTAGTCAGCGAGCCTTCGGGCAGACACTGCTCCAGTACCGCCAGGGCGTCTTCACGGTAAACGCGCAGGTTGGTCAGGCCGCGTTTATCCACTTCATCGAGCAGTTTACCAACGCCGGGGGCGTGCACTTCGATGCCGATAAAGTCGGTATCAGGATGAGTTTCAGCCTGTTCGATCAGCGAGTTACCCATACCAAAGCCAATTTCCACCACGCGGGGGGCTTGGCGGCCAAACAGGGCGTCTAAATCCTGGCGACCATCGGCAATGGTCAGCCCCAGGCGCGGCCATACGTCTTCCAGGCCGCGTTGTTGGGCTTGGGTCATGCGCCCGGCGCGAATCACATAGCTTTTAATGCCGCGGCGGTGCAGCGGCGCATCGGCACTTTCGGGGCCAGTGGTGTTGCTCTCGGGCGCGGTGTCGTTCGTATCGGTCATGGTGTCTCTGTATCAGCCGTTGATTCGGCCTGCAAAAGGCGAAGAGGGGTCGGCACTTTGGCGGCGCGGCATGCGGCCTGCCAAAAACGCATCGCGGCCAGCCTCGACGGCGAGCTTCATGGCGTTGGCCATGCGCAGCGGGTCGCGGGCGTGGGCAATGGCGCTGTTGAGCAGCACGCCGTCGCAGCCAAGCTCCATGGCCATAGCGGCATCGGAGGCCGTACCAATGCCTGCATCCACCAGGACCGGCACGCTGCTCTGCTCCACGATGAGGCGGACGTTATGCGGGTTTTGAATGCCGTGGCCCGAGCCAATCAATGAGCCCAGCGGCATGATGGCGCAGCAGCCCATGGCTTCCAGCTCGCGTGCCACAATCGGGTCATCGCTGGTGTACACCATCACGTCGAAACCGTCGGCCAGCAGGGTCTCGGCAGCTTTGAGCGTCTCGACCACGTTGGGGTAGAGCGTGTGATCGTCGCCGAGCACTTCCAGCTTGACGAGGTTGTGGCCATCCAGCAGTTCGCGGGCCAAGCGGCAGGTGCGCACGGCATCTTTGGCGTTGTAGCAGCCAGCGGTATTGGGCAGCAGGGTGTACTGCTTGGGCGAGATGACGTCGAGCAGGTTCGGTGCGTCGGCATCCTGGCCAAGGTTGGTACGGCGCACGGCAAAGGTGACGATTTCGGCACCGCTCTGGGCAATGGCCGCACCGGTTTCGGTAAAGTCTTTGTACTTGCCGGTACCCACTAACAGGCGGGAGCTAAAATCACGTCCGGCAATGGTGAACGGTGTATCAGTCAGTTGCGTCATAGCGATTCCTTGAAAAAGCACCGGCAGCTAGCCGCCGCCAATGGCATGGACCACTTCGATCTGGTCGCCTGCGGCCAGCGGGGTCGCGGCCAGTTGGCTCTTGGGCACAATCTGTTCGTTGATTTCGACAGCGATACGACGCCCGCCCAGGCCAAGCTGCTCGACCAAGTCAGCAGCGGTGAGGCCAGCGGTCATGGCGTAGGGTTCGCCGTTGAGCGTAAGCTGTATCGACTCATTGGGGGTAGACATAAACAGTAAGCACCCTGGTGGATGAGGCAAAACGGCCTCTATTGTAGCGGTTTCGACCCGTGCAAGGTATGCAGCGGGGTGAATATCTCAATGATTAACGGGGTGGCGATGCGCCGCCAACATAGGTGAAAAGGAGTCAGGCGTGCAGCTAATCGACAAGCTGTGGTGGTGTGTGGTGGCGCTTTTAGGGGCAACCATGGTGATGCTGGGGGCTTACGCCGCCCACGGGTTAGCGGCACGCACCAGCGCTGCCATGGTGGATATCGTGGAAACCGGCGTGCGCTACCAAGCGTGGCACACGCTGGCCATGCTGGCGGTGCTTGCTTGGCGCAGCCACCGTCCGCTCCCCGGTCAGCAGGTCGTACTGGCGCTATGGGCGTTAGGCGTACTGGCCTTTGCCGGTTCGCTCTACCTGATGGCGCTGGCCGGGTTGAGCGTAGGTATCGTGACACCGATCGGCGGGCTGCTGCTGATGGCCGGTTGGCTGGCCCTGGGCGTCACGGCGCTGCTAAGCCGTTCTTAATCGACGCTAGCCCAGTAGCATGCGCAGCGGCATCCACAGGCCCATGCCGATCATCACCAGGTTTTCGGTGAGCGACACAAAGCCGAGCGGTACGTTGCTGTTGCCACCCACGCAGGCGCACTTGAGTTCGCGCTTATCAATGTAAACCGCTTTAAACACCGATACTGCGCCCACAGTGCCGACGAACAGCGCCAGCGGCGCGGCTACCCAAATCAGCGTGCCCGCCAGCATCAACAGCCCGGCGGCGGTTTCGGCGTAGGGGTAAACGTAGCTATAGGGCACGTAGCGCTGGGCGAGCAGGTCGTAGTTGAGAAACATGGTGCTGAAGCTTTCGATGTCCTGCAGCTTCTGCAGGCCCAGCAGCACCATCGCGGTCGCTACGGCAAACTCTGGCATGCGCGCCGTGAGCAGTGTGCCCTGGGTCGCCCAGCTCATCGCCAAGCCTATTAATAGCGCGACGGCAAAAATGGCCAGCACCGGGCGGTAGGTAGTCTCTTTGGCATTGGGAACGCTCATACCCAAGTGTTCGCGCACGTCTTCGTAGCCGCCGATCCGCTCGCCATCTATATATACCTGCGGCGTGGTATCGACATCTTCCTGTGCCTTGAATGCGTCGACGTCGTCACGGCTGGTGAGAGTATGGTCATCCACCGCGTAGCCTTTGCGTTTGAGCAAGTCGACGGTCTTCAAGCCGAACGGACACATGTGCTCGGCGGTTTTCATCCGATACACCTGTGCGGTGTGGTGGGTCGTTGCTGCCATCATCAGCCTCCTTGTCGTCTTGCGATCAACGTCTACTCCTTAGCGTAGAACCTGGTGCCGCCCATAGGTCAAATAACCGGGCTGATGCTGCTGCAGCGGGCTTGACCTATGGGTAACCCCTAGGTTGTAAGCTTTACAACAGAGACCATTTAACAGGAGATACATATGAAACGTAACGCCACGGCGCTCTTGGTATCCGGTGCACTGATGTTTGGTGCCGCAACAGCCCAAGCGGCGCTGCCGGATGAGGCGACGCTGTATAAGAACCCTCAATGTGGCTGCTGCGATGAGTATGCGCGTCATCTTGAAGAGCTGGGCGTAGACGTCACCATTATTGATGATGTCGAGCTGGGTGATATCAAACAGCAGGCGGGCGTGCCTTACGGCATGGGCTCTTGCCACACCATTGAGATAGGCAACTATTGGATTGAAGGGCACGTGCCGATGGAAGCGGTTGAGGCACTGTTTGAACAGCAACCGGATGTCGATGGCATCGGCTTAGCCGGTATGCCAATTGGCACACCGGGCATGCCAGGGCCCCAAAGCGAGCCTTACAACGTTTACCTATTCAGCGATCAAGACGCCCAGCCGTTTATGACGCTGTAGGCGAGGAGTCACTATTTAGCCGCGCAAACTCCGCCGCTGGTGCTGGCTTGCTAAAGAAGTAGCCCTGATAGACATGGCACCCCAAGCGAGCCAGTACTGTACTTTGATCGGCGGTTTCCACACCCTCGGCAATCACATCAAGCCCCAGGCTCTCTGCCAGGGCAATAATGGTGGCGGCGATCGGCGTTGCCTGCATGTCCAGGGTCAAATCCTTGACGAAGGCAATGTCGATTTTGAGCGTGTCCAGTGGCAGCGATTTGAGATATGCCAGCGACGAGTAGCCGGTGCCAAAATCATCCAGCGCAAAGCGGATGCCCAGTTGCCGCAGGCGCTGCATCTTATCGATGGTGCCCTCTGGGTCGCTCATCAGCAGCGATTCGGTCAGCTCCAGCGTCAAGCGCTCAGGCGGGGCGCCAGTTGCGCGCAGCGTGGTGGTAACCTGCTCAACAAAATCGGGCTGCTGGAACTGACGCACGCTCACGTTAAGCGAAAGCTTTAAATCTCTCAGGCGCGTGTCGTGCTGCCACTCGCCGAGCAGGCGGCAACCCTCTTTTAGTACCCAGGCCCCTAGGGGCAGAATTAGTCCGGTGTGTTCGGCGATGGGAATAAAGCGCCCCGGTGAAATCATGCCTTTCTGCGGGTGGTGCCAGCGTACCAGGGCCTCGGCACCGATGACCTCGTGCTGCGCTCCCACCTGTGGCTGAAGGTGCAGGCTAAGCGCACCGCTATCGATCGCCAGGCGCAGCTCACGCTCTAGCGTTATATCCTCTTCAAGCTTTTGCTCCAACACCGCGCAGAACCGTTTTGGCTCACCGTCCCGCTGGCGCTTGGCTTCCAGTAGCGCAAGCCCGGCGCGTTTGAACAGCTGCCCAACGCTCTGTATCTCACGAGGGCAAAAAATCAGCATGCCCACGTTAAGGAAGGTCTGAATAATTACCGATATTCGTCAACGCTCACTTGAGCTGATAAAAAATTGCAAATTTAGGCACTATTTTCCCGTTCTTTGTGCATTT